>NZ_FRDB01000124.1 GCF_900143145.1 Candidatus Sodalis sp. SoCistrobi
TGCTCATGCTGAGTTTCCAGCACTAGATTAACTGCCCGTTCACGGACTTCCGGAGAGTAACGTTTGGTCGTTGTCATAGAGACCTCCACTTTTAAAGTATAGACTCTAATTTATCCGGGGTGATTCAATCGTGACCTTGGACAGCCCGCGCGATACGCGCCAGGAAGCAGCGAGTGTAGCAAGATTAGTAGGACAAGCGCCGCTGATGCTGGTCACTTCCGCCAACCATCTGCCCCGGGCGATGGGCTTTTTTGCCGCCGCCGGGCTGCAGCCAATGCCGGTGCCGGCGAATCAGCTTGCGATCAGCAGTCCTCTGCAGCCGCAGGAGAAAATACTGCCCTCGCCGCTGTGGCTGGGTCACAGCGAGCGTGTCTGGTATGAAACGCTCGGGCGGGTCTGGCAACGGCTGCTGGCGATGACGTCCCGCCCTGCCCCTGCCGGGAACGGCAGCCCAGTACCGGCCAGCGATAACGACGTTCGGAAATAAGCGTGCCGGTGCGGAAATCCTCTCTTGTCGACACGGCGGCTTGGGCACCGCCGGGCGCTGACCTAACCTGCCGGCGCGGCGGCATAGGCGCCGACGGGCGCTGACCCACCTGCCGGCGCGACGGCTTAGGCGCCGCCGGGCGCTGACCTAACCTGCCGGCGCGACAGCACAGGCACCGCCGGGCGCTGACGCATGCCGCCGGCGCGCTGCGCCTAGGGAAGAACAGACAAGGGTGAGGTGAAGGCCGACAAGCAAGGCCGACAAGCCCGGCAGAGCCAAACCCGCTTTGCGGCCAAACCGGTGACGCGGTCCTACCACTGCGACGGGGGCTGCGCTCTTAATCCAGCCAGGGGAGCAGCTCACGCTTTGCGCGCACGAACAGGTCACGGTCCAGTTGACCGGTGTGGATATAGCGCGCCGCCGCCTCCCAGATAGCATACAGCCAGCGCCGGCAAAGAAATGCCTCCGCCACCGGCGCGCGGCTGAGATAGTGAAACAGCAATGCTTCGCTCAGCCCTTCCTCGCACAGCCGGTAAAGGTCGTATTCCCGCGGCGCCCACAGCAGCGTACCGGGATTCAGCATCGCTAACAGCTGGTCACTACGCGGATCCTTGAGCATACTGCGCAGCGACAGGTTGCCGTGCACCAACACGCAGCCTTCGTTAAAATCATCAAATAAGCGTGGCAAACACTGCCGGGTGCGAAACAGCAATATCCGGTCATCATGCAGCAGCAGCGGCGCCGACACCTTATTCAACGTCGACCAGATCACCTCGATCCGCTGCGAGTACCAGGCCGGCCAGCGATTTTCCTGGGTACTGTCGACGTTACCCACCAGCCCATGACTGTCGATCCGATGCCAGGCGAGAATACCGTCGACGATTTGCTCTTTGAGCCGCTGCCAGCGCGCCGGTGTTCGGGTCGGCGCCTCGACCGGTACGCCCCGCAGGCGTTCCATCAGCAACAGCTCTTTATATAGGGGGGATGTTGGGATAAAATGAGGCCATAGACCGTCGGCAGTCGTATTTCGCCTTCCCGGGCCAGCATCGACAGTTTATAGGCTTCCTGCTGGGCAATACCCGGACACAAATAGCTTTTCGCCACCAGGGAAAGAGCGTGGCCCTCCCTGTCGTACATGGCATACAGGTGAGCATAAGGTTGCTCGCTGATACGTTCAAGCCGGCTCAGCGGCTCACCCAAAACGGCGCTTAACTCAGCGCGTAACTGTTCCATGACATCGCTAACCTTATTTTCGGCACAGGATTGAATCGGCGGGTACCGCGCGGCACCACATGACATCATGGGGAGGATCGGCGTTTAAAACGTCGCGCTAGATCAAACAAAGGCGGGAAATCGGCGCGAAACGTCGACAGGCCATCGCGCCGGCCTGCACGGGAGAATTACTCCTGTTGCTGCTGCAGAAAACGGACCTGCGCCAGCTCCTCCGGCGTGTCCACCCCCATGCCGGGCGCGACGCTCGCCACCGCAACATGGATCTTTTCGCCATACCACAGGACACGCAATTGTTCGAGGATCTCGATTTTTTCCAGCGGGCTGGCCGACCAACTGACGTAGCGGCGTATAAAATCGGCGCGGTAGGCATAAATCCCGATATGGCGCAGCAGGCCGTGAGAAAGGTGCTCGCGGCTGCGGGCAAATCCTTCGCGGTCCCACGGGATAGTGGCGCGAGAGAAATACAGCGCATAACCGTGCGCATCCACCACCACTTTTACCGCGTTGGGGTTGAATGCCTCTTCTGCGGTGGTAATAGGCACCGCCAGCGTCGCCATGCCGGCCTCTGCACCCGCCAGGTTATCCGCCACCTGGCGGATGATTTGCGGCGGAATGAGCGGTTCGTCGCCCTGCACATTGACGATAATTTGATTGTCAGGAAAATCGTAGCGATCGATAACCTCTTGCAGCCGCTCGGTGCCGGACTGGTGATCGGGACGAGTCAGGCACACTTCGCCGCCGGCGCGCTCAACCGCCTCGACCACCCCTTGATGGTCGGTGGCGACAATAATCCGATCGGCGCCGGAGGCTTGCGCCCGTTCCATAACGCGCACCACCATGGGTTTGCCATTGATGTCGGCCAGCGGCTTGCCGGGCAGGCGGCTGGAGGCGAAACGGGCGGGAATAATGGCGATAAAACTCATGAATTGGTCTCATCCAGCGTGATGGCGCGCGCTTCGCTTTCCAGCAGCACAGGAATACCGTCACGCAGGGGGTAAGCCAGCGCATCGGACTTGCAAATCAATTCCTGTCGTTCTTTGTTGTAGTAAAGTTTGCCGTTACACACCGGGCAAGCGACGATTTCCAATAGGCGATGATCCATGATTCCTCCAGGGGTGGCATGGCTCTGCAAGAGAGTGTGGTGCAGAGAATAACATAAGGGTACGGGGCCGGGAATCTTCGCCGGCCAACGTTGCCGTCTATCGCAGCAATTGCTGACTATCGTCATTTTTTTTGGTGAGATGTTATTGATATGTAGCGAGGGAAAGCGTATTATTTTTGTGAACTGAGTCACACTTCAAAGATTAATAAGACAGGCCTGCCATGAAAACCATCAATAAAATCATTGCTCTGTTCGCTAATTTTAGCCGCTAAGCAATAAAACATCGCTCGGACGGCCCGGTTAACGCAGGTTAACCGGGCCGTTTTTTTTTTGCGGCCTGTCCGGGCGTGCCGCCGGCGAGTGTCGGTCAGCTAGCGGCACCCGACGCCGTACATCAGATCTCCGCCCCTACGCCCCGGCGCCGTACATCAGGTAGCTGCGCCGACGCCGTGCCGCCGCACATCAGATCTCCGCCATGACGCTCCGGCGCCCTACATCAGATAGCTGCACCGACGCCTTGCCGCCGCACATCAGATCTCCGCCCTCACGCCCCGATGCCGTGCATCTGGTAGCTGCACCGACGCCGTGCCGCCCAACTTCAGGTCGCCGCCTCGCTGTCTGCCGCAGGCCGGTAGCGCCGGATCGCCTGCAAAATCGGCGTCAGCAATCTCTCTTCCGCGCCGGCGGGCAGGTGCGCGTCAACCGGCAAATACCACCAGTTGGCGCGGGCAAAGGCGCGGCATTTGACCGCGTCCTTCTCCGTCATCAGCAGCTGATCCTCCGGCGCGGCCAGCGCATCGAGCATCTGCTGCCGGTAGGCCTGATGATCGCCAAACGCCACCTCCCGCACCGGCGTTAGGCCGCCCGCGCGCAGCGTGGCGAAAAACCGCGGTGGATGGCCAATGCCGGCCATCGCCACTACCGATGTTAGACTGGCGAGGGCACGGCGTTCGCCGCTCAGCAGATTGACCGCCGCGCCAGCGACAAGGCGCATTGGCACTTCGTCAGGGCGAGCATCGCCGCCGTTGACGATGACAGCCTGCACCGTTTGCAGGCGCGCGGCCCGTTCACGCATGGGGCCGGCAGGCAACCACCAACCGTTGCCGAAACGACGCTCGCCGTCGATGACCACCCACTCGATGTCCCGACCCAGCGCGTAATGCTGCAGACCGTCATCGGTCACCACCACATCCAGGGGCTGCGCGTGCAACAGCGCCGCCACCGCCTCAGCGCGACGCGGCGCCACCGCAACCGGCGCACCGGTACGCTGCCAAATAAGCAGTGGCTCGTCCCCGCACTGATCGCTGGTCGTGGTGGCATCCACCAGCAGCGGGTAGTGCGCCGCCCGCCCGCCGTAGCCGCGCGACACCGCCCCGACCCGCCAGCCCCGCTGCTGCAATTGCGTTACCAGCCATAGCACCACCGGCGTTTTACCGTTACCGCCGGCGGTCAAGTTGCCCACTACCACAATCGGCAGCGGAAAACGATGCACTTTACGCCAGCCGCGGCGGTAGCTGAAACGGATAATCGCCGTGGTAAGGCCATACAACCAGGAAAACGGCAACAACAGCCAATACAGCCGCGAGGCGCCGGACCAGATGCGGGCTATCATTGACCGAACTGTAACCGGTGAAGTTGGGCGTAAACGCCCTGGCGCGACATCAATTCCTCATGATTGCCGCGCTCCACGATCCGCCCCTCCTCCACCACCAGGATTTCATCGGCTTTTTCGATGGTGGACAGGCGATGGGCAATGACCAGGGAGGTCCGGTTTTTCTGCAGCGCATCCAGCGCTTTTTGGATGGCCCTCTCGGATTCGGTATCGAGCGCCGAGGTGGCCTCGTCGAGGATAAGGATCGGGCAATCTCGCAGCAGCGCACGCGCAATGGCGATGCGCTGGCGCTGGCCGCCGGACAGTAAGACGCCGTTCTCGCCAATCACCGTGTCCAGGCCCTGATCCATTTTTTCGATGAAATCCATGGCGTAAGCCATGCGCGCCGCGTTCTCAATCTGCTCACGGGAGTAGGTGGCTTTACGGGCGTAGGCGATGTTGTTGGCGATAGTATCGTTAAACAAATGCACGTTTTGCGACACCAGCGCCACCTGATTACGTAGTGAGGCGAGCTTATAGGCGCGCAGATCGGTGCCGTCGAGCAAAATCTGCCCCTGCTGGATATCATAAAAACGCGTCAGCAGGTTGGCGATGGTGGATTTACCGGAGCCGGAGCGCCCCACCAGCGCCACCGTATGGCCCGCCGGAATGGTCAGGCTTATACCGTGCAGCGAAGGCGTCTCTTTGCCCGGATAGGAAAAGGTAACCTGGTCAAAAGCGATATCCCCTTTGACGCGTTCGACTTCCACCGTGCCCTCATCCTTTTCGGTTTCCATATCAAGAATGGAAAACAGAGTCTGACAGGCCGCCATACCGCGCTGAAACTGGGCATTGACGTTGGTTAAAGATTTCAGCGGACGCATCAGGGCAATCATTGACGAAAACACCACGGTGATGGTACCGGCGGTCAGGGTTTCCATCACCGAAGGAAAGCTGGCGGCATACAGCACAAAGGCCAGCGCAAGCGACGCGATAAACTGGATCAGCGGATCGGAGACCGAGGAGGCGGCCACCATTTTCATCCCTTGTTGGCGCATGCGATTACTGACGCTGTTGAAACGCTCGTTCTCCACCTTTTGGCCACCGAAAATCAGCACTTCCTTATGCCCTTTTAGCATCTGTTCTGCGCTGGTGGTCACCTGACCCATGGTGTTTTGCATTCGTTTACTGATCTGGCGGAATCGTTTTGATACCTGCCGGATGGCAAATGACACCACCGGCGCAATCACCACCAGAATCAGCGACAGCTGCCAGCTGTAGTAGAACATCATCGCGAACAGGCCAATGATTGATGCGCCCTCGCGAATGACGGTAATCAGCGCGCCGGAGGACGATGAGGCCACCTGTTCGGAATCATAGGTAATACGCGAGAGCAGAGTGCCGGTTGATTGCTGGTCAAAAAATGACACCGGCATGTCCATCATGTGATTAAACAGCCGGCGACGCATGTTCATCACCACCTTGCCGGAAACCCAGGACACGCAATAGCTGGAGACAAAGCCGCTGACGCCGCGCAGCACCATCAGGCCAATTACCACCAGCGGCATCCAGACCAGGATAGTGCTATTGGCTTTGCCAAAGCCGTCATCCAACAGCGGTTTGAGCAGCGATAACATAAAAGTATCGCTGGCGGCATTCAGTATCAGAGCAATCGCCGCGACGATCAGACCTGCCTTGAAAGGTGAGATCATCGGCCAGAGGCGACGGAAGGTCTGCCAGGTGGAGAGATCTTTATCGTTTAGCATTCATTTACCAGTGCCGGGACTAAATAGCCGCCTATTCTACCTATTTAGCGCGGCGACGCCAAACCACTGATGATACCATCGGCGGGAAATTTGACCCCGGTAAGCGAAAACGTCAAACCCCCGCGGATAAAAGCGCACGCTCAGCTGACCGCTAACCGCTGTATACTGCCAGCGGATACCCAGACGCCGATAACGCTTCACCACCGCCTCCGCCGGCAGGCGCCAGGGACTGTAGCGGCCCGCTGAGGCTAACGCCACCTGCGGGCGCACCGCCCGCAAAAATGCGGCGGGGGAGGACGTTTTGCTGCCGTGATGGGGTCCTTGCAGGACATCGGCGCGCAACGCGCGCCTATCCAAACGCAACAACGCCCGTTCCGTCTGCGCTTCAATGTCGCCGGTCAGCAGCACGCGGAACTGGCCATCGTCGATTCGCAGCACGCAGGAATCGTTATTGCCGGCGCTTTCAACCGGCTCAGGCGGCCAAAGCACCTCAAAATGCAACCCCTGCCAGCGCCAGCGCTGCCCGCGCAGACAAAGCAGACAAAAGCGGTGACCGGGCGCGCGAAAGGGGCTGCTGACCGGGACCTCCGGCCAGACGCGGCTCACGCTGGCCAAGCCGCCAATATGATCCTCATGGCTATGGCTCAGGTAGATGTGTCCCGGCGTCAGCCCGCGCCAGTCCAGATAGGGCAGGATCACCGCCTTGCCCATATCACCCGTGCGCCAGCCGGCGCCGGTGTCATACAGCAGCGTCTTGCCGTCGCGCTCAATACTCACCGCGAGGCCGTGGCCCACGTCCAGCATATCCAGCCGCCAGCGCGGCGCATTCGTCCCCGGCGATCTGACACTGAGCAGCATCAGCACGGCCAACACGCCAAGCGTCAGAGGATAGCGACGCCACCAGCCGAAACGCCAGATGATGATGCCCAGCCAACCGACGGCGCTGAATACCAGGCCCTGACCCGGTAACGTCAACCAGCCCTGTTGCAACGGCCCAAGCGGCGCCATCACCCACTCCAGCGACAGATCCGCCATGCGCCAAAGCTGAGCGCTCAGCCAGCGTTGACCGCCGGTGACGATGGCCGTGAGGATGAGCGGCGTGGTGATAAACGACACCAGCGGCACCGCCCACATATTGGCCGCCAGCGCCAGCGGATTGCCGCCATGGAATAGCAGGCACTGCATAGGCAACAGCAGCAGTGTCATGCCGCCCTGCAAATGCAACCAGCGAACCCCGCACCATCGCCAACCCCGCCGGCAGCGGTCAGGTAGCGGCGCCCACTGGAAGAAGAAAATCAGCGCCGCCACCGCGGTGCAGGAAAGCCACAGGCTATTGGACAGTACCGCCAATGGATCGGTGATAAGGATAAGCGCGACGCACCACGATAAAATCTGCCACGGGCTTTGCGTCATGCCCCGCAGGCGCACCACGCTCCAAAGCGTAAGCGCCAGCAGGCCGCGCTGCGCTGGGAAATTTGCCCCGGATAACGCCACATAGCCCGCGGCGCACAGCCAGCAAAACAGCAGCGGCAACCCTACGCCTATCGCGCGCGCCGGCCAGAAAAACTGGGCCCCTCGCGCCACCAGCCAGCCAAACAGCGCCGCCAGGCCGATATGTAGCCCGGAAATCGCCATCAGATGGGCAATACCGGTACGCGACAGCAGCTGCCAGTCCTCGTCGCTGATTTCCTGAGTGGTACCGAAACCCAGCGCCAGCATCAGCGCTCGCCAGCGCGGCTGCGGCATGCTGTTAACGGCGCGTTGGACCCACCGCTGGCGCAGGCTGCACCCGTCGTCAAGCAACCGCGCCCGCAATACGCTGCCCTGCAGCGGCTGATGATTCGCCATCGCCCAGCGCTGGCTATCGAATCCGCTCTCATTCATGCGCCCGTGTACCGGCTGCAGCGCAACCCTGAGTCGCCACTGCTGCCCGGCGCACCACCTTGTCGGCGGTGAAGGCCAGCGGAGCGCCACCACCACCGGCGGAAATACCCGCCGCCCGTTGATGTGGCTGACGCGGGCCACCAGACGCTCGGGCGGTTGATCGGCCGAAAGATTAAGGGTGGCCAGGCGGGCTATCAGGGTCTGATTACCCTGACTCCATGCCGTCGTTTGCACCAGCAATAGCCGGGCGTGATAGCCGCTCCAGGCCAGCATCAGCACCCCCACCGCCAGATACTGCGCCGTACGGCGGCCGCTCAGTAATAACACCGCGCCGGCAGCCAGTATCAGGTAGAGCGCGCCGGTCGTCGGTAATTGCGGCAAAAATAACAGCGGTAAATTACCCGCAATAACGGCCAGCGCCAGCGCGGTAATGGACAAGGGCATCGACAGACCTGCGGGTTAAATGACTCGGTGAGCCAGAAAGGCAGACTGAATAACCCCGAGTTTATTAGAGAGTAATTTTGGCAATACTACGCCGCTTCCTCTGATGCTAATTGCAAAGCGTAATAGTTCATTTCGGCTTCAGTAGGAGGGATGTAACCCAGCCGCCCGAGCAGCCTTCTGTTGTTGTACCAGTCCACCCAGTCCAGCGTGGCCAACTCCACTTCCGTCCGGTTTTTCCAGCTCCCGCGGTGGATAACCTCCGTTTTGTACAACCCGTTGATACTCTCTGCCATCGCATTATCGTAGGAGTCGCCG
>NZ_FRDB01000334.1 GCF_900143145.1 Candidatus Sodalis sp. SoCistrobi
GCTCATTGAGTTGACTGAAGCTAATTCGCTTATTATTCAGAAAACGCCAGACAGCTTGGGTAGTTGCGAAAGTTGATTTTTGAGCACTTGCGAGGTCTTTAACCGCAGAAGCAAGAAGAGCCGCGGGTGTCATATGCTGTTTAACCAGCGTCTGATATCGGCGGGTAAGGCGAGAGTCAATATCCCGCCAACAGATAGGTTGAAATCATTCTGCAAAGTAATAACAGGTATCACGATAAATGTGTAGATACCTATGTATCGAGCGCGGGGAAGGATTTTACCAGTTCATCGATCGCCTTCATCTGGCGCAGGAACGGCTCCAGCTTGGCGAGCGGCAGGGCCGAAGGGCCATCGCATTTGGCATTCGCCGGGTCTGGATGCGCTTCGATGAACAGACCGGCGATACCGACCGCCATACCGGCGCGGGCCAATTCACTCACCTGTGCGCGGCGTCCGCCGGAGGCGGCGCCAAACGGGTCACGGGTCTGCAGGGCGTGGGTCACATCGAAAATCACCGGACAACCGCCGCTAACCTGGGTCATCACATTAAAACCCAGCATGTCCACCACCAGATTGTCATAGCCGAAATTGCTGCCGCGATCGCATAAAATCACCTGGTGGTTACCGGCTTCGCGAAACTTGTCGACGATATTACCGACCTGTCCCGGGCTGATGAACTGCGGTTTTTTCACGTTGATTACCGCACCGGTGCGGGCCATGGCCTCCACCAGATCGGTCTGACGGGCCAAGAATGCCGGAAGCTGAATCACATCCACCACGTCCGCCACGCTTTGCGCCTGGCCGGCTTCGTGCACATCGGTTATCACCTTCACGCCAAACTGCGCTTTTAGCTCGGCAAAGATCTTCATCCCCTCTTCCAGTCCCGGTCCACGATAGGAATGAATGGACGATCGGTTGGCTTTATCAAACGAGGCCTTGAACACATAGGGAATGCCCAGTTTTTCCGTCACGGTGACATAGTGTTCGCAGATGCGCATCGCCAGATCGCGCGACTCCAGCACGTTCATGCCGCCAAACAGCACGAAGGGCAGATCGTTCGCTACCTGGATGTCGCCAATATTGACCACTAAATGTTTCATGCTTCACCTTTTTGATTAAAATTAACCGGCAACCGGCGGTAAATACCGCCGCCGGTCAATGTAGGGTAACCGATTTTTGCTCGATGGAGTGGATCTGGACCTTAATCATCTCGCTGACCGGATCTTCCGGGCATTGCTCGACAAAGTAATTTAAGTCGTTGAGCGCCACATGGTCGCACTCCAGCTCGACATAAATCAGGCCGCGATCGCGGATTTCGTAGGGATCCGCCGGGTCAAACTCCAGCATAGCTTCGCTGGCGCGTAACGCCAGCTCCATTTGTTTTTCGTCCATTAACGCGCCTTTCAGGGTATCGAGCAATTTGCGCACCACGGTATTATTATCCGCCTCTTCCAGATCCTCTTCGGCAAGCTGCACCCCCTCACCGAGATTACCGCGTAGCCAGATATCCAGCGTATGCGCATCCAGCGGGTCGCCATTGATGGGATTCATCAGCCACATCTCGCCGTCCAGCCAGTCGGCGCGCAGGATCATCTGCGTCGGGAAAATCACCGGCATTAAGGGGATCCCCAACGCCTGAGCGATATGCAGCAGTATAATCCCCAGCGACGCGGGCAACCCCTGTCGACGGTCCAACACCTTATCCAGCCACAGCGCGTCGGACAGACGGTAAACGCCGCCGACGCCGCCAAAACCCCAAGTGCGGTAAAACAGCTCGATCAGCAGGTCGAGCTTATCATCCTGCGCCAAATCGGCGGGAATACGGCGGCGCGCCTCTTCCGTCAGGCTTTGTAACCTGGCACGGACGCTTTCGATGGCAAAATCGGGCCGGATGGCCTGGGTAACGCGCAGCATCCCCTCGCTCAGGGCATAGGTATCTACACATTTATCGTGATACCTGTTATTACTTTGCAGAATGATTTCAACCTATCTGTTGGCGGGATTGACTCTCGCCTTACCCGCCGATATCAGACGCTGGTTAAACAGCATATGA
>NZ_FRDB01000085.1 GCF_900143145.1 Candidatus Sodalis sp. SoCistrobi
TGCTCATGCTGAGTTTCCAGCACTAGATTAACTGCCCGTTCACGGACTTCCGGAGAGTAACGTTTGGTCGTTGTCATAGAGACCTCCACTTTTAAAGTATAGACTCTAATTTATCCGGGGTGATTCAGCAGATGGTAATAGCTGGTCAGCTCGATAAGCCCGTCGTAATAGCCGGAGATATCCTTGGCGCGTTTCAGGATTTCCTCATTGGTGACGATGTCGTCGAACACCAGCGACGGATCGTTGACGATATTGCGGATGATATGGGTATAGGAGCGCGAGTGAATGGTTTCGGAAAACGCCCAGGTTTCCACCCAGGTTTCCAGCTCCGGTATCGAAATCAGCGGCAATAACGCGACATTGGGGCTGCGGCCCTGGATGGAATCCAGCAGCGTCTGATATTTGAGGTTACTGATAAAGATATGTTTTTCGTGTTCCGGCAGCGCCTGATAATCGATGCGATCGCGCGACACATCAACCTCTTCCGGGCGCCAGAAAAACGACAATTGTTTCTCAATCAGCTTTTCAAAAATGTCGTATTTCTGCTGATCAAAACGCGCGACGTTAACCGACTGGCCGAAAAACATCGGCTCCAGCAGTTGGTTGTTTTTAACTTGTGAAAAGGTGCTATAGGCCATGGGTACTCCCGTTAAACGCGGGCGGCATCGCTACCGCCCGCGTCCATGTTCATATCTTGCAGGCGCCGCTTTCGCAATCGTCCTGCTGCGTCGCCTGCATGTCTTCCTGCGCGTCTTCCGCGCCGTCGCGGGTGTTCTGGTAGTAGAGCGTTTTCACGCCGAACTTGTACGCGGTCAGCAAATCTTTTAACAGCTGCTTCATCGGTACTTTCCCGGCCGGGAAACGGGACGGATCGTAATTGGTGTTGGCGGAAATGGCCTGATCGACGAACTTCTGCATCACCCCCACCAAATGCAGATAGCCGTCGTTGCTCGGCATCTCCCACAGCAGCTCGTAGCCTTTCTGCAGCCGGATAGACTCCGGCACCACCTGACGCAAAATACCGTCTTTGGACGCTTTGATACTCACCAGGCCGCGCGGCGGTTCGATGCCGTTGGTGGCGTTGGAAATCTGCGAAGACGTTTCCGAGGGCATCAGCGCCGACAGGGTGGAGTTACGCAAGCCGTGCTGCTTGATGTCCGCGCGCAGCGCTTCCCAAGCGTAATGCAGGGGTTCGCTAACGATGGCGTCGAGATCCTTTTTATAGGTATCGATGGGCAAAATACCCTGCGCATAGGTGGTCTCATTAAACCACGGGCAGGCGCCGCGCTCACGGGCCAGATCGTTGGACGCCTTTAACAGATAGTACTGAATGGCTTCAAACGTGCGGTGGGTCAGATTGTTGGCGCTGCCGTCGGAGTAGCGTACCCCATGTTTGGCCAAATAGTACGCGAAGTTGATCACGCCGACGCCGAGCGTGCGGCGGCCCATGGCGCCGCGTTTGGCGGCCGGGATCGGGTAGTCCTGGTAGTCGAGCAGCGCATCGAGCGCGCGCACCGCAAGCGTCGCCAGCTCGCCCAGATCGTCAAGGCTGTCGATAGCCCCAAGGTTGAAAGCCGACAAGGTACACAGGGCGATTTCACCGCTGTCGTCGTTGACATCGTCCAACGGCTTGGTGGGCAGAGCGATTTCCAGACACAGGTTGGACTGGCGAATCGGCGCCACCGCGGCATCGAACGGGCTGTGGGTGTTGCAATGATCGACGTTTTGCACATAGATACGGCCGGTGGAAGCGCGCTCTTGCATCATTAGCGAGAACAACTCCACCGCCTTGATACGGCGCTGGCGGATACTGCTGTCCTGCTCATACAGGGTATAAAGCCGCTCGAATTCATCCTGATCGGCAAAGAAGGCATCATATAAGCCCGACACGTCGGAGGGGCTGAACAGCGTGATATCCTCGCCCTTGACCAAACGCTGATACATCAGTTTGTTAATCTGCACGCCGTAATCCATATGGCGCACCCGGTTGGCTTCCACGCCGCGGTTGTTTTTTAGCACCAGCAGGCTTTCGACCTCCAGATGCCACATGGGATAGAACAACGTGGCCGCGCCGCCGCGCACGCCGCCCTGTGAGCAGGATTTGACCGCGGTCTGGAAATGCTTATAGAACGGAATACAGCCGGTATGGAAAGCTTCGCCGCCGCGAATCGGGCTCCCCAGCGCGCGAAGTCGGCCGGCATTGATGCCTATCCCGGCGCGCTGGGACACGTATTTCACAATCGCGCTGGAGGTGGCGTTAATCGAATCGAGGCTGTCGCCGCACTCGATGAGCACGCAGGAACTAAACTGACGGGTCGGGGTGCGTACGCCGGACATAATCGGCGTCGGCAGCGATATCTTAAACATCGAAACGGCGTCATAGAACCGCTTGACGTAATCCAGACGGGTCGCGCGCGGATAGCCGGAGAACAGGCAGGCCGCGACCAGCATATACAGAAACTGGGCGCTCTCATAGATTTCGCCGGTTACCCGGTTTTGCGCCAGATACTTGCCTTCCAGCTGTTTGACGGCGGCGTAGGAAAAGTTCATATCGCGCCAGTGATCGATAAACCCGTCCATCTGCTCGAACTCTTCGGCGCTGTAGTCGGTCAGCAAATGTTTATCGTATTTGCCCATCTCGACCAGACGCGACACATGATCGTAGAGTTTCGGCGGCTCAAACTGGCCGTAGGCTTTTTTGCGCAAATGGAACACCGCCAGCCGGGCGGCGAGATACTGGTAGTCGGGCGCCTCGCGTGAAATCAAATCCGCCGCGGCTTTAATGATGGTTTCATGAATATCGGCGGTTTTGATGCCGTCGTAGAACTGAATATGGGAGCGTAATTCCACTTGGGAAACGGAAACGTTTTCCAGACCCTCGGCCGCCCAGTCGATGACCCGGTGGATTTTATCGAGGTTAATGGTTTCTTTACGTCCATCGCGCTTGGTGACGAGCAGACTCTGGTTCATGCGGCAGTATACCTGTCTGAGAGACCCGCAAACGCCCTTGCTGGCGCGCAGGCAAAATAGTGCCTTGCCAAGGGGCAAATCACTATATATGGGGTCTTTTTGTTAGTTTGGTAACAAGATAGTGACAAAGCCTGCGCAATGCAAGTGAGTAACTTGCCTACTTTTGTGGATAACGTTGGGGAGAAACGGTCATCAAGCGGGTAAGCCGCTATTGTGCCTGCGCTTCGCGCTTGTCAATTGCGGGGGATAAAATTTTCTAAAATAATGCGATCGTTGCTTAATTGAACGCTGTCCGCTAACGGGGCCATGATGGAAGAAGATGGCGGGACGGGATGGCAAGGCGGCATAGATGACAGAGAGACGGCGGCAGTGGCTGCCGGACGACGATCGCGCCGGTAGCCTATGCCGCTACGTTTCTCGGTCGGCGCTAGCGTCTTACGCCTTACGCCTGGCGCCGCGTGTGCAGCATATAATTGACATCGACGTTGCCGCCAAGATAGAAACGATCCCGCAGCGGTTGGTAATGCAGACCGATAATGTGCTGCTCGCGCAGCGGGGTCTCATCCACCCACCCCAGCAGTTCGGCGGGCTTAATGAATTTTGTGATATCGTGGGTCCCCCGCGGCACCATGCGCAGCACATATTCAGCGCCGACGATAGCCATCAGCCAGGCCTTGGTATTGCGATTCAGCGTTGAGAAAAACACCTCGCCGCCGGGTTTTACCAAACGGGCGCAGGCCCGGACAATCGACGCCGGATCCGGCACATGTTCCAGCACTTCCATACAGGTCACCACATCATAGGCGCCGGGATGCGCTTCGGCGTGTTCTTCCACCGTCTGCTGGTGATACGCCAGCGTCACCCCGCTCTCAAGCGCGTGCAGGCGGGCGACCTCCAGCGGCTCGGCGCCCATGTCCAACCCGGTGACTTTGGCCCCTTCCCGCGCCATGCTTTCCGCTAAAATGCCGCCCCCGCAGCCCACGTCCAGCACGTTTTTGCCAAACAGACCGCCGGCGCGTTCGAGAATATAATCCAGGCGCAGCGGATTGATGCGGTGCAGCGGTTTGAATTCTCCCTCGAGATCCCACCAGCGGGCGGCGACTGCGTCAAATTTGGCGATTTCGCTCGGATCGACGTTTTCCTGACGAGGCGCCGCCGGCTGGCTCGTTTCTTTACTCACTTCAGGGGTCATGTAACAGCTCCTTATCCATTTATCGGCTAAGTATACGCGCAACCGGACCGTCCGGCAGCCCGTTTGCCGGCAAAAGCGGGCATTTTCCCCGCGTCGTTGCGGTTAAGGGGTGCTTGTCGCGACATGAGATGATTCCGCAGCGCCTTTCAACGGTGACGGTGCCCTTTCACAGAAAAAAGATGGTATACTTTGACACCTTTAAATCCGGGTAGAAGCTTCATTAGTAGAGGGATAGCGGCTCCATGAGCGACCTTGCCAGAGAAATTACACCGGTCAATATCGAAGAAGAGCTGAAACGTTCTTATCTGGATTACGCCATGTCCGTCATCGTCGGACGTGCGTTGCCGGATGTGCGCGACGGGCTCAAGCCCGTGCACCGTCGCGTGCTGTTCGCGATGAGCGTGCTCGGTAATGACTGGAATAAACCTTATAAAAAATCGGCGCGCGTTGTCGGCGACGTCATCGGTAAATATCACCCTCACGGGGATACCGCCGTCTACGACACCATCGTGCGTATGGCACAGCCGTTCTCGCTGCGTTACATGCTGGTGGATGGCCAGGGCAACTTTGGTTCCGTTGACGGCGACTCCGCCGCGGCGATGCGTTATACCGAAGTGCGCATGGCGAAAATTGCCCACGAATTGCTGGCGGATCTGGAAAAAGAAACCGTCGATTACGTGCCCAACTATGACGGCACCGAGCAAATTCCCGATGTCATGCCCACCAGGATCCCCAACCTGCTGGTCAACGGCTCGTCCGGCATCGCGGTGGGAATGGCCACCAACATACCGCCCCACAACCTCGCGGAAGTTATCGATGGCTGTCTGGCCTATATCGACGACGAGAACATCAGCGTCGAAGGCTTGATGGAGCACATCCCCGGGCCCGATTTCCCGACCGCCGCCATTATTAATGGCCGGCGCGGCATTGAAGAGGCCTACCGCACCGGGCGCGGCAAAATCTACATCCGCGCGCGCGCCGAGGTGGAAACGGACGGCAAGTCCGGCCGTGAAACCATCATCGTGCATGAAATTCCCTATCAGGTGAATAAAGCGCGTCTGATTGAGAAAATCGCCGAGCTGGTAAAGGAAAAGCGCGTCGAAGGCATCAGCGGTCTGCGCGATGAATCCGACAAGGACGGCATGCGCATCGTGATTGAAATCAAACGCGACGCGGTGGGGGAGGTGGTGCTCAACAACCTCTACTCCCTGACCCAGCTGCAGGTGTCGTTTGGTATCAATATGGTGGCGCTGCATCAGGGGCAGCCGAAGATCCTGCCGCTGAAGGACATTTTATCCGCCTTCGTGCGCCACCGCCGTGAAGTGGTGACCCGCCGCACGATTTTTGAACTACGCAAAGCCCGCGATCGTGCCCATATTCTGGAAGCGCTGGCGGTGGCGCTGGCGAACATCGACCCGATTATTGAGCTGATTCGCCAGGCGCCGACCCCGGCGGAAGCGAAAGCCGGCCTGATCGCGCGTTCTTGGGCGCTGGGCACCGTCTCCGCCATGCTGGAGCGCGCCGGCGACGACGCTGCGCGGCCGGAATGGCTGGAGCCGGAATACGGCATTCGCGATGGTCAATATTACCTGACCGAGCAGCAGGCCCAGGCGATTTTGGATTTGCGCCTGCAAAAATTGACCGGTCTGGAGCACGAAAAGCTGCTGGATGAGTACAAGGAGCTGTTGACCCAGATAGCTGAACTTATCCGTATCCTGCAGAACCCTGACCGCTTGATGGAGGTGATCCGCGAAGAGCTGGTGGCCATTAAAGAGCAGTATAACGATCCGCGCCGCACCGAGATTACCGCCAACACGTCGGATATCAACATCGAAGACCTGATCAACCAGGAAGATGTGGTCGTTACCCTGTCCCATCAGGGTTACGTGAAGTATCAGCCGTTGACGGACTATGAGGCGCAGCGCCGCGGCGGCAAAGGCAAGTCGGCGGCCAGCATCAAGGAAGAGGACTTTATCGACCGGCTGCTGGTGGCGAATACCCACGACACTATTTTGCTGTTCTCCAGCCGGGGACGGATGTACTGGATGAAGGTTTATCAACTGCCGGAAGCCAGCCGCGGCGCCCGTGGGCGGCCGATAGTCAATCTGCTGCCGCTGGAGTCCAACGAACGTATTACCGCCATCTTGCCGGTGCGTGAGTACGAAGAAGGACGCCACGTCTTTATGGCGACCGCCAGCGGCACCGTGAAGAAGACCTCCCTGATTGAGTTCAGCCGTCCGCGCAGCGCCGGTATTATCGCCGTCAATCTTAACGATGGCGATGAGCTGATTGGTGTCGATCTGACCGACGGCAGCAACGAGGTCATGCTGTTCTCCGCCTACGGTAAAGTGGTGCGTTTCCCCGAAAGCCAGGTGCGCAGCATGGGGCGGACCGCCACCGGCGTGCGCGGTATCAATCTGGCCGAAGGCGACCGAGTGGTGTCTCTCATCGTGCCGCGCGGCGAGGGGCCGATCCTGACGGTGACGCAGCACGGTTACGGCAAGCGCACCGCGCAGGCGGAGTATCCGACCAAGTCCCGCGCCACCCAAGGGGTTATCTCCATCAAGGTGAGCGAGCGTAATGGCGAGGTGGTCGGCGCGGTGCAGGTGGATGACTGCGATCAAATCATGATGATAACGGACGCCGGCACGCTGGTGCGTACGCGGGTCTCCGAGGTCAGCATCGTGGGCCGCAACACCCAGGGCGTGACGCTTATCCGCACCGCGCAGGACGAGCACGTGGTGGGGCTGCAGCGCGTCGCCGAACCGGTCGATGACGACGATCTGGATTCGGTGGCGAGCCCTGACGCGCTAGCGGATGGCACCGTCGCTGATGCTGATGACGCCGATGAGGCGGATAATGGCGTCGAGGGTGACGATGATGTTGACGGCGAACGCGAATAATCGCCACCGCCGGCGTGGTGCCGGCGAGTAACGGTAAGCAAAAAGAGCCAGCGCGGTTGCGCTGGCCTTTTTAATTTCGGCTGATTTTCTTTTATCGAACGGTACGGGCTTGAAATATTTCACTTCGTTTCGCACCACGGTCAAAATTTCCCGCTACCTGTTCAGGACGCTGGCACTCATGCTGTGGGCGCTCGGCGCGTTATTATCCTTTCTCTATTTTTTTAGTCTGCTGCACCAGCGGGAAGCCGTGCTGCGCCAGGAGTACGACAATAGCTATGAACAGGCGCAAAATTACATCCGTCACTCGGCGGACATCACGCGTCAGCTAAAATACATGGCGGAAAACCGGTTAACCGGCAGCTTGAGCGGGCTGGACATGCTGGACGGCAACACCGGCGCCAAACTGACCCAACCGCGCTACAGCGCGCTTATCCCTAACGGCGATTGCGCCAGTGAAAGTCCGCGCTTTCATACGGCGGTCAACGCGTTGACCTATTTTCTCAGCTATTGGAAAGATAATTTTTCCGACGCTTACGATCTTAACCGGGTGTTTTACATTGGCGGTGAGAGCCTGTGCCTGGCGGATTTCAGCATGCGCAGCGTGGAAAACGGCGACGATGCCGCACCTAAAAGCCTGGTGCGCCAGGTTATCAAATTCCGTAACGCGCGCCTTACCGAACGGCAAGGCACACAATATTGGGTTACCCCCGGTAACCGGCACGACAACGGTAATTATTATGTACTCATCCCCCTGTACAGCGGTAATAAGCTCGAAGCTCTTATCGGCATCGAGCAAACGATGCGGCTGGAGGATTTCGCCAGCGCCAGTAATTTGCCGCTTGGCCTGACCCTGCTCGACCAGAACAACCTGCCGCTGCTGACGCTGAACAGCGGTGAGCGCAGCGCGGCGGCGCTCAGCACGTTTCCCTCACAGCCGGCTTTTTTTGGTTACAACCACGGCTTTGCCAATCTGGTCATGAAAAAAGCGCTGTCCCAGACCGCGCTGAGTATGGCGTTTTCGCTGCCGCGCAGCGCGGTGATAGACAATCTCAACATGCTGCTGTTCAAACTGGGACTGCTGAATCTGTTCTCTGCGGCGGCGCTGATGTGCCTGACCTGGCTGTTTGAGCGCAGGATGCTGGCGCCGGCGGAAAAGAACGTATTCCAATTGGAAGAAAACGAGCAGTTTAACCGCAAAATTGTCGCCTCGGCGCCGGTGGGGATTTCCATTCTGCGCATCAGCGATGGCGCCAATTTGATAAGTAACGAGCTGGCACATAATTATTTGAGTATGCTCACCCATGAAGATCGTCAGCGTATTACCCATATCATCTGCGGGCAGCAGGTCAATTTCGTCGATGTGATCACCAGTAATAACACCAACCTGCAAATCAGCTTCGTCCATTCCCGTTATCGCAATCAGAACGTCGCCATCTGCGTGCTGGTGGATGTCAGCGTCCGGGTGCGCATGGAGGAGTCGTTACAGGATATGGCGGCGGCCGCCGAGCAGGCAAGCCAGGCCAAGTCGATGTTCCTGGCGACCGTCAGCCACGAATTGCGCACCCCGCTGTACGGCATTATCGGCAACCTCGATTTGTTGAAAACCAAGGCGCTGCCGGACGACGTCGATCGGCTGGTCATGGCAATGAGTAACTCCTCGGCGCTGTTATTGAATAACATCAGCGACATTCTCGATTTCTCAAAAATTGAATCGGAACAGCTGAAAATAGAACCAAAGGAATACTCCCCGCGCGAAATGGTGAGCTATATTGTCGGCAACTACCTGTCGCTGGTGGTGAAAAAACGCCTGGGGCTGTATTGCTTTATCGACCCGGATGTACCGGACAGCCTGCGCGGCGACCCGGTGCGTCTACAGCAGGTGCTGTCTAATTTGCTCAATAACGCCATCAAATTTACCCGCAGCGGCAGTATCGTCGTCACGGTGTATTGCCGCGACGGCTACCTGCTGTTTAGCGTACGGGATACCGGCGTTGGCATGCAGACGCGGGAAGTGATGCAGCTGTTTGACCCGTTTGTACAATTGGGCGACGGCGGCCAGCGCCCGACTCAGGGCACCGGGCTGGGGCTGGCGATTTGTGAAAAACTGGTCAATTTGATGGACGGCGATATCGCCGTGGAATCCGAACGGGGCCTCGGCAGCCGTTTCACCATCCGCCTGCCGCTTTATCAGGCGGTCACCCGGCCGGTGGAAAAACAGGATGCCGCCGGCCACACCTGCTGGCTGGCGGTGCGTAATAGCGCCATGGGTCGCTATCTGCAGCTGTTGCTGCGCCACCACGGCCTGACTGTGCTGGACTATCGCGATGAGGCCCTCAGCTTCGACGATATGTTTATTTGCGATGATCCCCAACAGCCGGAAGGGAGGGCGCGCGCCACGATTTGCTTCTCAAACGATCATATCGGTCCGGCAGAGGAAATCCGCCCCGGCTATTGGCACTTAAGCCCGGCGTTTGCCGGCGATCTGCCGCTGCTGCTCAATTATTTGTATCGCGGCGACCAGGCGACATGGCCGGCATTGCCGGCGCCGCCGGTGATGATGCCGGCAAGCGTCGCCAACGAGGATATCCTGATTCTGGTCGTGGACGACCATCCCATTAATCGTCGGTTATTGGCGGATCAGTTGGGCTCGCTGGGATACCAGGTCATCACCGCTAACGACGGGCTGGATGCGTTGAATATGATAAGCCGGCAGGCGGTGGACATTATTCTCAGCGACGTCAATATGCCCAATATGGATGGTTATCAGTTTGCCCGCGCGCTGCGAACGCAGGGCAGAGTGACGCCCGTGGTCGGCGTCACCGCCAATGCCCTGGCGGAAGAGAAGCAGCGCTGTCTGGATGCGGGCATGGACAATTGCCTGTCAAAACCGGTAACGCTGGAGGTCCTGCAACCGGTGCTTTCGGCCTACAGTCAACAGGTGCGTCAAGCGCGCAAAGACGCTGAGACAGGATATGATCAGTAGCGTCCGGGGCGGGGGTTGCGCAGGCGCGCTTTGGCGGTCAGTCTGGGGCGGTGATTTTACTGGCGCGCATGGCCGGATCATGCCCGCGGTGAGCCGCTAGGCTTGCAATTACCGATTAAGGCCGGTGGCAGGCCATGAGGGCCTATTCTGGCGGATAACGCGTGCGGATGCTCTGCACAGAGAGGATGCCGCTGCAAGCGGCGCGGCGGCACACCGTGCCGCGCGACCGAAAGAAAGGCGAGTTAGTCTTTATCGACCGGCGCCATGCTGACCGATGACAGGTAGTTCAACAGCCCGATATCGTTTTCCACGCCCAGTTTGAGCATGGCCGATTTTTTTTGGCTGCTGATGGTCTTGATGCTTCGATTTAGTTTTTTGGCGATTTCGGTCACCAGAAAACCCTCGGCAAACAAGCGAAGCACTTCGCTTTCCTTGGGCGACAGGCGTTTGTCGCCATAACCGCCGGCGCTGATGCGCTCCAGAAGCTTCGCTACGCTTTCGGGGGTGTATTTTTTGCCTTTCTGCAGCGAGGCCAGCGCTTTGGGCAGATCAGTGGGCGCGCCCTGTTTGAGCACGATGCCATCGATATCCAACTCCAGCACCGCGCTTAAAATCGCCGGGTTGTTGTTCATGGTCAGGACAATGATCGCCAGGTGAGGATAATGGCGCTTGATATATTTAATCAGCGTGATGCCATCGCCATACTTTTCACCGGGCATGGAGAGATCCGTCACCAAGACATTCGCATCCAGTTTGCCAAGACTATTAATAAGGGCGGTGGAATCCTCGAATTCGCCAACCACGTTGACCCATTCGATTTGTTCAAGGGATTTCCGAATGCCGAACAGGACGATCGGATGGTCATCGGCAATGATGACATTAAGGTTATTCATAGTTAAGGCTACCTTGCATGCTGCAGCATTTTAGTGACAAAAACATCAATTTGATGGATCTCCGATCCCATCTTCGATACATCTTGTTGTTTAATATAAAACTCAAGAGATTCACAGGCACGTTTACCCGGCTCCAGGCCAAGCATCGCGAACACCCCTTTCAAACGATGGGCGGTTTGCGCCAGCGCGTCCAGGTTGAATAACCCCGAGTTTATTAGAGAGTAATTTTGGCAATACTACGCCGCTTCCTCTGATGCTAATTGCAAAGCGTAATAGTTCATTTCGGCTTCAGTAGGAGGGATGTAACCCAGCCGCCCGAGCAGCCTTCTGTTGTTGTACCAGTCCACCCAGTCCAGCGTGGCCAACTCCACTTCCGTCCGGTTTTTCCAGCTCCCGCGGTGGATAACCTCCGTTTTGTACAACCCGTTGATACTCTCTGCCATCGCATTATCGTAGGAGTCGCCG
>NZ_FRDB01000060.1 GCF_900143145.1 Candidatus Sodalis sp. SoCistrobi
CATAGGTATCTACACATTTATCGTGATACCTGTTATTACTTTGCAGAATGATTTCAACCTATCTGTTGGCGGGATTGACTCTCGCCTTACCCGCCGATATCAGACGCTGGTTAAACAGCATATGACGCCCGCGGCTCTTCTTGCTTCTGCGGTTAAAGACCTCGCAAGTGCTCAAAAATCAACTTTCGCAACTACCCAAGCTGTCTGGCGTTTTCTGAATAATAAGCGAATTAGCTTCAGTCAACTCAATGAGCCAATTATTTCGCTAGCACTTGAGCAAATTTCGCTTAGCCCGCATCCATACGCTCTCGTTGTTCATGATTGGTCACGTTTACAATTTCTTTACCATCATGCCAAATACGGACGCTTAAAAATGACGCACGGTGGCGATGTTGGATATGAACTTCAAAGCAGCTTGCTGGTTGATGCTGGCACGGGTTTGCCAATAGCGCCTCTATCTCAGACACTTACCGATGCAACCGGTTGTCATTCAACGTTGGCGGAAGGACTGTCCGAACGGCAGACACATATGGACGCCTTGACGACCGATATTGCCCGTGTGGAATCGCTTAATATAGGTAAAAAGCTGATTCATATAATTGATAGAGAGGGTGACTCTATTGGACATATGCGGACGTTGAGTACTCAAGGAATATGCTGGCTTATCCGAGGAAAAGAAGGACATGGTGCAGAGTGGCAAGGTAATTCATTGAAAATTGGTGAGATTGCTGCTCTTCTGCCATACAACGGATGCGGACAGGTAGACTGGAAAGGGAAAAAAGCTGATATGGAAATCAGTGAAACCTCGATAGTCATAACCCGAGCTGCGCAGCAGAAGCGTAAAGATAAAGAAACCGGCCGCCGCATAAAAATCCAACCTGGAGAGCCTCTGACGGTCAGATTGGTTGTTGTTCGGCTTACGGATGATCTCGGTAATGTGGTGGGACGCTGGACGCTGCTTACAAACGTTTGCAGCGAGATCACCTGCGAGGAAGTAGCTCGTTGGTATTACTGGCGCTGGAATATTGAATCATTTTTTAAGTTGCTGAAAGGTGCCGGACATGACGTAGAAACATGGCTTCAGCGCAGCGCGCCAGCCGTACTACGCAGGTTGTTAATAGCCAGTATGGCTGCTGTTCTGGTATGGCGGCTGCAACGCGCTGAAGGAGAAGAAAATGCGGCAGCCCGCCAGCTGATATGTCGCTTGTCAGGACGACAGCAAAAGCGAGGCCGCAGAGAGAGCGCTCCTGCTCTGCTCGCTGGCCTATCCATCTTGTTGAATACACTAAAATTATTATCGGAATATAGTCTGGAAGAACTTACTCATTTAGCGAGAGTTGCTCTTAAGCCTCCTCCCTGATGTGTAGATACCTATGCATTAAACGACTGGCGCGTAAAACGATTTGCTTCTCGCGCTCTGTCGAGATCCACGAAAAAGTCATCGGAGCCTTCATCGAAAAACACATGTTCTACTAATTGGAGTCATTACCCAATAATTAATAAGTCCTTTGAGAAAACAGACGTCTGCTTTGGCATAAAACCTCAACCTTTTATTCTCTACAGTTCTATGTGGAATACCTAACTTAGGCGCTATTTCTTTTGCGGATAGTTTCCTTATCGTATAAATAATAATTTTCAATTCTCTTTTAGTAAAAAGATCATTAGGGGGGGGAGGCAAACCACCGAAGGTTTAATATCATCAAATAAGTCCATAATGGAAACATAGGAGAACGTTTTCGCATAATAAATGGTGCTGACCCACATTATAGCCTGTACCTAAACGTGTACCGATTTTCTCTTGATTTAGGCGAATCGACAGTCGCGGGAGGTTACAGACACAAAAAAGCCCGCAGGGCTTGCGCTGTGCGGGCTCTTAGGACTTCATCGGATGACTCTGGTAATCACCGATGGAGAATTTGGTGGAGCTGGCGGGATTTGAACCCGCGTCCGGAATTTCTACGCCTTCGGCACTACATGCTTAGTCCAGTCTTTACATTCACCTGTCAGCTGCGGACGGACACGCCACTAACAAACTAGCCTGATTGGTTTTAACGCTTCAGCCCCAGGCAGGACATCCACGCGATCTCTTTTGGGTTTGACCTCTCTTGATCCCCGTCCTAAGAGCGGAGGCTAGGGAGAGAGGGAATCTTCAGGTTATTAAGCTGATTAGGCTGCTAAAGCAGTTTCAGATTCGAATTGCGAGTCGTTTGCAATTATTTTTTTTGAGGCTTTTTTACGAGGCCAACCCCACCTCGGCATGCACCTTAGGTTTCGCAAATCCCGTCGAGTCCAGGATCAGCCCCAAGTTGTTAATTTCATTATAGCAAACTTGCAGTGGCAAGGCAACGCTATCGGCCGGCATGCTTCATGATGCGTGCCTTATCCAACTGCCATTCGCGTTCTTTGATATCTGTCCGTTTATCGTACTCTTTTTTACCTTTGGCCACGCCGATTTTCACTTTCACCCACGCGTTTTTCCAATACAGCGAGAGCGCCACAACGGTGTAGCCTTCACGGTTAACGCGGCCAAACAGTGAATCCAGTTCACGCTTATTGAGTAAAAGCTTGCGGGTTCGCATCGGGTCACAGACCACATGCGAAGAGGCCACCGTCAATGGTTGGAAGGTGGCGCCAAAAAGGTAGGCTTCGCCATCTTTGAGCAGCACATAGCTGTCGCTGATGTTCGCTTTGCCGGCGCGTAACGATTTCACTTCCCATCCCTGCAGCGAGAGTCCCGCCTCGAACTCCTGTTCTATAAAGTATTCGTGTCGGGCGCGTTTGTTTTGCGCAATGGTAGCTGAACCGGGTTTGTGTGCTTTTTTCTTTGTCATAGTGCGCAATATTATACAGTTAACCTCGGGGAAGAAAAGCTTTCCTCTAAGGCGTACGGGCTTTTGATCACAGACGTGGCATAGCGCACGTAACGGTCTTTTTGTCTCGTTGGAGATAAATGATAATATTAGGGTGAATCGATAAAGACAGGAAAGATTATGCCTCATATTACGCGCTCCGCGCTGGTTCCTTACAGCGCAGAGCAGATGTTCGCCTTGGTGAATGATATCAGCGCTTATCCAGAATTCATTCCAGGCTGTACCGCCAGTCGGGTGCTTGAAAAGAACGGCAGCGAACTGACCGCAGAGATGAATGTCTCAAAAGCGGGCATCAGCAAATCCTTCACCACCCGCAATGTTATCACTGAAAATCAAAGCATTGTGATGCGCTTGGTGGAAGGCCCCTTCAGCTCCTTTGCCGGCGATTGGCGTTTCATCCCCCTTAGCGAAGAGGCCAGCAAGGTCGAATTCCATCTCGATTTTGAATTCAAGAACAAGCTGATTGAGCTGGCGTTTGGGCGTATTTTCAAGGAGATGGCGAACAGCATGGTCATGGCGTTCACCCGCCGGGCCAAAGAGGTTTACCATGCCTGACATCCGGGTCGAGGTCGTTTACGCCCTGCCGGAGCGCCAGTATCTGCGCCAGCTGGTGCTGGAGGAGGGGAGTACCCTGGAGCAGGCGATTCGCGCCTCGGGTCTTCTGGCTATGCGACAGGATATCGATCTCAACGTGAATAAAGTGGGCATCTTCAGCCGGCCCGCCAAATTGGACGATACACTCAGTGACGGCGACCGGGTGGAGATCTACCGGCCGTTGCTTATCGACCCCAAGGAATTGCGCCGTCAGCGCGCGGAACGCACGCGGAAATAACCGCCGCCGCCCCCTGCCTGCGCAACGGCAGGCGATCCCAGACCTTATACAGGTCAACCTTCACGCCGCCATAGTAGCGGGTAACGCCACTTATTGACTGGTGCTGGGGCCTTCGAGCGTCGGTTTGTTGTCAATATGCGTCAGGATGTCGCTGCTGTTAAAGGTCAGCGTCAGCGTTTGCTGCGAGACCGCTTCATGGCCCGGTTCACGGCGGAAAATGTAATACCAGGTGTTCGAGCCGAACGGATCCTTCATCATTGAAGTGCCAAGGGTATAGGCCACCTGCTGCTTGGTCATGCCGGTGTGGATTTTGGCGACGTCAGCTGCGGTCAGATAATTGCCCTGATTGATGTCGGGACGATAAACCACTCTCTCGAACACGGAGCAACCGGCGGTAAACATCAGCATAACGACAGCAGCAGCAGTCAACGTCTTACAGCTCATAATAATCACATTCCTTTTGGGCATAGGATGCCGATGATAATAGACCTTGCCGGCGTTGGGAACCTCTGCAAGGCCCATCTAT
Source organism: Candidatus Sodalis sp. SoCistrobi (assembly GCF_900143145.1). Lineage (GTDB taxonomy): Bacteria > Pseudomonadota > Gammaproteobacteria > Enterobacterales > Enterobacteriaceae > SoCistrobi. The sequence goes on from NZ_FRDB01000060.1 coordinate 4,229, forward strand.
GACCGCAGGATGAGAAAAAAGTTGGGCTTTTCTAAGCGGCAAGCAGCTCCCTGGCGTTCGCCAGCGTATTTTTTGTGACTTCGCTGCCGCCTAGCAGGCGGGCCAGCTCCTGCAGTCGGGCTTTTTTATCCAGCGCCAGCATCTGCGTTTCGGTGGCGCTGCCGTCGGTATTTTTACTGACGAAAAAGTGATGATGCCCGAATCCGGCTACCTGCGGCAAATGCGTCACGCACATCACCTGGGTGGACTCACCCAACTGACGCAGCATTTTGCCCACGATTGCGGCCGTCGGCCCGCTGATGCCTACGTCGACTTCGTCAAAGATCAGCGCCGGCGTGTCCATTTGGCGGGCGGTAATAACCTGTATCGCCAGCGCAATGCGGGACAGCTCGCCGCCGGAGGCCACTTTCGCCAGCGGCTGTAGCGGCTGGCCGGGGTTGGTGGTCACCATGAACTCCACGCGATCGGCGCCGTCGGCGTTAAGCTGTTCGGGCTGGAAATGCACATCAATGGCCAGCTTACCGTGCGGCAAGGATAGCTCGTGCATGCTGAGGGTGATATGGCCGGCCAGGCTGGTGGCGTGCTCAGCGCGGCGCTGGTGGAGCTGGCGGGCAAGCTCCATCGCTTGCAGGTGGTGGCGTTCGACCGCCTCGGCCAGCGCGCCGGCGCTGGCGTCGTGCTGTATTATCGCCTCTTGCTCTTGCAGGAGCTGCTGATGGTGCTGCGCCAGGGCTTCCGGTTTCACATGATGCTTACGCGCCAGACTGATTTGGCGCGACAGGCGTTGCTCCAGTTCATGCAGGCGACCGGGATCAAGATCGATACGATCGCCGTAATGGCGCAGCTCATTGCTGGCTTCGGTAAGCTGGATAGCGGCATCCTCCAGCAGCGTCATCACGTCGGAGAGGGATGCATCCAGCGTAACCAGCTCGCTCATCACCTGCCGGGCGGTGTGCAGCTGGCTGAGCAGATTGGCCTCGTCGCCTTCGCTCAAAAGCTCCAGCGTTTGCTGGGTGGCGGTAATCAGCTGCCCGCTGTTTGCTAGCCGCTTGTACTCTTGATCAATCTGCTCGTATTCGTCCGCAACCGGCGCGAAATCATTCAACTCTTTTAATTGATACTGCAGCAGCTCGCGCCTGGCGTCGCGTTCGGCGGCTTGCTGGCGCGCGCTGGCGAGATCCAGGCAGCTTTGATGCCATTGGCGGTAGGCGGCCGCCATGGCCTGCTGGAGGTCTTTCTCACCGGCGTAGGCGTCCAGCAGGCGCTTTTGGTGATCGGGGCGCAGCATCAGCTGGTGGGCGTGTTGACCGTGAATTTGAATCAGGAACTGGCCCAGCTCACGCAGCTGTGACAGCGGCACCGGCGTACCGTTGATAAAACCGCGTGAGCGGCCATCCTGGCTTACCACGCGGCGCATCAGGCATTCATTGCCGTTATCAAGCGCGTTATCCGCCAGCCAGCGGGCGGCCAAGGGGGTATCATTGAGTAAAAAACGCGCGCAAATATCCGCCCTGGCGGCCTCGGGCCGTACCATGCTGACCTCGGAACGGCCGCCGAGACACAGACCGAGCGCATCGATCGCAATGGATTTCCCCGCGCCAGTCTCACCGGTAATCACGCTCATCCCCGACTGAAAATCAATCGTTAACGCGCGCACAATGGCGAAATTGGCAATGGTCAATTGAGCCAGCATAGTTGCCTTCCTGTATAAAAACAAACTACTGTGGTTAACCACAGTATAAACTAGTTTTTTATACAGTAAAGTGGTGACAGGCAAAATTCAGAATAATTTTTTCGACCAGCCTAATTTACTACTTAACGTATTGAAATAATTGTAATCATTGGGATGTATCAAATCGAGATAATAGTCGCTGCGGCGGATAAAGATCTCTTCACCTTCCTGGATTGGCAGCGCTATCTGACTGTCGCAGCTGATTTCCAGATCCGGTGCCAGTTGGGAAAATTTCAGGCGTATCGTGCTGCTGCCGTTAATCACCAGCGGGCGTGAGGAGAGGGTATGCGGAAACATCGGCACCAAGGCAATGGCATCCACCAGCGGGGTCAGTATCGGACCGCCGGCGGACAGGGAGTACGCCGTGGATCCGGTCGGCGTGGCGATGATGAGGCCGTCGGAGCGCTGGGAAAAGGCAAAGGTATCATCAATGTAAACCTCGAACTCGATCATGTGCGCCACCTTGCCGGGATGCAGCACCACCTCGTTAATGGCGCTGCTTAATCGGCCGCATACATCGCCCCGGCAAACCTGGGCTTCCAGCAAAAAGCGTTTTTCGCTGCGAAAGTGACCCGCCAGCACGTCGGATAATTGCGCCAGCGCCGAGTCGGGATCGAGGTCGGTCAAAAAGCCGAGATTGCCACGGTTGATACCAATGACCTTGATATCGTAGCGCGCCAAAATGCGTGCCGCGCCCAGCATGTTGCCATCGCCGCCGACCACGATCGCCAGATCGGCCTGCTGGCCGATATCGGCCAAACTGCCGGTAATGGCTTCGTGTAACGCCAGATCGCGGGCGATCTGATGTTCCATGATAACGTGGTACCCTTTTTCATTCAGCCAGTGGTACAGCGTCTCATGCGTGGCCAGCGCATTGGGGTGACGCGGATGGCCGACGATGCCGATAGTCTGAAAAGTGCTAGTCATTTGATTGCTGATCCCCGGCGTATTTTTGCAAGCTTCATTATGCGTCATCCCTTGAATCCCCGCTATTCATCCCCATAATAACCGGACGAGCGAGAATAATGCTGAACCGCGGAGAAAACTCATGATGAGTAGTAAAGAACAGAACACCCCTGACGAGCAAGTCTCACAAGAAATTGAAATTGAACAAGGGCAGCAAGCGGAAGCGGCGCCTGAGACGGTTGACGTTGTGGATCCGCGAGATGAACGTATTGCCGAATTGGAAGCGGCGCTAAGCCAGGCGCAACAACGCGAGCGCGATAGCGTGCTGCGCGCCAAGGCGGAAATGGAGAACGTGCGTCGCCGCAGTGAGCAGGATGTCGAGAAGGCGCATAAATTTGCCCTGGAACGTTTCGCCGGTGAACTGCTGCCGGTCATTGATAATTTAGAGCGCGCGCTGGATATGTCGGATAAAACCAACGCCGAGCTGGCGTCTACGATTGAGGGCATCGAACTGACGCTCAAATCTTTGCTGGATGCGGTACGCAAGTTTGGCCTGGATGTTGTGGGGGAAACCCATGTGCCGTTCAATCCCGAAGTACACCAGGCGATGACGATGCTGGAGTCCGACGAGCACGAGCCCAACCACGTGATGATGGTGATGCAAAAAGGCTACACCCTTAATGGCCGACTTATTCGCCCGGCGATGGTTGCGGTATCGAAAGCCAAAAGCTGAGGTTTTCCCTCCCGCCGCCAGCGGCGGGAGAAACCACACCGATCGCCGCCGTCGCTGCATAGCGGAGTGCCAAAGGCTAACGACCGGCCACCACGACCTCTGCGCGGGTGTTACGTTGCCACCCCCGCCCGCGTTTCACCGTTGTCGATTTCAGGCCCGAAAGACCGTCCGCGTTTTATGCCACTCTGCCCGCACCTGCGTCTATCCCTCTTTTTGCTCTGTAAGGCGTGCACGCAGGATGCTGCGCCGTTACGCCACCGGCAGCGTTGGCGCCCAATCAATCGGTTGTTGGCCTTGCTGAACCAATAGGGCATTGGCTTTAGAGAAATGGCGGCAGCCAAGAAAGCCGCGATGGGCAGACAGGGGCGAGGGATGCGGCGCTTTAAGCACATGGTGACGTTTGGGGTCGATAATCGTGCCTTTTTTCTGGGCGTGGGAGCCCCACAGGAGAAAAACGATGCCTTCACGCTGCGCGTTGAGCACCTTGATGACCTTGTCGGTAAAGGTCTCCCAGCCCAGACTGGCGTGGGAATGCGCTTTGCCCGCTTCCACTGTCAATACCGTATTGAGTAGCATCACGCCCTGTTGCGCCCAGCTCTGCAGACAACCATGATTCGGGATAACAAAGCCGGGAATGTCGCTGGCCAGTTCTTTATAGATATTGACCAGCGAGGGCGGGGCGGGTACGCCTGGTTTGACCGAAAAAGACAGGCCGTGGGCCTGATTGGGGCCATGATAAGGATCCTGGCCGAGGATCACCACTTTCACCGCATTCAGTTCCGTGAAGCGAAAAGCGTTGAAGACATCTTTGGCGGGCGGGTAGATGGTCATTCCCGCCGCCCGCTCTCTGGCGACAAATGCCAGCGTTTCCTGAAAATAGGGCAGAGTTTTTTCCTGCGCGAGAGCATCGCGCCAGGTGAGCATTTGCGTCATGTTACGCTCCATGATAGTGACGATCTGGTCTAAGCTTAACGTTTTATCACCGCGGGTTAAACGTTTTCCCGCCGTCCGAAGCCGGAAAAAATCGCCAAACCAGTAGGGTTGAGTGCATTTCAAAATTGACTTAAATCAATAAGTTTGGTCAGGAATGTCGCCACTTTCCGCGAGAGATTGATTTAAATCAAAGTATCGGCCCCGGTTGGCGGGTGTATAATCAGTTTTAGAAATTGGTCTTACCAAATGTCCAGGCAGGCTAAATGATAAACGGCATGCGTCTGGACGCCGTATGGAACCCATACCACGGAGGCATCTATGATTATCGGAACACAAATTACCGAGGCTGAAAACGAAGCGCTGGTAAACTCATTCTGGCTGCTGGATGAGGCTAATAAACAAGCCCGCTGCCTGGTCGCCGTTGCCGGTTACGCCGACGACCAGTTGGTTTCCCTGCAGGAACTGGGCAAATTCGACTACCGTGAAATTCCGCTAGAGCAGAAGGAAGTGGTGCGTGTTGAGGGCGGGCAGCACCTGAATGTCAACGTGCTGAGCCGTGAGACGCTGGAAGACGCGGTCGCGAATCCGGAAAAATATCCGCAGCTTACTATTCGCGTTTCGGGCTATGCGGTACGCTTCAATTCACTTACGCCTGAGCAGCAGCGGGATGTTATCACCCGTACTTTCACCGAAAGTTTGTAATCTCCGCTCTTCATGCGCAAGGGGGCCTCTGGCCCCTTTTTTTATGGCTAGCCCACGAGTACCAACGCGTGCTCATGGCCCACGGCGTCCGCGCAGGTAGAGCGAACACGATGGCGGGGCCGTGGCATCCGTGTGGGCCAAAGGGGGTCGGGTGGCCCTGGCGTCAGCACGCAGCAAAAGGGCAGGGGACATAACGGCTGCACGCAGCAAAGGGACAGGGGTCTGCACGGGGACAGGGGTGTCGGCACCTATGCGGCAGGAGGGAGACGGGTGGCGAAGGCGCGGTGTTGGCGCGGGACGAAGTATTAGGGTTGGCGGCGGTCCGGGCTGAAAGCTGACAGCCTTAAGCGACATCAGGCATTAAGAGACGCGGATAAGCGCTAAAAGGACCTGTTTCATTGTGCTTACCATGGCCCATGCCTGAGATAAAATCGTCTCGCTGGGGCAAAAGTGAGCACCTAACGTGCCTGGGGACGGTGGCAGTTAATTCATTAAAAAACAAAGTCATTTAATTTTATGCATCGTGTCAGCAACATGCCGATTACTTTTCGCTAACGGTTAATAACACGTAGGCGGCACACATGACGCTAACCGCGCGAAAGCGCGGCTTTTACCAACAGAAAACCCTGCTTCCGCGCCGCGTTTAATGGGACGTTGCTGTTTTTATCAGCATGCCATCGCAGCCTGTCACGCGCTGGCTTAAGCGTCGCTTTCCGGCTTGGTTACGCTTGTCGCATCCGGCGCCGCTTTGGGCACCCGGCGTTTGCCGATGTTCTTTTTATCGCGCAAACGCACCTTGATTTTGCCTTTGGTCTGCGCCTGTTCTTTCTTTTCTTTGCGCTTCGCCAGCACCTTTTTCGACGGCTTGCCGCTCATTTTTTCAGCCGGTGCGCGTGTGGTAGGGCGCAGTTCATCTATCGTGCGTGCCTTTAACGGTTCATTAAGGTAACGACTGATTTTTCCCAACAGCAAATGATCGTGCGCTTCCACCAGCGAAATGGCGCAGCCTTTGCGGCCGGCGCGGGCGGTGCGGCCTATCCGATGCAGGTAGACATCCGCCGTCGCGGGGAGGTCGAAATTAATGACATGGCTGATGTCCTCGATATCCAGACCGCGGGCCGCAACATCCGTTGCCACCAGGACGTTCATCCGGCCATCGCTCATACGCTTGATGGCTTCATTGCGTTTGGCCTGGACCAGCTCCCCTTCCAGATAACATGAGGGGATGCCGGCATCACGCAGCCAGCCTACCAGCTCATGCAGCCGCTCGCGTTTGCGGACGAAAACAATCGTTTTACTGACCTCGGGCTGTTTGAGCAGGTGGCAAAGCAAGGCGGTTTTATGCGTCACATCGTCGGCGCGATAATACCATTGCACGATTTTTTTGCGTTCGCGACGCGAGGGCGAGGCGTCGATTTCCACCGGATCGTTAAGCAGACGTTCGGCAAAATCCTTGACCGCGCTCCCTTCCAGCGTGGCCGAAAACAATAGCGTTTGCTTGCGCCAGCGGGTTTCGGCGGCAATCTGCTCGACGTCCTGGGCGAACCCCATATCCAGCATGCGATCCGCCTCGTCCAGAATTAGCGTTTCTACCGCCCGACAGTCAAAATTTTCTTCCTTGATATACTGCAGCAGGCGACCGGTAGTGGCCACCACGATATCCTGATTCTCGCTAAACACTTCGGCATGATTCATATACGCCACGCCGCCGGTGATAGTGGCGATGTCCAGGTGGGTGTGGGCGGCCAGCTGTTTGGCCTGTTCCGCTACCTGCATCGCCAGCTCGCGGGTAGGGGTGACGATCAATACTCGCGGCGGACCGGATTTCTTGCGAGGGAAATCAAGGAGATGCTGCAATACCGGCAGCAGGTAAGCGGCGGTTTTGCCGGTGCCGGTCGGCGCCGAACCCAAAACATCACGTCCGGCCATGGCCGCCGGAATGGCTTCAGCCTGAATGGCGGTGGGGCGTTCAAAGCCTTTGTCGCTTAGGGCGGCGAGCAGGTCTTCGTGAAGCTCGAGTTCGATAAATTGGGTTACAGTCATGGGCTACCTCTGGTTGGGGCGCAGATTATAGACGGATCCCACGTAATCTTCATCTGTTTGTGCGCGTCAGTTTATTTTAAAGTAGCGGTATACGCCTGCAGGAGCCACACGAATATGCTACCCACGGCCGTCACAAAACCGCTGCGGCGGGACGGATTTACCTTTAAACAGTTTTTTGTCGCCCACGATCGATGCGCAATGAAAGTCGGCACCGATGGCGTGCTGCTGGGCGCCGGTCATTGAGGCGGGCAGGGCGCTGGATATCGGCACCGGCAGCGGCCTGGTGGCGCTGATGCTGGCGCAGCGCATGCATGGCGCTATTTCGACTGATGCTGTCGATTTGGACCCGGACGCCTGCCGTCAGGCGCGGGACAATTTTACCGCCAGCCCTTGGGCAACCTCCCTGTGCGCGGTCGAGGGCGATATCTGCGCCTATGCCGACAGGGTGTCGCGGCGCTATAAAATGATCGTCAGCAATCCGCCCTATTTTGACGCGGGGCCGGCCTGCGCTACCCCGGCGCGCGAGCGGGCACGTTATACCCGCAGCCTGAGCCATCAAGCGCTGCTGACCGCCGCCGCCGCGCTGCTGGACGCGGATGGTACGCTGGCGCTTATCCTGCCGTATGCCGCCGGCGAGGCGCTCATTGCCCGCGCGTTGGCACAGGGCTGGTGGCTACAGCGGCGCACCGATGTCAGCGGCAGAGCAGATTTGCCCCCGCACCGGTTGCTGCTGGCCTTGACGCGCCGGCCGATGCCGTTAATTCACGATACGCTGACGTTACGCGACCCGTCGGGCGCCTGGACGCCGGCGTTTCGCGCCCTGGCGGGTGATTTTTATCTGGCGTTTTAATCGCCGAGCCGTTTTGGGTTGCAGGTGCGTGGCAGCTGCGCAGTTACAAACCTGTTCCTGCGCCTAAACTATGGGCAGGAACCGTATTCCCATGCTCATTTGATACCTGAACATTATTAATATGAGTATTTCATCCGCCCTATCGATGATCCTGACCTATTGCGAAAATAATACGCGTGGACACGCTGTATAATGTCTCTCCATCTTCAATGTCCCTCCATTGTTATTTTCCCTTCCATGAGAGAAGTGCCCTCTTTCAGACAGCGCGGGCGTGAATGATTGCCATACCGGTGTTATGCCGTCAAGCTCACTGCGGCTGAAAGTGAAATATAGCAAGAAGTGGGGGGTAGTATTCTTTGGTGACAATCGGGATGTTATGTGCGCAGGCAGTCGCCGCCAGTCCTGTGGTCATGGAATAGGCATGGGCTTGATGTTTTTTATGTCTTCATAACGGCATTATGATTTGGCCCCATAGAAAGACGTTAATAAGCCGTCTAAAAATAAAGTCATTTATTTAACTAAACAGTGAGGTTAATTATGGATAAAGATAAACCTATGCTTAGACACGGTCGCATTACTTTCCCGGAGTCTCGGTCTGAAAAAATGGGACAATGGTGGGCAAATGCGTTAGAGAGTGGAAAGTTCTTCCCCGCAACGCAGGCGGGTTTAGCCGATAAATTCGCCCCGAGTGATGAACGTAATGCCCTGCCGCCAAATGATGGCCAGATTGCCAGTGCCGGTTTCACGGATGGCGGCACTACCACTGAACCGCTCAAACTTGATGAATACGGTGAAGACCGTTGGGAAAAGAATGAAATAAAAGCCAATTCCGTGGTGGATTTTACCTGGAACTATAGCGCGACACATGCCACACGACGTTGGAATTATTTTATCACCAAGGATGGCTGGAACCCTAATGAACCCTTGAGCCGCGCCCAGTTTGAGCAAGAGCCCTTTTTCATGGTGCAAAATCCGTGGCAGCCGCATTGGGAACATGCTAATGAATTGACGCCAAGTGCCGACGGGACGGTACATAAAGTTCAAATGCCCAACAAGAAGGGCTACCATGTCATTCTTGGCGTATGGGAAATTGCCAACACCGCCAGGGCCTTTTATCAAGTCGTCGATGTTAATTTTGTCTGATTATGATTTTCCATTATTACTGGCTTTTAATTTAAGGCCATGATCACCTCGTCCGTGTCGGTATGCGCAGGAAGCTATTTTAAACATTGTTTCTCTGACCACGCATACCGCCGTAATTAACGTTATTAAATTGTCATTTAATTAAATTATCCGTTAAGGTCACCAGAGATGTAAGGGCGAGCGCGTCACCCCATCCAGGCCTTCAGCAGGAAAATAGCCTCTCAGGTAGCTAAGCGGGAAAGAGGGAGAATAGCATCAACGCCAAGAGAGGGTATTATTACGGCTGGCCTTATTATTTTATGTCACGTTTGTTATCACACCAGATATGCTCTGCCATCATCCATTCTGGCATTAAGCGTGCTCAATGAAGCGAGGCGGCGTTTTTCTGGGACTAAGCGTGATAAATGAAGCGAGGCGGCGTTTTCCCGGCACTAGGCGTGTTAAATAAAGCGAGGAAGCGTTTTTCTGGCACTAAGCGTGTTCAATGAAGCGAGGCGGGGTTTTTCCGGCACTAAGCGAGCTAAATGAATAACCCCGAGTTTATTAGAGAGTAATTTTGGCAATACTACGCCGCTTCCTCTGATGCTAATTGCAAAGCGTAATAGTTCATTTCGGCTTCAGTAGGAGGGATGTAACCCAGCCGCCCGAGCAGCCTTCTGTTGTTGTACCAGTCCACCCAGTCCAGCGTGGCCAACTCCACTTCCGTCCGGTTTTTCCAGCTCCCGCGGTGGATAACCTCCGTTTTGTACAACCCGTTGATACTCTCTGCCATCGCATTATCGTAGGAGTCGCCG
>NZ_FRDB01000009.1 GCF_900143145.1 Candidatus Sodalis sp. SoCistrobi
AACTCCATGGAGTAGTTGGCTCGCGGTTTTTTGGGCTCTGTCATAGATAGTGTCCACTTAAAATAGGTGGACACCATCCTTAATCATCCCTGTCGAAATCGAAAGACGTCCTATATGGGGCGCTTACGCCGATGTGGTGATTTCACAACCGTTCTGGCCTGCGTATCTCACCGCTGATTGCCGACTGCGTGGCCCGCAGCTACGATGTCGAAGGCATGCACTTTGGCACGTTGGGCGCCGGGCGTATTGGCCAGGCGGTTCTGCGCCGCCTTAAACCCTTCGCAATGCCGCTACACTATTATGATCCCCACCGCCTGCCCGTCGCATTAGAGAAAGAACTCGGCCTGACTTACCATGACTCGCCCGGATCCTTGGTCAGGGTTTGCGACGTCGTCAACCTGCAGACGCCGCTCTATCCTGCAACGCAGGGTTTCGTCAACGACGCGTTTCTGGCGCAATTCAAGCGCGGCGCCTATCTCATTAATACCGCGCGCGGCGCACTGTGCGATCGCGACGCCATCAGCCGGGCATTAAGCTCGGGGCAACTGGCGGGCTACGGCGGCGATGTCTGGTTTCCCCAGCCGGCACCGGGTGATCACCCTTGGCGCACGATGCCGCACCATGGCATGACGCCGCATATTGCCGGTTCTTCTTTATCGGCGCAGGCGCGATACGCAGCGGGAACGTTAGAGATTCTGCAAAACTTTTTTGACGGTACGCCAATCCGCAAGGAATATTTGATTGTCGACGGTGGCGGTCTGGCTGGCATAGGCGCAAACAGCTACAAGCTAGAGTAGCGCCTGATTATTGCCCTCAAAACAGACGATAGCGGCGGCTTTTAGCCGCCGTGATTTTATCGCCCACACGCTGTGTCACTTTTACCCTCACCCGCCCGCAAGGTTGCTCGCGATGATCGACCGTCCTGCACTCGCACCCAGCGCGCCGCATTTTACCCTGGACCGGCGGCAGGAGCGCTCAGCGATCTTCGAGCGTAAGGCCCCGGCCCCTAGTGCGTCGCAGGAATGTTCTTTGACGTCGCGCTATTTCCCCGACGTCTTTCACCCTCAGCCGTTCCCCCCTGGCGCACACGCCTGTGGCGGGTAAAGATCAAAACGGTGGTTTTTGGTGCTAATCGCCGCCTGCGCCGCCACACCCGCCAGCGGCGGCGCATAATCGGGCCTTTTCACCACCACCCGACGCAGCGCCAGCGCCCGTGCGGGTGCCAGTAGCCCGTCAGCATCCTCATCGGCCCCCACCAGCAATTGAAACAGCCGCATCTCCTTTTTCACCAGCGCGCTTTTTTGCCGGTGCGGGAACATCGGATCGAGATACACCACATCCGGCGCAGGGTGCAACTGCGCCAGCGCGCTCAGGCTGGAGCCGTGATGCAGCGTCAGACGCGGCGCAAGCCACGGCCTCAACTCAGGGTCGGCATAGGCGCGGCGCAGGCCATCCTCCAACAGCGCCGCCACGACCGGATGACGCTCAAACATTCGCACCCGGCAGCCCAAACAGGCGAGCACAAAAGCATCGCGCCCCAGTCCGGCGGTGGCGTCCACCACGTCCGGCAACCATTGGCCTTTGATGCCCACCGCCTTGGCTACCGCCTCACCGCGCCCGCCGCCGTAGAGGCGCCGATGCGCCATGGCGCCAGTGACGAAATCCACGGCGACAGCGCCCAATTTGGGCTCGTCCCGTTTATGCAATTCCAACCGTTCGGAGGTCATGACCAGCGCCAAGGCGGCCTGAGGATCGCTTATCAACCCCCAGCGCGCGGCCAGCGCCTGCAAAGATTGGGGGTCGATACCGTCCTCGCTGCTCAAAAAGACCGTGCTCAAGCCCCTATTCCCGAATACCGTAATGGCGCAGCATGGCGTCCAACTGCGGCTCGCGGCCGCGGAAACGGGCAAAAAGCACCATCGGCTCTTCGGAGCCGCCGCGGGAAAGGATGGTATCGAGGAACGATTCGCCGGTATCCCGGTTGAAGATCCCCTCCTCCTCGAAACGCGACCAGGCATCCGCCGCCAGCACATCCGCCCACAAATAGCTATAATACCCCGCCGCATAACCGCCGGCGAAAATATGGCTGAAGGCGTGGGGGAATCGTCCCCACGGCACGGTCGGTACCACCGCCACCTGTTTTTTCACCTCCGCCAGGGTGTCAAGCACGCGCGCGCCCTGTGCGGGCTGGTATTGGTAATGCATGCGGAAATCAAACAGACCGAACTCCAGTTGGCGCAGAATAAAGAGCGCCGCCTGATAATTTTTCGCTTCCAGCAGCTTGTTCAACAATGCTTCGGGCAGCGGCTCGCCGGTTTCATAATGGCCAGAAATAAACGCCAGCGCTTCAGGCTGCCAGCAATAATTCTCCATAAACTGGCTCGGCAGCTCCACCGCATCCCAAGGCACGCCGCTGATGCCGGCCACTCCGGGAGTATCAATACGGGTCAGCATATGGTGCAGCCCATGACCAAATTCATGGAACAGCGTGGTCACCTCGTTATGGGTAAACAGCGCCGGTTTGCCGCTTATCGGGCGATTGAAGTTACAGGTGAGATAGGCCACCGGTTTTTGCAGTTCGCCATCGGCCTTGCGCATCATGCCGACACAGTCATCCATCCAGGCGCCGCCGCGTTTATTATCGCGGGCGTACAGATCCAGATAAAAACTGCCGCGCAATTCGCCGTGCTCATCAAACAGATCGAAGAAACGCACGTCGGGATGCCAGGTATCGACATCGGTGCGCTCTTTGGCGGTGATGCCGTAGATACGCTTGACCACCTCGAACAGACCACTAACGACCCGCGGCTCAGGGAAATAGGGCCGCAGTTGCTCATCATTGATTGAGAACAGGTGCTGCTTTTGTTTTTCGCCATAATAAGCGATATCCCACGGATCCAGCGTATCGCGGCCGAACTGGCGTTGCGCGAAGGCGCGCAGCTGCGCCAGCTCCTGTTCGCCCTGGGGCCGTGCGCGCTTGGCTAAATCGGTAAGGAAATCCAGCACCTGTTGCGGATCCTGCGCCATTTTGGTAGCCAGGGATTTATTGGCGTAGCTGTCGAATCCCAGCAGTTGCGCCAGCTCATGGCGCAGCGCCAGGATTTCGTCCATGACGGGGCCGTTATCCCATTTGCCGGCATCCGGCCCCTGATCGGAGGCGCGGGTGTTATAGGCACGGTAAAGCTCTTCACGCAGCGCGGCGTTATCGCAATAGGTGAGCACCGGCAAATAGCTGGGGATATCGAGCGTCAGCAACCAGCCTTCCTGCTCGCGGGCCTGCGCCTGGGCGTGGGCGGCGGCAAGCGCGCTTTCGGGCATGCCGGCCAACGCCTGTTCATCGGTTATCAACTTGCTCCAGCCCATGGTGGCGTCCAGCACGTTATTGCTGTAGGCCGATCCCAGCTCCGACAGCCGGGCGACGATCTCGCCGTAGCGCTGCTGTTTTTCCGCCGGCAAGCCAATACCGGACAATTCAAAATCGCGCAGCGCATTATCCACCGCTTTTTTCTGCGCCACGCTCAGTTGCACGTAGTGTTGGCTGTCGCGCAGATTACGATAGGCTTGATACAAACCGTTATGCTGCCCTACCCAGGTGCTGTATTCAGACAGCAGCGGCAGGCTTTGTTCGTAGGCTTCGCGCAGTTCCTGACTGTTCTTCACCGCATTTAAATGGCCCACCGGCGACCAAATCCGGCTCAAACGGTCATCCGCATCCGCCAGCGGCTGGCAGAGATTCTCCCAGGTGAACGGGCCGGGCTGCGCCACGACCTCTTCAACGGTGTGGCGGCAGTGCTCAAGCGCGGCTTTCACCGCCGGCACGACGTGCTCAGGACGAAGAGCGGCAAAAGGGGGCAAGGAAAACGAGGTCAGTAACGGATTAGTCATAGTGCAGTCCTGATGTTCGTGAAAGCCAATAGGATTAACATGAGGCTAACTATAGCGAAAATCAATGGCGAGCGAAGGGTAACGGCCGCCGTGCGACGCGACCGTTCAATTTCCCTCCGCTTAAGCGGCCTGAGAGGTGATGCGCTGACGATATTCGGCAATCGGCTCTGGATTAGCGATTAATTGCTTGATCTGGTGCAGGTAAATGTTCAGTAATAAGGTGTTGAATAGTTATTATTTACAGTTAATCACTCACCACCTATTTCTGAGGACGGGTATCATCATGCTAACTGCCTTTAACCGAATGCTGGATAAGCCGGATCTGGGGAAATTGCTGCTGCGGTTTACCTTTGGCGCCATGATGTTGTTTCACGGCATCCATAAACTGCTGTTCGGCATCGATGGCATCATCGGGATGGTTCAGGCCCATGGAATGCCCGCTATCGTTGCTTATGGGGTGTTCTTGGGTGAAATCATTGTACCGCTGATGTTTATTTTCGGCATTCTGGTGCGGCCGGCGGCGCTGATTTTTTCCTTCACCATGCTGTTTGCCTGGCTGATTACCGAACCCGGCATCATTTTCACCCTGACGAACGTGGGCGCCTGGGGACTGGAGAATATCGCCGTCTATCTTTTTGCCGGGCTAGCCATCGCGCTGCTGGGCTGTGGCCGCTATAGCGTGATGAGCAATCCCGCCTGGCGCTAGGGTGCTGCCACCCGGCATCAGGGACGCGGCACGCGGGCCGCTACAGAGCGGCGATGAGGGGATACGTTAGCGCCGAAGCCGATGAGGGGCAACCGGCCGCGGTTAGCCGGCGTGAAGCCTTACCGGCGACGGCGCAAAAAAATTAAGCGATAGCCGCAACGCCGGCGAGATCCGCCGCGCGGGGCAATTGATGGCGGCGAACCGGTAACGGTCATGCCACCTAAACCGGATGCAGCGCACCCATCGCGTGGAAATACTGCTCACCCCGGTCACGCTCGGCGTCGCTGCCGGCATCGGCGAACAACGTGATGACGCACTGCGCCGGGGTCATCTCTTGCGCCAGCTGATAGGCGCTGCGCCAGTTGGCCGCGGCGGACGCGCCAATACGAACACCGGTCAAACGATGAAACTCATACATCGCGCTCAACGATGCCTGCCAACTGACCTCCTTGAACGGGACATGCTCCAGCCCCACATGGGCGAGAAAGGGTTGCCGGAAACCAAAACCCATCCCGCCCGCGCCGCCGAATTTATCGCGATCATTGGGGGGATCATAGGTACCAAACGGCAATTCGCTAGGCGTCGTGCCGAGCACCCTCAGCGCCGGATTGTCCCTAACCAGAGCGGCATAAACGCCGCTTAAGGTACCACCGGTCCCCACCGCCGCCACCCAGCCATCCGCTTTCTCAGCCGTCAGTTGACGGCGGATTTCCTGGCCGGTCTGGTATTGGTGAACCGCCACATTCACCAAATTCAGATGCTGTGACAGCAGTGTCCAGCCGGGATCGCGCAAGCCTATCGCCTGGGCGAGGCTGATAAGTCCCAGCAGAAAAAAACGGCTTTCCACGGTGCTGAGCTCCGCGCCGGCGTCGCGCAGAAAATCCACCAGCGCCGGCGGCGAACTATCGGGGATAATCAAATGTATCGGAATACCGCACAACTGGCCCAGTTTCGCCAGGGCTTTGCCCATATTACCGCCGGAAGCGTCCAACAGTTTCAGCGGTGCGCGGCTAAAATCATGTTGATTGATAGCTTCACAGAACATGCCGAACGCCGCGCGATCTTTCACCGAGCCGAACGGATTGACAAACTCGAACTTCGCCAAAATACGGCCGCCCCCCGGCGGGCCGGGCACCGGTTGCAAGGGGGTATTGCCCAACGCCTGATAGAAGGAGGTTAACGCGGGGAACAGGTTGAGCGCACGCGTGGGATCAGGCGCACCATTAAGGGAATTGAACAATGCAAAATTCATGTGCTTTCCTTGGCTTTTGAGCTGGGCGAAAGTGACTGAACCATTCTTGTTATGTGTACTGACAATTTATCAGTTGGCCCGGGAGGGTCAATGCCTGTAAAATTAATGACTTATTACTTTCCTGCCGCCGATTTCCCTGCCCCGGCGGCCGGAAAAAACCGGTTTGGAGGCCGCGCGTATGTTTGAACTTTTCAAAGCCATCGGCTTGGGTCTGATGGTGCTGCTGCCGTTAGTGAATCCACTCACCACCGTGGCGCTGTTCCTCAGCCTCAGTAAAAACATGACCGCGGCGGAACGAAACCAGCAGGCCCGGCTGGCGTCGGTCTATGTCTTCGCCATTATGATGGTCGCCTTCTATGCCGGCACGTTGGTGATGAATACCTTCGGTATTTCCATACCGGGGCTGCGTATCGCGGGCGGGCTTATCGTCTCCTTTATCGGATTTCGCATGCTGTTTCCCGCGCAGACCGACGACGATTCCGGCATTGCCGAAAGCAAGGCACGCGAGATGCATAAGCATAAATCCACCAACATCGCCTTCGTGCCGCTGGCCATGCCGAGTACGGCGGGGCCAGGCACCATCGCCATGATCATCAGTTGGGTTTCGACCGTTAACGAAGACGTCTATTTTTCCCCCTGGGTCACCGCGCTCGCCCCGGTACTGGTTTTTTTGACCATCAGCGTGGTTGTCTGGATAGCGCTGCGCAGTTCAGGCGCCATTATGCATGTGGTCGGCGCCAGCGGTATTGAAGCGATTTCACGGCTGATGGGGTTTCTGCTGGTGTGTATGGGCGTCCAGTTCGTTATCAATGGCGTGCTGGAGATCATCGCCGACTACCACGCCTGATACCGTCGGGGGCGCCCCTATCCTGGCCCGGCGCCGCTTAGCCATCAGACCGGCAGCGGCCTGATATCCTTTGTTTCGCCTGCGCCATCAGCCAGTAGAACAGGCAGCCCGCCAGCAATGCATTCAGTGATGGGATCCCCAGTTGGCAGGTAAGGCCCACCGTACTGCCGCCCAGCCAGGCCGCCATGGCCGGCCAGCCGATGGTCGGCGTCGCCGCCGCATCGGGCAGAGCGTGGCGTGCGCGGGTCGCATCAAGCAGCACGCGATGGGTGCGCAGCACGTAGTAATCCACCAGCATGACGCCGGCGATGGGCGGGAACAGCACGCCCAGCAAAATGAGAAAGTCGATAAAATGGGAAATAATACCCATCACCGATAGTGCGGTGCCGGTCAGTCCCAGAATCAGCGTCAGCCAGCGGTAGCGCCATTTGCGATGGGTTAACGCATCCAGCGCCGAAGCCATGCCTAGGCTGGCGGAGTACAGATTGACGTCGTTTACTTTTATAGCGGAGAGGATCACCGTAACCAGACCGATCCCGCCGGCGCTGTGGGTCATGATAGAAACCACGTCCGCCGTCCCAAGTGCGTGGGCGACAATAACGGACAGACAATTTATGATTATTTCACCCACAATAATAGAAGAAGTCACCATAAATAATACGTGATTTTTATTTTTACAATAGCGGCAAATATCGGGAGAAATCAGCGCGCCGACAATATATCCGCCGGCCACCATGGTCGCCCCCTGACTTAACGACATCGCCGGCCCATTCGGCTGTCCATCCAGAAAATTAAGTACTTGTGGACCGCTGACGATATCATAAAGAATATACAACACCACCAAGAAAAATAACGGCACTGATATTTTCGCCGTCCAGCTGAGTGCGGAAAACCCGTACAGCACTAAGAGTGTGATACTTAATCCAGATAAAATGGCGGCAGCGGTAAAATTGAGTGTTCCTTGTGATACATGCAGTAATCCGTCCGCCAACACGGAATTCTGCACGCCAAACCAGCCTATCAGGCTTAAGGCGATAAATACGCCGATGAGGCACGAGCCGATACGGCCAAATCCGCACCAGCGGGCCAGCAGGCTGGTAGATAACCCCTCTCTCATTCCGACCAGTCCCATGCCCAGACTCACCATTTCCAACAACAAACTGCCAAGTACCGTCGCCAGCATGGCCTGTCCAAAACTCATACTGTGGCCGAGCGTCGCGCCAACCATAAATTGCGATAAGGACGTCATCACGCCCATTCGCACTAACGTGGCATTTAACAGACTCGCCCGGGCCGTTACCGGCACCCGGTTATAGGCATGGTCATTATTATTCGTCTCTGCTCCCTGCATAATACTTCTCCCTGTTATTTATTATCGCGTCATTTCCTGGCGCGGATGAGGCTTTCATGCACTGAATAATATGAATATAGAATGATTTAAATCTGAAGCGACCACATGAATATAATGAAACACATTAATGAGCATTTCAATACCTGACGTATTTTCAGCTTAACGCACTGCTGAATTATTTATTTCAAAATAGATAATGCTTAATTCAGTTACCACCCCTGTCACCGGCGGCGCCGTTAAAACCCGAGGAGATGGGCACATCACGCCACCGGGCCGCAGACGCCAAGCGCCACCGAATTGACATGCTGGCGCTTGGCGATGCGCGCCATTCGCCACGCCGGGCATTGGGCAACCGCCGCCGATATCGGTTTCCGGCGCTACCGCAGCCGCCTCGCTGAATGGCCGATTCACGGTTACCGGAAAGTGGATGTAGACTATCACTGTGCCGCCCGTTTGGGGATAATAATGGCGGTAACCGGTGGCATAGTCCTTACAACGCCTTAAAATGCGCCCTTTCACCGCTCTTCATTCTGCCCGCAGGATGTTGCGCTCATCTTGCACGCGGCGATTGCCGAGGGCGAAACATCATCCACAGTGAATAATAATCGAAAACAAAGGCACGAATCAGCACCCTTGGCGGCCTCAGCGTTGCGGCGGCGGGAGGGATTTAACCCATTGCGTCCGCATCCTGATATAATCCTCCGTCTGAGATATTGTTCATATGCTTTTCTTTGCTCAGCGTCAGAGGTGTTGGCCCCGAATAGCTATGCGGGTAACACGAGCGAATCACGGCATCAGCATCCCTAAAATAATTTTTTTATTAAGTAGATATCAAACCTATGCTCAGCTATCGCCACAGCTTCCATGCCGGTAACCACGCCGATGTGCTAAAACATACCGTGCTTAGCCTCATCCTGAACGCGATGAAGGAAAAGGAAAAACCCTTCCTTTATTTGGACAGCCATGCCGGCGCGGGTCGTTATCAACTTGCCGGTGAAAAGGCCGAGCGCACCGGCGAATTCCTGGAAGGCATCGCGCGGATTTGGCAGCGTGACGATGTGCCGGCCCTGCTGTCGCCTTATCTGGATGTCATCCGTCATTTCAACCGCTCCGGGCAGCTACGTTATTATCCCGGTTCGCCCCTATTGGCCCGCCAACTGCTGCGCGACGAGGATAAATTACATTTGACCGAGCTGCACGTCAGTGACTATCCGCTGCTGCGCAGCGAATTCCACAAAGATCCCCGTGCCTCGGTGCTGCGGGCGGACGGCTATCAGCAGCTCAAGTCCCAATTGCCGCCGGCGTCCCGACGCGGCGTGGTGCTGATCGATCCGCCTTATGAAATGAAAACGGATTACCAAGACGTGGTCAGCGCCCTCCAGGAAGGCTATAAGCGATTCGCCACCGGCGTCTATGCGTTGTGGTATCCGGTCGTGCTGCGTCAGCAGGTAAAGCGCACGCTGTCGGCGCTGGAGCGAAGCGGCATCCGGCGAATTCTACAAATTGAGCTGGCGGTCCGTCCCGATAGCGATCGGCGCGGCATGACCGCTTCTGGCATGATTGTCATCAATCCCCCCTGGAAACTGGAACAGCAGATGGAGGCATTGTTGCCCTGGCTGCATCAGACGCTGGTACCCACCGGTCAGGGTCATGCTTTTGTGCGCTGGCTGGTGGCGGAGTAGCGGCGCCCCGCCTATCGTAGGGATTGACGCAATCTTTGCGACAACGGGCGTTTGCACGTTACACTTGTGCCAACGATTTTGCTGAAGGAAACGCCCGAATGACCCGACATTACGATTATCTCGCCATCGGCGGCGGCAGCGGCGGCATTGCGTCAATTAATCGCGCTGCTCAATACGGCCGTAAATGTGCGCTGATTGAAGCCAAATACCTTGGCGGCACCTGTGTCAACGTGGGTTGCGTTCCAAAAAAAGTGATGTGGCACGCCGCGCAAATTGCCGAGGCGGTAAGGCTGTATGCGCCCGATTACGGGTTTAGCACCACCGTTGAAAAATTTGACTGGCGCACCTTGGTCGAGAGCCGCAGCGCCTATATCGATCGCATCCATCAATCCTACGAACGGGTGCTGGGCAATAATCATGTCGATGTCATTCACGGCTTCGCTCGTTTTGTTGATGCGCATACCGTGGAGGTGAACGGCGAGCACATCACCGCCGACCACATATTAATAGCGACCGGCGGCCGTCCCAGTAAAGTGGCTATTCCGGGCGCGGAATATGGCATTGATTCCGATGGCTTCTTCGCGCTGGACGCGATGCCGGAACGCGTCGCGGTAGTGGGCGCCGGTTATATCGCGGTGGAAATCGCGGGCGTGCTCAATGGGCTGGGCGCCGAGACCCATCTGTTTGTTCGCAAACACGCGCCATTGCGCAGCTTTGATCCGCTGATTGTCGAAACGCTGGTCGAGGTCATGCAGGCAGAAGGGCCGGCGCTACATACCAGCTCGGTGCCGCGGTCGGTGGCGAAAAACCCGGACGGCAGCCTGACGCTGACGCTGCAAAATGAACAGCAATTTACCGTTGACGCGTTGATTTGGGCCATTGGCCGCGAGCCGGCCACCGATAATCTCAATCTGGCGGCGGCGGGCGTAAAAACCGACGATACCGGCCACATTCAGGTGGATAAATATCAAAACACCAATGTGTCGGGTATTTACGCCGTTGGCGATAATACCGGCGCGGTTGAGTTAACGCCGGTAGCGGTCGCCGCCGGTCGCAGGCTGTCGGAGCGGTTGTTTAACAATAAGCCGGAAGAGCATCTGGACTATGATCTCATTCCGACGGTGGTCTTTAGCCATCCCCCTATCGGCGCCATTGGTCTGACTGAGCCCGAGGCCCAGGAAAAATACGGTGAAAAAGAGGTCAAAGTCTACAAAACGTCTTTTACTTCCATGTACACCGCGGTCACCCGGCATCGTCAACCGTGCCGTATGAAATTGGTTTGTGTCGGCCCGCAAGAGAAGATCGTTGGTCTGCACGGTATCGGTTTCGGTATGGACGAAATGTTGCAGGGTTTTGCGGTCGCCATCAAGATGGGCGCCACCAAGCAAGATTTTGACAATACCGTGGCTATCCACCCGACCGCAGCGGAAGAGCTGGTGACAATGCGCTAAGCTATCTTTCTTGCCACACGGGCCGGCAATAGCCCCCGTGTGTTCCCTTTCCGTCCCCATTCCCGCTACTCGTTGAACTTACGGCCAAGACGTTGCCGCGATGCCGGCCCCTCCTCGGGATCATTGGCTATAATTATTTCCATTAGGGCTTTTAATGTTGGGCTGACTTCGAGAGGGACTATGGCCGAAAAAAAGACGCATGCCGCGACCGCCCGGGAACCGGAAATTACCACTCCGCTGACCACCCTTCATACCGGCCATGAGTCGATTGATAAGGTTGCCCACCGTTCAGGACGGTTGATCGACAAAATCTGCGCTTATCCGATGGTAGCGCATATGATCCGCGCTGCGGAACGGTTCAGCGATCGTATGGGCAGCCAGTTTGGCGCCGCAATAACCTATTTTTCCTTTCTTTCCTTGATTCCCATTTTGATGGTGTCGTTTGCCGGCGTCGGTTTTTTTCTGGCGTCCAACCCGGATATCCTGACCGATTTGATTAATAAAATTGCCGACAGTATCAGCGAGCAAACGCTGGCGACCACGCTGAAAAATACGGTGCGCACGGCCGTGCAACAGCGCACCACGGTCGGCATCACAGGTTTGCTGGTCGCGCTTTATTCAGGGTTGAATTGGATGGGCAACCTGCGCGAAGCCATTCGCGCCCAACTGCGTGACGAATGGGAGCGCAACCCCCAGGAGCAGGAGAAATTTTACCTGAAATATCTGCGCGATCTGATTTCCCTGATAGGACTGGTAGTGGCGCTGATTGTCACGCTGTCGCTGACGTCAATCTTCGCCGGCGCCCAGGATCAGATTATCAGGGCGTTGGGGCTCGAGAATGTCACCTGGCTGCGGCCGGTAATGGTCGTGACGGGCATGACGCTGTCGAT
This sequence comes from Candidatus Sodalis sp. SoCistrobi, assembly GCF_900143145.1. Lineage (GTDB taxonomy): Bacteria > Pseudomonadota > Gammaproteobacteria > Enterobacterales > Enterobacteriaceae > SoCistrobi. The sequence continues at coordinate 12,065 of NZ_FRDB01000009.1, forward strand.
GCTGGCTAACTTCCTATTATTTTTATGGATATTTTGGGTCATACCCCGTCACAAACCGCGTAATAAAGCCATTTTTCGCGGGGCGCTGATGGCGGCGTTTGGTTTCGAGATAATTAAAATCATTATGACCATGACGCTACCGCAGCTGGCCAAATCGCCCTCTGGCGCTGCTTTCGGCTCGGTTATAGGGCTGATGGCGTTCTTCTATTTCTTTGCCCGGCTAACGCTGTTCTGCGCCGCCTGGATAGGTACCGCCGACTACGCCGGAAAAAACACTCACCCTCGGGACGGGGCGGACGCACCATCCGCCCCGTCCGATAACGGTTACAACACCACGGGTGACCGGCACGACGCCATGGGTAATCGGCAAGAGGCCACCGGGCATCGGCACGACACCACGGCTGATCGGCACGACGCCGCCGACAATCGACATGACACCACGGCTGATCGGCACAACGCCGCCGACAATCGGCAAGACGCCGTCGGTCATCGTCACGGCGCCGCCTAAGTCATCGCCCCGGCGGCTGAAGCCACCGCTGGGGTAAAGCCGGCCGCCGCGGGATTAAGATGCGGCGGCGCTAATAGACCTCTCAGCTCGGCCCTGACGCGCCATTCCTCAACGACCGGGGGGCGGGAGGCACGTCATTGTCCTGCAGGATATGTTGGCGAAACCTTGAGCGGCAGCGAAGTATGCCGAATGAATAGCGTTATGGCAGTGTATTTCACCAACTTTTACATATTTATAACCATAAACCAGCATTTATCGCTATGGGGTAATTTTTCTTACGGGTTTTTACAGAAATTAACTCTGTTGTAAACGCTTTCTCCGGCGGCTTTCCCTGCGGGAACATCATGGGAAGGCATAATCTGCTGCCAGAGGGGGGAAATGACTAATTGGTCAAAATTCAGCCATTGAAATGCCTTATTTCTCTGTCTAAGATGCCTATCTTTTCCGTAGTTGACCAATAAGAAACAATTATGCAAGCCTCAGCAGCACCGACTCTGGATTCCGACGCAGCCGCCCCTCCCGTTAATTCCCGGGGTAAAGTGATTGTTGCCTCGTTGATCGGCACCGCCATCGAATTCTTCGATTTCTATATTTATGCCACCGCCGCGGTTATTGTTTTCCCGCATATCTTTTTCCCGCAGGGGGACGCCACCGCCGCCACGCTACAATCCCTGGCCACCTTCGCTATCGCATTTATCGCCCGGCCGATTGGCTCGGCGCTGTTCGGCCATTTTGGCGATCGCGCCGGCCGTAAAGTCACCCTGGTGGCCTCATTGCTCACCATGGGCATCTCCACGGTGGTGATAGGCCTCCTGCCGGGCTATCAGACGATTGGCGTACTGGCGCCGCTGCTGCTGGCGCTGGCCCGTTTCGGCCAGGGCCTGGGCCTCGGGGGAGAATGGGGCGGCGCGGCGCTGCTGGCGACTGAAAACGCACCGGCGCATAAACGCGCCTTATATGGCTCCTTCCCGCAGTTGGGCGCGCCCATCGGTTTCTTCTTCGCCAACGGCATGTTTTTATTGCTTTCCTGGCTGCTGACCGACGAACAGTTTATGAGCTGGGGCTGGCGCGTGCCTTTCCTGCTGTCGGCCGTCCTGGTGCTGATTGGGCTGTATGTGCGCGTTTCGCTGCATGAAACGCCGGTTTTCGCCAAAATCGCCAAGGCGAAGGCCCAGGTGCGCATGCCTATTGGGACGCTGCTTAACCAGCATTTGAAAATGACCATCATCGCGACGTTTATCATGGTGGCCACTTATACCTTATTCTATATTATGACGGTATTCTCCATGACCTACGGTACGGCGCCCCTGCCGCGCGGTCTGGGATTCTCGCGCAACGATTTTCTGCTGATGCTGATGATTGGCGTTATCGGTTTCGGTTTGATGGTCCCCATCGCCGGTCAACTGGCGGATAAATTCGGCCGCCGCTACACCATGATAGCCATTACGGTTTTGATTATAGCGTTTGCGTTGGTGTTCCCGTCGCTGCTGGGGTCGGGGAATGTCTGGCTGGTGATGGCGTTTCTGTTATGCGGCTTTATGGTGATGGGCCTCACGTTCGGCCCCATGGGTGCACTGTTGCCGGAGCTGTTTCCCACCGAAGTTCGCTATACCGGCGCCTCTTTTTCCTATAATGTGGCGTCAATCATCGGCGCATCGGTCGCCCCGTACATTGCCGCCTGGCTTACCGCCAATTACGGACTGTTCTACGTGGGGATTTACCTGGCGACGATGGCCTGCCTGACATTACTGGCGCTGTTGGCGGCGCATGAGACACGGCACCGGGCGCTGTAATTTGCGCGGCTAAGCGGCCGGCCGGTGAAGATAACGGTAATGACGGGCTGTCATCCCAGCGGATGCGGCCCGTTTTTTAATGCGGCGTAAAGAACATGAAGAGGATGACCCATGACGTGGCAACAGATCAAATATGCGCTGCTGCTGGTGATTGTTATTTTGGTTGCGGCGCTTGGCGCCTGGCAATATTATCACACGTCCTCACCGACACATCCCGACGCCCTGTGGGAGATAGTCAGTGAGAAATGCGTGCCCAACCAACTCCAGCGTGGGGATCCGGCGCCGTGCAGTGAGGTCAATACCGCCGCGGGTTATGTGGTATACAAAGATGATTTTGTCGGACCGCTGCAGTTTTTACTGATGCCCACCGATAAAATCAGCGGTATTGAAAGCCCGCGTTTACTCTCCACCTCAACGCCCAATTTCTTTTACCTCGCCTGGCAGGCCAGACATTTTCTATCCGAGAGGCGGGGTAAGCCGATCGGCGACCGTTTTCTGTCGCTGGCGATTAATTCCGCCTATGGCCGGACGCAAAATCAGCTACATATCCATATTTCCTGTCTGCGGCCGGATATCCGCGAGCGGCTGGATAACGATGCCGCCAATATCAGCACCGACTGGCAACCGCTGGCGCAACCGATTCTGGGCCATCGATATTTGGCCAGGCGTATTTCCACGGCGGGCCTGGCGGCGCAAAGCCCCTTTTTGCTGCTGGCGCGTGAGGTACCGGATGCCTCTGAGGAGATGGGCGAATACGGTATGGCGCTGGCGCCGCTACCGGATGGCTCATTGGTGCTTCTGGCCAGCCAGCGCAGTCTGCTGAACCGTAATATCGGATCGGTCGAAGAGATTCAGGATCATAGTTGCGCCATTCTGAACGGCCATTGACCGACCCGGCGGCGGGGTTGCGCCCGCCGCCGGAGCCGATACCGGTTACTTTTTGATATTCATTTCTTTTAATATCGGCGCGCACTGATTATCATCGCCGCCGCTCGGGGAAATGAGCGCCAGCAACGCCGCCGCCGGCGTTACCACCGCCCCCAGCACGACGGCCGCGGCGCCGCGCGCGATAAGCGGCCCCGGTTTCACGCCGGCGGAAGGATTTTTATAAGTGCCACGCACATACAGCGGCGATCGCAGCGTCACAATGCGCGCGCCTTTACTGTCGGGATTGATCGACAAATCCAGCCGTTCGGTACCCAGATTGGTGGTGCCATCAACATGAATGACCGCGTTTTCGGTGTCGAACAGGAATAGCCGCGGCTGCGCCAGGCCGTTATTCACGTTGACGTCCGCCGCGGCACAGTTGATTTTCACCTGCTCGTCGCCAAACAATTTACCGACGACGTAATTACCGACGTTAAGACCGGCAATTTCCATTAAATTACGGCTGATAATACCATCGTTCATCAACAGACGCAGATTGCCATTGCTGCTGCCCAATAGCGCCGCCACGGAATTGCCGGTACCGGTAAATTGCGCATCGCCGTTTAATTGGCCCATGCTGCTGCGCATCGCCTCGACGCTCGGAAACAGCGCTTTCAACTGCAGGCCACGGGCATGAAGATCCGCGCGACCGCGCATCGGCGTGCGTTGCCCTTCCAGGCGGATGGTCGAGTTAAGCGTGCCGCGCGCCATGCCAAAGCGCAGCGGATCCAGCAACAGCTCGCCATTATCCAGCTTCAGGTGGGTGTAGAGATCGCTTAACGGTAGCGAATCGCCATGCTCAATATCCTTGCCGGTAAACTTCACATCGGCATCCATCTTGGACCAGCTGGCGGTATCAAATTTGTCATACGGCAGCACCTTATCAGAGGGCTGTATTGATTTGGTCTTGGCTGCCTGTTTGCCGGACGCGGTGCCGGAATCGGCGCCGATAAGCGGCCCCAAATCGGCAAAGCGCAGCCGGTTTGACACCAGTTCGCCGCTCAGCGACGGCCGCGGGTTTGCCCTGGCGGTATTCCAACGTACCGTGGATATCGCTCTGCCCAATCTTGCCGTTGAACTTCTCGTAACGGTAACGGCCCGCATTTTTGCCTTTGAAATTGGCTACCAGCTGGCCGTCGGTGTCATAGGGCGGCGAATCGGGCAGCACCACCCCGGTCAGCCCCTGTAAATCCCCGAGATTCTCTCCGGCGAGCCGCAGGCGCAAATTCAGACCACCAAAATTAAGCGGATCCTCAAGCGTCCCGGTGAACGCTACGCGGGTGCGGCCCGAACGCACATCGGCCTGCAGCGGGAACGGGGTGCCCGCGTTACGCAGCGCCAGCATGCCGCCAATTTTTCCCGAGCCGCTAAGCGGTTCGTTGTTGTAAGTCCCCTCCGCTTTCCAGCCGAAAATGTAGTTATTGTCATTTTTCGCCGCCGCCTGTTTATCGTCACCGCTGCCGGTCAGTTCGGCCATGGCCACCGGTTTACCGAGCGGGTTGACCGTTAGATGAATATCCGCCTTGGCGATGGCGTCCTGATAATCAATCTTACCCCGATCGAAAACGATATCATCCACCTGAAAGGACCACGGCGAAACGGGTTTTTGGCCGTCTTTCTCGTCGCTGTTGGCCAGGTTGAAGGTCCAGTTATTCTTGCCGTTCGCTAATCGTTTCAACGACGCATCAGGGCTGACCAGAGTGATACGCGGCAGATACACTTCACGGTGCAGCAGCGCTAAGGGGGCGATACTGGCCTCAATGCGTTTAAGCCGGGCAGTGTAATCGCCCGGTACCTCTTGCTGGTTGCCTAACGCGATATCTTCCGCATGGATATGCGGCCACGGCACCCAACCGCGCCAGCCGCGCTCTTCACGGTGTCTTGACCATTGCACGCCTAAATCGCCGTTAATCGCGAAGGGGCGCTGGAGTTCGGTGGAGACTTTTTCGTTTATGGTCGGTTTGAGGCGGTTCCAGTCAAACGTGGCGATAAAAATCACAATAGCCACGATGAGCAGCAGCAGAAACAGCACGATCCCACCTATCACTTTCTTGGTCCGTGTCATGAATGTCGATATCCTCGTTAGTCTTCCCCGATGCATTAATGATAGTTGAGGATTACGCACCTGCCAGATTCGGCGGGGCAAAACGGCGGGAGATCAGGCGCAAAACTGGCGTGTCGCCAGTGAGTTACACCGCAGCGGCAGCGTGCCCTCTGTGCGATGTCGGTGCAACTCAGGCTGACAAGGCGCGAGCTAGAGTCAATTGGCGCATCGGCTGACAATAGCGCGGCGCTTACCTGCCCACGCCGCGAAGGGGGACCGCTGATGACCTCAGCTTGCCGGAAATCGGCGGGTAGCCGGTGATACAATCGGGTTAATCAGCGGCCTGAACAGAATGTGGATGCGTTCGGCGTAAAGAGATAAGCAGCGGGAAAATCGCCGCAGTGACGATCCAGGTCATGATAAACTAAAACAACGTTTCAGCAGCTATTGACTGCATCGATCATTCTGTTGAGACTAGATGCCTATATCAGCTTTCTTATTTATGACGGGCCAGCAAGCAATGACTAGCAAAAAGATCGCCATTATCGGCGAATGCATGATCGAATTGTCGCAAAAGGGCAGCGACGTTAAGCGTGGATTTGGCGGCGATACGTTGAATACCTCGGTCTACCTCTCGCGCCTGGTCGCTGCCTCTGAGCTCAAGGTGCATTATATTACCGCCCTCGGTACCGATAGCTTTAGTGACGATATGCTACAGGCCTGGCAACAGGAGGGGGTAGAAACCTCGCTCATCCAGCGCCTGGAAAACCGGTTGCCCGGGCTGTATTACATTGAAACCGACGCCCATGGCGAGCGTACCTTTTATTACTGGCGCAATGAGGCGGCCGCCCGTTACTGGCTGGAAAGCGCGTCGTCGGCTGACATTTGCGCAGCGCTGGCAGACTTTGATTACCTTTATTTAAGCGGGATAAGCATCGCCATCCTGTCGCCGCAAAGCCGCGAGCAGCTGCTGTCCCTGCTGCGGACCTGCCGTGCCAATGGCGGAAAAGTCATTTTTGACAATAATTACCGCCCGCGTCTGTGGCAAAGCCGGGAAGAAACCCAGGCGGCCTATCGCGATATTCTCGCCTGTACCGACATCGCCTTCCTGACGCTCGATGACGAGGACATGCTGTGGGGTGAACAGCCGGTGGACGCCGTACTTGAGCGCACGCGTGCGCTGGGCGTCAGTGAAATTGTTATCAAACGCGGCGCCGAGGCCTGTCTGGTAGCGGAAGCGAACGAGGCGGTGCAGGAAGTGCCCGCGGTAAAATTGCCCAAAGAGAAAGTGGTCGATACGACCGCCGCCGGGGACTCATTCAGCGCCGGCTATCTGGCGGTGCGTCTGACCGGCGGCGGCGCGGCCACGGCCGCCGAGAGCGGGCATCGCACCGCCAGTACGGTTATCCAGTACCGTGGCGCCATCATTCCGCGCGATGCCATGCCCACCCGCCAAGGCTGATACCCTATCAAGGCGGCAACGGCGCGCCGGTGCTAGAAGCGCGGCAGGCTGACAGCCGCCGCGACCACTGGGACAATGGGGAGGGTGGCCGCCAAAAATCAAGGCCGGCACAGGCGACCCGCCCGCTGACCGACAGCGCGGTGGCAGCGCTTCTCTCACGAGGCCGGTGGAATGTCGGTGACCTCCGGCTTGCTCTCGTCAATCGTCGCCGGCAGCGGACCGGGATCCATGATGTGCTCGTAGATCGCCTGCAGCGCCTTCATATTCATCTCCGGCTCGCCGTTTGGCTGCATCAGCACCATAGTGGCGTTTTGCGATAGCTGACCGCGCAATTCCTGATTCAGCCTTTGCAGCGACAGCCCGCCAAGAAAATCGCTACGCAATTTCTGATACTGTTCCGGCGCGATATCCACCACCTCATTCTGCTGCGAGCGTAAACGCTGACTCATCAAAACATCGGTGCGGGTGCGGGCGTAAGTGGCGAACAATGTGCTTAGTTCACCGGTTTTGCGCGCCATTAGCGCGTCGAATTCCGCCTGGCTCAGGCCATTGTTGCGCACATTGGCCAGCTCGTGGGCTACGAAAGTCATCGACGGCGTCAAATTATCCGCTGGCGTATCGACGTGAATCGCACACTGTGCGCGTAAATAGTTCACATTGCAGTCAAAGCGCAAATTCGTCTGCTTCAGGTCGCTTTCCTTGAGCGCCTGCTGCAAATGCATATACAGCGCTTCGCGCGCCAAATCCCCGCGCCAATAACGATTCAACGCCTGCGAATCACGTATAGGCTGCCACGGGTTGTCCCAGACGAGTTTAAGACTGTCGTAGCCGCCGGCTTCGCTAAACAGGCTCACGGGTTGATGCGGTAACGCAGACATTGTCGGCACGGTCGCCGGGGTGTCGCGTTTGCCCTGCAGCGCAGAGAAGGTCTTTACGATCTGCTCGTTGAGAGCGCGCCCGTCCACATTGCCGACCACATACAGCGTCATGGCGTCAGGGGTGTACCATCGCTGATAGAAATGCTGCAATTGTTCGGCATCCACCGGAGATTTCGCCGGCGAATCCGGGCTGTGAGCCAGCAGCAACGACCCTTTCAGGCGATAATGCCACCAGCTGTTGCGCGGGTTATCCGGTACCGTCGCCACCGGATCCGCTGCCGCCAGCGCCTGCTGCACCGCTGCCGGGGTAATGGACAGATGGCCTGCCGTGTTGACCATCCATTTCAGCGCTTCTTTGACTAAATCCGGCCGGCCGTTCGGCAAACTGAGGCTATACAGTGTCGTGTCATAGGAAACGCGCGCCGGCGGCTGCGGCCGCTGTTCATCCGCGCCCTGCTGCCATAGGGAGGTAAGCTGCGCGGTGGTAAAGTTTTCGCTGTGCGTCAGGGCCAAACGGGCAAGAAGACGCGCGAAACCGGTTTGCTGGGCGGTTTCCGCCAGTGAACCGGTATTGACCATCAGCCGCAATTCGATACGGTCGTTTGGCCGCTGTGGCGTTGTCAGAACTTGCCAGGCGAAACCATTGCTCAGTTTTCCCTGCTGCCAGGCGGCATCGGGTTGTAATGCTTCGGCCTGTGCCCACCCGCCCGATGTCACCAGTAATACACCACTCAAGAAAAGACGAATTCCGGTGCCCTGCATGTGAACCCCTACTCAATCAATACCAAGGAAAAACCTGACTCTCACTTTGACGGTTAGCTGTGTTTGCATCGTTTTACTTTCCCGCCGAAAAGTGTACCATGTTGTTAGACAACGGGCCTTTGCAGATGTCACCCCGCAGCAGAAAATATTACCTTCGTGGCGCAGGACAGGGCAAAAAATGGCCGCCGGCTGCGGGCCTGGCGCAAGGGACAAGGGACAACGAGCGAGTGCCAAAAGCCAAGAAGCAAGAGGCAAGAGGTAAGAGGCAATGGCCAAGAATCAAGGAACTGGAGGCAAGGGTTAGGATTAGGATTAGGGTTAGGGTTAGGGTTAGGGGGTCGGCAATTGAAGAAAACGTTGTTCAAACGCCGGCTGCGTCAGCGGCTCGGAGAACAGATAACCCTGACCGCGATGAATATGATGCGCCAGTAGATAATCGCACTGGGCGGTATTTTCCACCCCTTCGGCGATAACCGGCAGCCCGAGCACGCCGGCGATGGCGCTGACGACCTGCAGCATGACGGCGTCTTCGGGCAGGGTGGCGATAAAACTACGATCGATTTTCAGCATATCGACGGGTAAATGCCGCAGGCGATCGAGGCAATATAAACTGGAATAGCCCATGCCGAAATCATCCAGCGCAATGACGATACCGAGGTTGCGCAAATCGCGCAGCACCTGGAACGAGGCGTCAAATTCGGCAATGCAGGTGGTTTCAGTGATTTCCAGCACCAATCGCGCGCCGCTGACCTGATAACGCGCCAGCCAATGTTTCAATGACGCGACCAGACCGTTTTCCTGCAATTGCAGGGCGGACAGATTCACCGCCAGCGCCAGGTCGATACCGCGCGCCTGCCATGCGCCAAGCACCCGGCACGCTTCCTCCAGCACCCAATTGCCCAGCGGTACCATCACGCCCCCCGCCTCTACCTGACGGATGAAATCCTCCGGCAGGCTCCAACTGCCATCGTCCTGGCGCCAGCGCAGCAGGGCTTCGGCACTTAACAAGCGGCGGTCGCGCATATCGACCTGCGGTTGAAAAAACAGTGCGCAGCGCCCGTGCGCTATTCAGTCTATCAGCGTGTGGGCAATCGTCAAGCGCCGGGCCGCCGTATCCGCCTGTTCAAAAACATAATCTGGTTTTTACCCCGCGCGTCCGCCGACAACGCGGCAGACGCGGCACGACGCAGCAAGCCTTCGGCGTTTTCGTCACCCGATGGCCCCATGGTGACGCCAATACTGGCCGCGGGGCGCAGCGTCAGCGTACCGAGAGTCAGCGGATGTTGGATACGGGATAAAAGGCGCTGGGCCAGATGCATGGCCTGGAACGGCGGCTGCGTATCCCAATGGCACAATGCGAATTCATGCGGGCTCAATTGCGCCAGCAGGCCGGTTTCGCCGTGATCCAGCCGCAGTTGATCCGCCAGCGCGGCGCGCAGCAGACCGCACTGCGCTTCGGTTAACGCCCCCGCCGCCTCTAAAAGCGTACTGACCGCGATAACAAACACACAACAGGGTCGGGTTTCTGGTTGCGCCGCCAGACGGGCATCCAGCATCGCCAGGAAGCGCGCGCGGGTAGGCAAACCGGTGTCAGGGTGGCGAGTCGTCCGCCGCTCAAGATCCTGCCGGGCGCGCGCACTGACCTGCTGGTTGCGGTTATAACTGCGTACCAGTACCCCCAATTCATCGTCCCGGTGCATATTCGGCAGGGTAAGCTGGTGGGTTGGGATCTCCTCCGGCGCCAGATTTTCCAGCTCGCGGGCAATCGCGCGCAGCGGATGCACCATCAGGCGATTAATACACCAAGTAATGGCAACAGTCATGATCAGCGCCAATAGCAAATACGTCGTTATCATTGTGGCAATGGCACTGATGATAAATTGATACAGGCGATACGAGTCCGCCTGTAGCACCAGATAGGCGAGCGCCTGGGGATGAGACGGCCGCGGCAAGGAATACAGCGGCATCTGCACCTCGACCGGCAAGCGGAACACGCGGCGTATCAGCGTCGGCACCGGCCGCTCGGGGGGGAACTCGCCGTGCAAAACCTGGACATCATTTGGGAGTACCACATCGGCGCGGCTCAGTATGCCGTTGCGTTGAAGGGTAACCAGAATCTGTTCGGCCTGGGGAATATCCGCTTTGAGCACCGCGTTGGATAGCGGCTGGCGGACCGACGAGGCGATATTTTGCAATTGCAGGGTGTAATCTTCACGACGCTGCTGAACGAAATGGAAAAGCTGGATCACGATAAACAGACAAAGGGTCACCCATGCCACGCCCGACACCGTTGCCATTTGTTTAATCGTTAATGAACGTCTGATCCGCAAACTCTTCTCCATATATTGCTGGCAGGTCAAACGCGGGCGGCGGTGCCCTCCGCTGACCGCAAACCGGAACACCGCCATCTCGGTAGCCGAATGCCGGTGGGTGGCGCAAACTGCTTTAACGCAGGTGGCACTGATTATCCCGCCTAATATAACCGATCTGATAGCGCGTTTTATGCCTCAAAACGGGCTATTCAGCCAAATCTTATGCGATAGCGGCGTGGGAATGAAATGGCTTTCATTATGCCTGTCTTTGGTTTTGGTCGAAATGATCAATTTTTGTAAAGTAATCGTTAAGGCCATTACGCTATCTTTACACAAGTCTCAGGGCAATAACTTCACTATAAAGCCTCCTTCCGGTCGTAGAAAATAGGCCGTTTTTTCAAAAAGCCGCGTGTTTTAACTATTATTAACGAGCAGAAAAATAAATATTGCCTTTTAAAAGGCTTTTAATTAAAAAGCAGCAGCGATTGGCATTTGACATGGGAAGCACTCGGAAAAATTTATCCGGCAATTCCAATAAAATGGTCTATGTTTAAAGTCGCGCGCGAGCAAGGCGCCGGGTAGACAACCCCCACAGCGCCCTGACAACCAATCGCTATTATACGGCGCTGGCGCCGTGCAAGATTGGTAAATAAATGAGACTTGTATTAGCCTGTCTTATAGATTTCTTCATTTTTTTTCATTCGCGCCCAAAGCTTATTTTGCCCAATTGCGCCTTTATGCTGACCCCTAGCGAAAACGCGCCGGTACGGTTCTGCCACACGCCATCCTAAGGTGAGCCATGAATAATTATGATGACATCAAGCGATTCAAAGAAAAGCTGAATATGGAAGCTATTGATTATAAAGAAATCGCTGATAACACTCCTCATAGTTCTGTTTCCAGCTGGACCATTATCCGACAGATAGTTAATGCCGATCGGCCGTTCCACCCGCTGGAGCAAGGTCATCCAACGACCCTGCCGCCGCCGTCACCGATATCACAACATGAGTTTAGCGCCCGATCGCCCGCAATGGCAGAGCGGACTCCCGCCGCCCTGGCGTCTGCTCACGCCGCAGGGAGCGATCGCCCCGCGTATGGTCCCACGGTGTTTTCGCCGCTGTTCAACGCGGTGAATAATGCTTTGCCGCCGCAGACTACTGCCGGCAGCGCACCGTTAGCGGGCACCTTGGACGCCAGCAGGCCCGCTAATGGGCCGGGATCGGTATTTGATCAATTAACACGGCAACCGGCCTCCGACAGCCGCGCGTCTCAGAGCGCCCGCGCCCCGGCGCCGACCGACGGCAACGCATTACCGTTGCAAGGCCGTGCGGCGATGTTTGCCAGCACCCCGTCGTCCGGCTTAATGACGGGCGACCCGGCGCAAAAGCCCGATGCAAAGCCATTCACCCAGGCGCAAGAGGGGTATGCCCAGGCGCCAGGCCGCACGCGCGAGACTTTAACGCCGCAGGGTAACCCGTTTACCGCCCCACACGAGGTACGCTCCACGCCGCCGTTTGCCGAGGCGCAGGGCCTGTTCGCGCCGGCGCAGGGAGCGGCCCGTGCCCGCGAGGCTCAGGTGCCGCGAGGCAATCCGTTTACGATGCCGCACGCGGCTGAGGGTATGCCCGGCGGCGCCGATAAGCGCTTTAAAAACTTATTTAACCGTGGCCCCGCGGCCTCTGCCGACACCCACGACGGCCGCGATCTTTCCCTTCCACTTCTTTTAGAGAATATCGCGTTATGCCGTTAGTTTGCGTCTGTTCGCCCAAGGGCGGCGTGGGCAAAACCACCGTGAGCGCCAATTTAGCCTATGCCCTGGCCCGCAGCGGCAGCAAAGTGCTGGTCATTGATTTCGATGTACAAAACGCCTTGCGGCTGCATTTCGGCGTGCCGATCTCCGACACACGCGGCTATGTCGCGCAGGCCACCACGGTCTTGGATTGGAGCCAGTTTATTCTGAAGGCGGACGCCAATGTGTTTGTGCTGCCCTATGGCGAAGCGGAAGAAGAGCAACGGTTGGCGTTTGAAAACGCTATCAGCCACGACCCGCACTTTTTGCAGCGCGGTCTGAGTACGGTGTTGAATTATCCGGGTCTGGTCGTTATCGCCGATTTCCCACCGGGGCCGGTACCGGCGCTGAAGGCCGTACAGAGCTTCGCCGATCTGCATATTGTCATGATGCTGGCGGACACCGCCTCGCTGTCGCTGCTGCCGCAGATTGAAAATCACAAATTTCTTGGCGCGCCGCTCAATCAGCGTCTGGGGGAATATTACGTCGTCAATCAAAGCGATATGCGCCGTAACCTTAGCCGTGATGTTTCGCATTTTTTTGAACAGCGGCTGGGGGACAAACTGCTGGGCATGATTCATCGCGATGAATGCGTGCCGGAAGCCAACGCGTCCCAACGTTCGATTATCGAGTTTAGCCCGGTGTCTGCGGCAGCCTTCGATATTGAACTTATCAGTAAAAAAGTCGCCGCTATCGTTGGGGTTAAAGTCGGGGATGGCGAAGTTTACGCCATGCCCAATCCGGGCATTTGACATTACCGCAGGTCAGACTATGAATAAAGTGCTGTTTTGTTTGCTGTTACTAGTGATGCTCCCCATCGCCACAATCATAGTGATTACGCCGATGGACAGCGATAAACAGTATTTTTTCGGTCTGGCCAGCCTGGGGCTGATGTTATTACTCGGCATCAGTAAAAGCCATTATGTGAACGTCGTACTGGTGGTGATGTCCTGTCTGATGTCGACGCGCTATATCTACTGGCGCGCCACCGAAACTCTGCACTTTAATTCCACGGTGGAAGCCTGTCTGGGCGTCGGGCTTTTTATCGCCGAGCTCTACGCGTGGGTTATTCTGGTCTTGGGTTATTTGCAGACCAGCTGGCCGCTAAAACGACGCATTGAACCGATGCCGGAAGATATCTCACTGTGGCCGACGGTGGATGTTTATATTCCTACCTATAACGAAAGCCTGGATGTCGTGCGCGATACCGTATTGGCGGCGCAGTGCATCGATTACCCGCATGACAAAATGCGTATCTATATTCTCGACGATGGCAAACGCAGCGAATTTGCGGTTTTCGCCGCCGACGCCGGCGTAGGCTATATTACCCGCGACGATAATAAACACGCCAAGGCGGGTAATCTCAACCATGCGCTGACCCTGACCCGGGGCGAGCTGATTTGCGTCTTCGACTGCGACCACGTCGCCACCCGCGGCTTTCTGCAGGCCACCGTCGGCAGTTTCCTTATCGACCCGCGACTGGCGCTGCTGCAAACGCCGCATTACTTTTATTCCCCCGATCCGTTCGAGCGTAATCTCTCGGCGGCGCGACATAACCCGAATGAAGGCGCGCTGTTTTACGGACCAGTGCAGCAAGGGAATGATAATTGGAACGCGACCTTCTTCTGCGGCTCCTGCGCGGTTATCCGCCGCACGGCGCTGGAGGAAACCCACGGCTTTGCGGTGGAAACCGTCACTGAAGATGCCCACACCGCGCTCAAACTGCAGCGTAAGGGCATAGGTATCTACACATCAGGGAGGAGGCTTAAGAGCAACTCTCGCTAAATGAGTAAGTTCTTCCAGACTATATTCCGATAATAATTTTAGTGTATTCAACAAGATGGATAGGCCAGCGAGCAGAGCAGGAGCGCTCTCTCTGCGGCCTCGCTTTTGCTGTCGTCCTGACAAGCGACATATCAGCTGGCGGGCTGCCGCATTTTCTTCTCCTTCAGCGCGTTGCAGCCGCCATACCAGAACAGCAGCCATACTGGCTATTAACAACCTGCGTAGTACGGCTGGCGCGCTGCGCTGAAGCCATGTTTCTACGTCATGTCCGGCACCTTTCAGCAACTTAAAAAATGATTCAATATTCCAGCGCCAGTAATACCAACGAGCTACTTCCTCGCAGGTGATCTCGCTGCAAACGTTTGTAAGCAGCGTCCAGCGTCCCACCACATTACCGAGATCATCCGTAAGCCGAACAACAACCAATCTGACCGTCAGAGGCTCTCCAGGTTGGATTTTTATGCGGCGGCCGGTTTCTTTATCTTTACGCTTCTGCTGCGCAGCTCGGGTTATGACTATCGAGGTTTCACTGATTTCCATATCAGCTTTTTTCCCTTTCCAGTCTACCTGTCCGCATCCGTTGTATGGCAGAAGAGCAGCAATCTCACCAATTTTCAATGAATTACCTTGCCACTCTGCACCATGTCCTTCTTTTCCTCGGATAAGCCAGCATATTCCTTGAGTACTCAACGTCCGCATATGTCCAATAGAGTCACCCTCTCTATCAATTATATGAATCAGCTTTTTACCTATATTAAGCGATTCCACACGGGCAATATCGGTCGTCAAGGCGTCCATATGTGTCTGCCGTTCGGACAGTCCTTCCGCCAACGTTGAATGACAACCGGTTGCATCGGTAAGTGTCTGAGATAGAGGCGCTATTGGCAAACCCGTGCCAGCATCAACCAGCAAGCTGCTTTGAAGTTCATATCCAACATCGCCACCGTGCGTCATTTTTAAGCGTCCGTATTTGGCATGATGGTAAAGAAATTGTAAACGTGACCAATCATGAACAACGAGAGCGTATGGATGCGGGCTAAGCGAAATTTGCTCAAGTGCTAGCGAAATAATTGGCTCATTGAGTTGACTGAAGCTAATTCGCTTATTATTCAGAAAACGCCAGACAGCTTGGGTAGTTGCGAAAGTTGATTTTTGAGCACTTGCGAGGTCTTTAACCGCAGAAGCAAGAAGAGCCGCGGGCGTCATATGCTGTTTAACCAGCGTCTGATATCGGCGGGTAAGGCGAGAGTCAATCCCGCCAACAGATAGGTTGAAATCATTCTGCAAAGTAATAACAGGTATCACGATAAATGTGTAGATACCTATG
>NZ_FRDB01000209.1 GCF_900143145.1 Candidatus Sodalis sp. SoCistrobi
AATATGTCACCAGGGTTTAATCTGACGTACAAGCTGTAAGCTTAAGGCAGAGTACAAACTCACCGGTAACATCCCAATGATCAGTTGGGGATCATTAACCTTTGAAAGTCAATGATCAAGATATAAGGTAGAGAATCAGGCGTTAGCAGCAAGGTGGGAACTATTTCTGCCCGGGTGGTTTTATTGGGCAACGAAAAAGGCAGGCCTAATGTTCACCGTGTTTGTGATGATAATAATTTAAAAATATAATCGTAGTAGTTACCATCAGTTGTCGCATTATATGAAATACCTTGCTGAAGTGGGCAGTTGTTTTGTACGGCCGATGAATAAGACGCATTGTTGCAAGTTATTATTGCCAATAGCCAGGTGTTTAACGATTTTTTATAAAAACTGATTAACGTTATCTACGGATTAAGCGCTTTGAGAACTTCGGTTGTTATGAAACGTATTTAAGGCATCCCCTTATCGACTGTTAACTGGATAATCTCGCCTGTGTGGCATCGGGAAACGTTTACTGCCCGAGTGGCCTGTCATCGGCACATCTTTGACACATTTGCAACCGGTCTTCAGCTCGAAGATTGTCACGCGCTGGCAAGAAGAGCATGCAGCGGGCGATACCCTGACGCATAATAGGGTTTATACTGAGACGGGGCGTGGCCGCATGCTGCCCTGCGCCTGCGGCGGTTGACGTGTTTACGCCGGGGCGGCGCCGGGAACCTTGGCTGCCGGTCGGCGCCTTAGCGAGAGAATCTGTCATCGATCAATGTTGCCGGGCGGCGAGCGTTGTAACCTCAATGTTGCGATTGCCGCCCCGCGCCGTCGAACCCAAAGGAAGAGGAAAACGATGATTATTTATCTGCACGGTTTTGATGCCACCAGCCCTGGCAATCACGAAAAGGTGCTGCAATTGCAGTTCATCGATCCCGATGTGCGGCTTATCAGTTACAGTACCCGCCATCCCCGTCACGATATGCAGCATCTGCTTAAGGAAGTGGATAAAATGCAGCAATTGACCGACGACGAGCGGCCGCTCATCTGCGGCGTCGGTCTGGGCGGGTTTTGGGCGGAGCGCATCGGTTTTTTATGCGACATGCGTCAGGTTATCCTTAATCCCAATCTTTTTCCGCAAGAGAATATGCCGGGTAAAATCGACCGACCCGAGGAGTACGTGGATATCGCCACCAAATGCGTGGACAATTTCCGCGAAAAAAATCGCGACCGTTGTCTGGTGCTTTTGTCGCGTCAAGATGATGCGCTGGACGTAAATCGCAGTGCCGGGCTGCTTTCTCCCTTCTATGAAATTATCTGGGATGAGCACGAAGGCCATAAATTTAAAAATATTTCTTCCCATCTACAGCGCCTGCTGGCCTTCAAATCGTTAGGCTAAGGCCGGACGTTGGGCGACAACGGCGATAGGAACAGGCTGAAAAAAATTGATTCATATCAATTTTGGTATGACCAAATGACCTCCCATGGTATTCTGGCGCCAAGAGCGCATTAAGATATAACCCTATGTTATCTAAGGATGTTTTTTATTTACGCTTAGTTAACGAACGGTTTACATTTAGGGGGCATTTTGACCACAGCACTGAAGAAGATTGTCATTATCGGCGGTGGCGCCGGTGGGTTGGAGCTGGCGACCAGCCTGGGGCGTAAGCTGGGGCGGCGCAAGCGGGCGATGATTATGCTTGTGGATCGCAACCATAGCCACTTATGGAAACCGTTACTGCATGAGGTGGCCACCGGCTCGCTGGATGAGGGGGTGGATGCTCTGAGTTACATGGCCCATGCCCGCAATCATGCGTTTGTGTTTCAGCTTGGCTGTATGAGCGACATTGATCGTGAGCAGCAACAGGTGCTGCTGGATGAAATCCGCGACGATCAGGGCGCGCTGCTGGTGCCCGCTCGCCGGCTGGACTATGACATTCTGGTGCTGGCGCTCGGCAGCACCTCGAACGATTTTGGCACCGCCGGCGTTAAAGAACATTGTATTTTCCTCGATAATCCGCGCCAGGCGCAGCGTTTCCACAATGAAATGCTTAATCTGTTTTTGAAATTTTCTGCCAAGGGCGACCTGGAAGGGAAAGTGAATATCGCCATTGTCGGCGGTGGCGCCACCGGCGTCGAATTATCGGCCGAGCTGCATAATGCGGTTCAGCAGTTGCATAGCTATGGCTTCAAAGGGCTCGACAATCAGGCATTGAACGTCACGCTGGTGGAGGCGGGTGAACGTATTTTACCGGCCCTGCCGCCACGCATTTCCGCCGCCGCGCATCAGGAGTTGACCAAGCTGGGCGTTAGGGTGTTGACCAAAACCATGGTCACCAGCGCTGATGCGGGCGGGCTGCATACTAAAGATGGCGAATATCTTCAGGCCGAATTGATGGTGTGGGCCGCCGGCATCAAAGCGCCGGATTTTATGAAGGATATCGCCGGTCTGGAAACCAATCGCATTAATCAATTGGTGGTTGAGCCGACGCTACAGACCACGCGCGACCCGGCTATTTTTGCTATCGGCGATTGCGCGTCCTGCGCGACGCCCTCCGGCGGAGTGGTGCCGCCGCGCGCCCAGGCGGCGCATCAAATGGCCTCGCGCGCCCACGGTAATATTCTGGCGCTGCTGCGCGGGCAACCGCTGAAAGCCTATCGCTACAAAGATCATGGTTCGCTGGTGTCGCTGTCACGTTTTAGTACCGTTGGCAGCCTGATGGGCAACCTGATGCGCGGTTCGATGATGATAGAAGGGCGCATTGCCCGCGCGGTTTACATTTCGCTGTATCGGATGCACCAAATTGCGCTGCATGGGTATATCAAAACCGGCTTGATTATGTTGGTCGGTAGAATCAACCGCGTGATCCGCCCACACCTCAAACTCCATTGATTGCGGCGCGGCGATGTCGAGGGTTGTCTTGTCGGCCCGTCGCCATCCGCCGTCCGCCATCCGCTGTCAACCGGCCCGGCGCACGGGCATATTGCGCCGGGCCGGTGGGTCCAGGCGCGCGTTCGGCAAAGTAGTGATAACGCGGCTTTTCGCGCCGGTGCCGTTTCCCTTAGCCCCTTCGCCGTCTTTGCGCTTTTACCCGCTGTGCGGGCCGTGAGTCCAAAGTCTATCCCCCCGACGGCATGCGGGTGTATCTCTCAGCCGCAGGCCGGTAAACGCCGCGCCGTGCGTTCGTCGTCATAGAGGTCGCAGCCAGCCGTGCGTTTGCCGTCGTGCAGGCCACAGCCAGCCGCGCGTTTGCCGTCGGGCAGGTCACAGCCAGCCATGCGTTCATTGTTACCAGTTCATGCCAGCCGTGCGTTCACCGTTGCCAGTGAAAAGCCAGACGTACGCCGGATCGTGGCAGCAGAAAATAGCGTCGTAACGCTTTGTGGGGTTAGGAATCATCCCAAAGCGCTTGAAGTGCCAACAGAGTAGCCTTTTTTCGCCCTAAATCTTATTGCCGCTAACGCTTTCCTTGGGCAGACTTTGAGTTATCCCGGGGGTGCCACGCTTGCCATCCGGGAGGAGCGCCAAGGCTCGGGTTACGCTTGCGGTTAAAAGGAAGCTAGGGTTATGCGTCCGTTCACCGTTAGCGGGTGCGTGATAATTGTCAGGAGGTTCTCCGTGAATAAATCATTATTGGCAGGCGTCGGCATTGGTATTGCCGCCGCGTCGGGTATCGCGGCGGTCGCGGGGCTGGATGTGTTTTCCTCCAGCCCGAAATACGCCCAAGTCGTCGCGGCATCGCCCATCAATGAAACGATTAAAACGCCGCGTCAGGAGTGCCGCACGGTCAGCGTGACCCACCGCCGCCCGGTGCAGGATGAGAACAAAATCGCCGGTTCGGTATTGGGCGCCGTGGCCGGTGGGGTTCTCGGCCATCAGTTCGGCGGCGGACGGGGCAGGGATGTCGCTACCGTAGCCGGCGCCCTGGCGGGTGGCTATGCGGGCAATCAGGTTCAAGGCAATCTGCAGGATCGCGATACCTATACCACCAATCGCCAGCGTTGCCAGACGGTGTATGACAAATCGCAGAAACTGCTGGGATATGACGTCACGTATAAAATTGGCGATCAGCAAGGTAAAATCCGCATGGACCACGATCCGGGTACCAAAATCCCCCTGGATCGCAACGGTCAACTGGTGTTGAACGACCAGGCCTAAGGTGGGTGGGTTGCGGTTCGGCACCGCCACCACCGCCGCCATCAGGCGCTGTGACGCCGCGTCGGGTGTGCATCCTGGCGCGGCGTTAGCGCATCTTAGGCGCTCAACGTATGCTGCTGCAGTTCCCGTAGCAAGCCGTCGACAAACTGCAGGCGCGCCGTGCGATCGGTGAGGTCGCGGATAAATTTCAAGCGGGTCGGACCGTCCAGCCGATAGGTGCCCACCTCGCGCGTCAGCAGGCCAATAAGATAGGCAGGATCGACGCGGTTGGTGGCGCTGAATTCGATAAAGCCCCCTTTATCGCTGCCCTCAATGCGCCGGATCCCCAGACTTTGCGCCCGCTGTCGCAGGCCGGCTATCGCCAGCAAATAGCGCGCTGGATCCGGCAGCAGGCCGAAGCGATCGATGAGTTCCACTTTCAGATCTTCGATTTCACGATCGTCGGCGGCGCTGGCAATCCGCTTATACAGCGACAGGCGGGTGTTGACGTCGGGGACATACTCTTCCGGCAGCAGGGCGGGCATGCGCAGTTCCACCTCGGTCAGCTGACGGGTGAGATCCTCCAGCGACGGTTCGCGACCGGCCTTAAGGGCATAGGTATCTACACATTTATCGTGATACCTGTTATTACTTTGCAGAATGATTTCAACCTATCTGTTGGCGGGATTGACTCTCGCCTTACCCGCCGATATCAGACGCTGGTTAAACAGCATATGACACCCGCGGCTCTTCTTGCTTCTGCGGTTAAAGACCTCGCAAGTGCTCAAAAATCAACTTTCGCAACTACCCAAGCTGTCTGGCGTTTTCTGAATAATAAGCGAATTAGCTTCAGTCAACTCAATGAGC
>NZ_FRDB01000035.1 GCF_900143145.1 Candidatus Sodalis sp. SoCistrobi
TCATATGCTGTTTAACCAGCGTCTGATATCGGCGGGTAAGGCGAGAGTCAATCCCGCCAACAGATAGGTTGAAATCATTCTGCAAAGTAATAACAGGTATCACGATAAATGTGTAGATACCTATGCCTTGAGGCACGGTTGCCTGGAGCCCCCGAGCGCCGCTGCGCCGTGCGCGTTTATCCGCCGTGAGCGTTATGTCTGACGCTTTCCTTTCTCGGATGCGTTAATTATCCCGCCGTCTGAGGCTTTATTTCACGCCGAAGCGGGCAAACCAGGCCAGCATGCGTTGCCAGCCGTCCTGCGCCGAAGCGGCATGATAGCTCGGGCGATAGTCGGCATTAAAGGCATGGCCGGCCTCGGGATACACCACGATCTCCGCTTCCGCGTTGGCGGCGCGCAGCGCCTGGCGCATCGTCTCAATCGTTTCCAGCGGAATACTGCCGTCCTGCGCGCCGTACAAACCGAGCACCGGTGCACCAAGCTGGGTGGCCACGTCCACCGGGTGCCTGGGCATGGTCAATGTTTTGTCGCCGGTCAATTTGCCATACCAGGCGGCGGCCGCTCTGAGTTATGGGTTATGCGCCGCATACAGCCAACTGATGCGCCCTCCCCAGCAAAAACCGGTTATCGCCAGACGACGCAGATCGCCGCCCTGGGTTGCGGCAAAGTGAGCGGTATGGTCCAGATCTGCCAAGACTTGACTGTCGGGCACTTTACTGACCAGCTCCGCCAGCAGCGTAGGGACATCGTCATAGTGCGTCGGATCCCCCTGGCGGAAATACAGCTCGGGGGCGATAGCCAGGTAACCCTCCTTGGCCAGACGGCGGCAGAGGTCCTGGATGTGTTGATGGACGCCGAAAATTTCCTGCACCACGATCACCACCGGTAACGCGTCATGCTGGCCGGCGGGCCGGGCCATCCACGCGGGCATCGCGTCGCCCTGGCTGGGCACGGTGGTGGGGCCGGAGGTCAGATTGGCCTCGTCGGTGACGATAGCGGTCGCGGCCGGTGCGCCCGCGGCGCGGGCAAAACCGGTAACCGACGTCTGGGGAGTAAGGGTATCGTTAGGGCTCATTGGCATTAACCTTTTGTCATGATCACCAGTGGGACAGCTACACCTGTCAACTTAGGCCGCCGAAGCCACTTCCGTCAATGTAGTCATCCAGCGAATCTGGATCGCGCTTCCAGTTACGTTAACATTTCGTGCGCGTCAGCGTTATTGAGGGTAGGGTACGGAGAAAAAAAAACGGGGATTTATCACGGTAAATCACGGTTAATAATGATATTATCGGCGATATAAGCCATTATTTGCAGAGGTATATGCCGTGGAGCAGTCTGACGTTTTCCATCTTGGCCTGACATTTTCCGACCTGGCAGGCGCCACGCTTGCTATCGTGCCGGGTGACCCCCAGCGGGTGGAAAAGATCGCCCGGCTGATGACCAATCCGGTGCATCTGGCGACCCATCGCGAATTTACCACCTGGCGCGCGGAGCTGGAGGGCAAGGCGGTGGTGGTGTGCTCAACCGGCATTGGCGGGCCTTCTACCTCTATCGCGGTGGAAGAACTGTCCCAGCTCGGTATCCGTACCTTTTTGCGGGTGGGCACGACCGGCGCCATTCAAAACGCCATCAATGTCGGTGATGTGCTGGTCACCACCGCCGCCGTGCGCCTGGACGGCGCCAGCCAGCACTTTGCGCCGCTGGCATTCCCGGCGGTAGCGGATTTTGCCTGCACTACCGCGCTGGTGCAGGCGGCGAAAAACAGCGGCGCCCGGCTGCACGTGGGCGTGACGGCGTCTTCCGACACTTTTTATCCCGGTCAGGAGCGCTATGACACCTACTCTGGCCGGGTAGTGCGGCAGTTTAAAGGATCGCTGCAGGAATGGCAGGGCATGGGGGTAATGAATTATGAAATGGAATCCGCCACCTTATTGACCATGTGCGCCACGCAAGGGCTGCGCGCCGGTATGGTGGCGGGGGTTATCGTCAACCGGCTGCAGCAGGAAACGCCCGATGTGGCGGTACTGCAACAAGCGGAAAGCGACGCCGTGACCATCGTCGTAGAGGCCGCCCGTCTGTTGTTGACCGCCTGATGGCAGGCTAAGAGTTAGCCGGCGGCGAGGGCCGCGGCCGCACAGGCGGCCTGTCGCGCCGTGTTTCGTTTCCTTGGCTGCGGGCGTGACGCCACGCTTTGGTGTCCCGCCCTCGGCATGCGTCAGGAATAATGCCTTAGTGGAAGTCTGGATTTCTCTTATCACCGATTTTGTCCGCCAGCATCAGGTCTGGGCCATACCCATCGTTTTCTTACTGGCCTTCGGCGAATCGTTGGCGTTTTTGTCGCTGCTGCTGCCGGCGACGATTATTTTGCTCGGGCTGGGCGCGCTGATAGGCGAGGCCGGCATCCCGTTTTGGCCCATTTATTTTGCCGCCGTCGCGGGTGGTTTTTTTGGCGACAGGCTCTCTTACTGGGTGGGCGATCATTACCAGCAACGGGTCTATGGCCTGTGGCCGTTCACCCGGCATCCCGCCATGCTCGCGCGCGGCCACGTTTTCTTTGCGCGCTGGGGGATAGCCGGCGTTTTTCTTGGGCGCTTTTTCGGCCCGCTGCGGGCGGTAGTACCGCTGGTTGCAGGGCTTTGTGGCATGTCGCGGCCAGGGTTCCAGTTAGCCAATCTTTTGTCTGCGGCGTTATGGGCGTTCGGTCTGTTGGCGCCTGGCGCATTCGGCCTGCGCTGGTTGGCGCGCTTTGTCGGCCAATAAAAGGCGCTGGACATCTATACAGTTCCCCCTTAACGTGACTGTCAGCATGGGCTAGGCGGAGGCAATATGGACTACAGCCTGTTTTACGGTATTGGCGGCGCACTCATTGGCGTGGGGGTTGGCTGGCTCATTGCCGGCGCCCGGCTGCACCAGCGGCATTTGGCGCAGGAAGCGGAACGGGTCAGCCTCGCGCAGGGGTTGCAGGCGACGCGTCAGGCGCTTGCCGACGAACAACACATTCGCAGGAGGCAGGCCGAGCTCGCGCTGCGCGAGGGCGAACGGGAGCAGCGTGATCTGTTCGGCCGATTGGCCGCCGCCGAGGAGCGGTTGACCTCTCTTGCCCATTTCCGCCAGGAGTGCGAGCAACTCAATCAAGAGCTGCGGGCACAGCGAGAAATTAACAGCAGTCAGGAGGCGGAATTGCGCGAAGTCGCTATCCGTCTGGAGGAAACCCGACTGGCGGCGGAAGAGAAGCAGCGCCTGTTAATCAACAGCGAGCAACGGTTGTCGGCGCAGTTTGAAAATCTGGCTAACCGCATCTTTGAGCACAGCGGGCGCAAGGTGGATGAGCAAAACCGACAAAGCCTTGACCGGCTGCTGATGCCGCTGCGCGAACAACTGGAGGGTTTTCGCCGTCAGGTGCAGGATAGTTTTGGCCAAGAGGCGCGCGAACGCCACACGCTGGCCCATGAAATCCGCAATTTGCAGCAGCTCAATGCCCAGATGACCCAGGAGGCCGTCAACCTGACTCGCGCGCTCAAAGGCGATAACAAAGCCCAGGGCAATTGGGGCGAAGTGGTGCTTAGCAGGGTCTTGGAAGCATCAGGCCTGCGTGAAGGCCATGAGTTTGACACCCAGATCAGCATCCAGAAAGGCGATGGCCGGCGGCTGCAGCCCGATGTGGTGGTGCGTCTGCCGCAGGGTAAAGATGTGGTCATCGACGCGAAAATGTCGCTGGTGGCGTATGAACGCTATTTTAACAGCGACGATGACGCTGAACGCCAGCTGGCACTCACCGAGCATGTCAATTCGCTGCGCGCCCATATGAAATTGCTGGGCCGTAAGGATTATCAACAATTGCCGGGGTTACGTTCGCTGGATTACGTGCTGATGTTCGTCCCTGTCGAACCGGCCTTTATGGTGGCGATTAGCCGGCAGCCGGAGCTGATAAGCGAAGCGCTGGCGCACAATATTATGTTGGTCAGCCCCACCACGCTGTTGGTTGCGCTACGCACGATAAATAACCTGTGGCGCTACGAACATCAAAGCCGCAATGCCCAGCATATCGCCGATCGCGCGGCGCGCCTGTATGATAAATTGCGGTTGTTTGTCGACGATATTAATGCCATCGGCCAAAGCCTTGATAAAGCGCAAGCCAGCTATCGGCTGGCGAAGAATAAATTGTCCGACGGGCGTGGTAATATTATCGGCCAGGCAGAAGGGTTCCGTGCCCTGGGCGTGGAAATTAAACGCCCCATCGCTTCCGCGCCGGGCGCCCATGTTCCTTTTGCCGATCGCCCTGGCGAGGCGGCTGCCGCGGTGACCGACCTGCCGGACGCGCTCACCCCTCAGCAGGAGGGTGAGCGCGAATCCCCGGCGGACGGGGCACAGGACGGGTCTGGCCCGTCACGGCAGACGCGTGCGGAATGCCCGCTACGGGAGTAACGCGCCACGGTGGGGCTTTCATCACGCATCTGTTACACTTCTCTGAAACTGATTGAGCAGGACGACGAACATGGCAGACGACGATAAGCGTGAAACGACCCACTTCGGGTACCGCACCGTAGCGAAAGATCAGAAAGCGTTAATGGTGGCGGATGTTTTTCACTCCGTTGCGGCAAAATACGATCTGATGAATGACCTGATGTCCTTCGGCATTCACCGCATCTGGAAACGTTTCGCTATCCAATGTAGCGGCGTACGTCGCGGGCAAAAAGTTCTGGATCTGGCGGGGGGTACTGGCGATCTGACCGCCAAATTTTCACGTCTGGTGGGTGAAGACGGGGAGGTGGTGCTGGCGGATATCAACGACTCCATGCTAAAGGTGGGGCGTGAGAAGCTGCGTAATCGCGGTATTCTGGGCAATGTCAGCTATGTTCAGGCCAATGCTGAAGCGCTGCCGTTTCCAGACAATACCTTCGATTGTATTACCATTTCGTTTGGCCTGCGTAACGTGACCGAAAAAGAGCAGGCGTTAAAGTCGATGTACCGGGTGCTGAAACCCGGCGGACGACTGCTGATCCTCGAGTTTTCCACCCCGCGCTTCAAGCCGCTGAATAAAGCTTACGATCTCTACTCCTTCCACGTTCTGCCGCGCATTGGCGAAATGGTGGCCCGTGATGCCGGCAGCTATCGCTATCTGGCGGAGTCCATCCGCATGCATCCGGATCAGGAAACGCTGAAGTCGATGATGCTGGATGCCGGGTTCGACAGCGCCGAATATTTCAATATGACCGGTGGCATCGTGGCTTTGCACCGCGGTTATAAATTCTGATCGGGATATGACATGTTGCTGATGCCGTTGATAAGCGCAACGCTGGAAGTCGTGCTTGAACGCCTGCTTTATCAGGATCGCGCCATGTCCGCCGCCCGTGAGCGCCTGAAAGGTAAAGTTTTGCGGTTTGAATTGGCCGAATGGGAGACGCCGGTTATTCTGGTATTTGGCGAGCGTCAGGTGGATGTGCTCAACGCCTGGGATGACGCGGCGGATTGTACGGTGCGCACCCGTCTTGCCACCCTGCCGGCGCTGCGGGAACGTCAGCGGCTGACGCAGCTGATTAAGCAAGGCTTCCTCGACGTTGACGGCGATCTCCAGTGCCTGCAGCAATTCGCCGCGCTGCTGGATATGGCTGAATTCGATGGGGCAGAACTGTTGGCGCCCTGGCTAGGCGATATTGCCGCTGAAAGCGTCAGTCGCACGGTCGCGCGCCGGCTGACCAGCACGCTGCGGTTGTTGCGCACCGGCCAGGGGCGGGTGACACAAGCGATAACCGATGAATGGCGCCTGGCGCCCTCTGCGCTGGAACAGGCGTGGTTTTGCGGCGAAGTGGATGAGATCACCCGGGCCGGCGAGGATCTGGCGGCCCGCCTGGAAAAATGGGAGGCCAGCAGATGATATTCGGTGAGATCCGCCGCCTCTATTTGATTATTCGCGTCATGCTCAGCTATGGACTGGATGAGCTTATTCCGCAAACGCGGTTGACGCTACCGCTGCGGCTGGGACGCAATTTGCTGTTCTGGATGCCGAACAACCATGCACAGCGCATGCTGGGCGAACGTTTGCGCCTGGCGCTCCAGGAACTGGGACCGGTATGGATCAAATTCGGCCAGATGCTTTCGACCCGCCGTGATTTGTTTCCGCCGGCCATCGCCGACCAACTGGCGATGCTGCAAGACCGGGTGCAGCCGTTTGACGGCGCCCTGGCACGCGCCCATATCGAACGTTCGATGGGGCAGCCACTTGAAATCTGGTTTGATGATTTTCAGCAGGAGCCGCTGGCTTCTGCCTCCATTGCTCAGGTCCATACCGCCCGGCTGAAAAACGGCAAAGAGGTGGTGATCAAGGTGATCCGCCCGGATATTTTGCCGATGATTAAGGCCGATATGCTGCTAATGTACCGGCTGGCCAGCTGGGTGCCGCATTTGTTGCCGGACGGCCGACGTCTGCGGCCGGTCGAGGTCGTGCTGGAATATGAAAAGACGCTGCTTGATGAGCTTAATTTGCTGCGTGAAGCGGCCAATGCCATTCAGCTCCGACGTAATTTCGACGGTAGCCCGATGCTGTATATTCCAGAGGTTTATCCAGATTATTGCAGCGAAACCATGATGGTAATGGAGCGCATCTATGGCGTACCGGTCAATGATGTCGCCGCGCTGGAGAAGCAGGGCACCAACATGAAGCTGCTGGCGGAGCGCGGGGTTCAGGTCTTTTTTACCCAGGTTTTCCGTGATAGTTTTTTTCACGGCGATATGCATCCAGGCAACATTTTCGTCAGTTTTGAACATCCTGAGGATCCGCAGTATATCGGCATCGACTGTGGTATTGTCGGGTCGCTGAACAAAGAAGATAAGCGCTATCTGGCGGAAAATTTTATCGCCTTTTTCAACCGCGATTACCGTAAAGTAGCGGAGTTGCATGTTGACTCCGGCTGGGTGCCGCCGGATACCAATGTTGAAGATTTCGAGTTTGCTATTCGCACCGTTTGCGAGCCTATTTTTGAAAAACCGCTGGCGGAAATTTCCTTTGGCCACGTACTGTTGAATCTTTTTAACACCGCGCGGCGGTTTAATATGGAAGTGCAACCGCAACTGGTTTTGTTGCAGAAAACGCTACTGTATATTGAAGGCGTCGGGCGCCAGCTTTATCCTCAGTTGGATTTATGGAAAACGGCCAAGCCCTTTTTGGAAGACTGGATCAAGGATCAGGTGGGTCTGCCGGCCATTTTGCGCGCATTAAAGGAAAAGGCGCCCTATTGGGCGGAAAAATTGCCTGAGTTGCCCGAACTTGTTTACGACGGTTTCAAGCAGCATCGATCATTGCAGAAAAGCGTCGATCGCCTGTCGGTAGAGATGCGGGTTCATCACGTGCGCCAAAGCCAATCCCGTTTTCTGTTCGGCATTGGCGCCACGCTGCTGCTGAGCGGTACGTTTTTAATGACGCAAAGCGCTGACGAGGGATCTTTGCCGGCCTGGCTTATGGCCGCCGGTATCGTCAGTTGGATTATCGGCTGGAGACGCACCGCGTAGTCGCCGGTGAAATCTTAACCCGGGTTTTCCCCCCTTTTGAGAGGCAAAGTTATGGGCGGTATCAGCATTACACAGTTATTAATCATTGCGGCCATTGTGGTGTTGTTGTTCGGTACAAAAAAACTGCGTGGTCTGGGATCGGATTTGGGCGCCTCAATCAAAGGATTTAAAAAATCCATGGGCGAAGATGATAACAAAACGTCGACATCGGCGGATAAATCCTCTCAGGACGCCGACTTTACCGCGCCGCCCATTGAGCCGAAAGCCAACCCGGCACGCCCGGATGAAGCCAAAAATAAAGATAAAGAGTAGGTATAAGCCGTGTTCGATATTGGATTTGGTGAGCTGATGCTGGTATTCGTAATCGGACTGGTGGTGCTGGGTCCAGAACGCCTGCCGGTTGCGGTCAGAACGGTGGCAGGGTGGATCAGGGCAATACGATCCATGGCTTCGACGGTGCAGAACGAATTAACGCAGGAGCTTAAGCTGCAAGAGCTGCAGGACAGCCTGAAAAAAGTCGAAGAGGCCAGTAAAAACAATCTGTCGCCGGAACTGAAATCGTCAATGGAAGAGCTGCGTGAAGCGGCGGAATCCATGAAGAAAGAATTTAAAGGTATCAACAGCGCCACGCTGGATCCGGCTGAGCCGCATACTATTCATAACCCGTTAGTTACCGATCCGGAGGCGTTGCATGATGGCGTAACACCGGCGGAGGGCGATCGTCAGGCAGAAGCGCCGCCAATGGCGCCAAGCGCCTCCGCGCCGGCCGCCAGACCCTCCATGCCGGCGGATCCGGTTGCTGACCCGGCTGCCCAGACTGCGGCCTCCGAAACCGTCCAGCCGGCCGCCGCAGGGGCTCATGCCGCCGTGACCGCGCCGGCGCCGGCGCGACAAGAACCCGGCAGGGCGGCAACTGCCACGCAGCCGGCTTCGTCCACTTCTCCACTGAAAAATGATCGCTAATCCATGGCCGTTGATGATACCCAACCCCTGATCAGTCACTTAATCGAACTGCGCAAGCGGTTACTTTATTGCATTCTCAGCGTACTGTTGGTCTTTCTGGCGCTGATTTATTTCGCTAACGACATTTATCAGCTGATATCCGCACCGCTTATCAAACAACTGCCGGCGGGCGCCAGCATGATCGCGACGGATGTCGCGTCGCCGTTCTTCACGCCCATCAAGCTGACCGTTATCGTCTCGGTATTTGTCTCCGCGCCGCTGCTGCTCTATCAGGTGTGGGCTTTCGTTGCGCCCGCGCTGTATAAACATGAACGCCGGCTGATGATGCCGCTGTTGTTCTCCAGCACCCTGCTATTTTACGCCGGTATGGCATTCGCCTATTTTGTCGTCTTCCCGCTGGCCTTCAGTTTCTTTGCCCACACTGCCCCGCGCGGCGTACTTATTGCGACCGATATAAATAACTATCTCGATTTTGTCATGGCCTTATTTATGGCATTTGGGGTGTCGTTTGAAGTGCCGGTGGCTATCGTCCTGCTGTGCTGGAGCGGCGTAGTGACGCCGGATGATCTGCGCAAGAAGCGGCCCTATGTTCTCGTCGGCGCTTTTGTCGTTGGTATGCTGCTGACGCCGCCGGACGTGTTTTCTCAGACGCTATTGGCGATCCCCATGTACCTGCTGTTTGAAATCGGCGTTTTCTTCGCCCGCTTCTATGTGGGTAAAGGGCGCAAACGCGATGAGGAAGAGGACGATCCCGAAGAAGATGAGCCTGAGTAACGCCGTTACCTGCGCTGCAACGCTGTCGGTCAGGACGAGGGCGGCAGGAAGTGGTTGCTGTGGTCAGGATTTCCGGCGTTGTACACAGCGCGCGGCACGCAAAGTCTCGGTCGCGCCAAAACGGGCTACTGCATTTTCTGAAACAGGCGATTATCCAGGCTTTGATAGACCTGTTTATTCAACAGATTCAGCAAGAGCATAGAGCGCGCCTCGCCGTCGGGCTCGGTGTAAATGGCCTGCAATCCTTCAAATACCCCGGCGGTGATAACGACCTTATCGCCGGACAAAGGCGTCTCGGGATCGGTTACATTGTCAAAACGGTGATCGCGCAGATCTTGAATGACCTCCGCGGGGATAATGACCGGCAGACTGCCGAAACGGACGAAGTGGCTTACGCCGCGAGTCGCGCTGATGGTAGTTGTATGGATTGTTTCTGGATCAAATTCGATAAAGAGATAGTTTGGAAACAGCGGCTCACAGGTTTCTGTGCGCTTGCCCCGGATAATTTTCTCCAGAGTGACCATCGGCGTCAAACAGGCGACCGCCTGCCGTTCCAGATGTTCTTTAGCACGCAGTAATTGTCCGCGTTTACAATACAATAAATACCAAGCTTCCATAGTAACAATTTACCTATCTCATCGAAGTCTCAGCATAGCAAAAGCCATAACATATATATAGCACCGGACGCCGCCGCTGTCGGGCAGTCAGGGAGGCTAAATTTTACCGATCTTTGACAAAAGACCAGCAAGGCTGATAAACAGATCTTATAATGCAGGCTAAATAACGTTCCCGATGAAGCTATGAAATACCGTGACTTGCGCGACTTCCTTGCCCTGCTGGAGCAGCGGGGGGAATTAAAACGAATCAGCTTGCCCATTGATCCCTATCTGGAAATGACGGAAATCGCCGATCGCACCCTGCGTGCCGGCGGCCCGGCGCTGCTGTTTGAAAACCCGACAGGATACACGATGCCGGTGCTATGCAATCTGTTCGGCACCCCTGAACGGGTGGCGCTCGGCATGGGGCAGGAGAGTGTTAACGCGTTGCGCGATGTGGGCAAATTGCTGGCGTTTCTAAAAGAGCCGGAGCCGCCCAAGGGCTTTCGCGACCTGCTGGACAAG
The DNA here is from genome assembly GCF_900143145.1 of Candidatus Sodalis sp. SoCistrobi. Taxonomy (GTDB): domain Bacteria; phylum Pseudomonadota; class Gammaproteobacteria; order Enterobacterales; family Enterobacteriaceae; genus SoCistrobi. The sequence continues at coordinate 10,365 of NZ_FRDB01000035.1, forward strand.
GTGCCCCAATTTCGCCAAGTACTGCATATGCCGACCAAACGGCTGAACTCTGCGCCTTGCCAGGAACAGATCTGGCAGGGGGAAGATGTGGATCTGGGCCGTATTCCGGTCATGCACTGTTGGCCCGGCGACGCCGCGCCGCTTATCACCTGGGGGCTTACGGTCACCCGCGGGCCGCACAAGGAACGGCAAAACCTCGGTATCTACCGCCAGCAAGTGCTGGGCAAAAATAAGGTGATCATGCGCTGGCTTTCTCACCGCGGCGGTGCGCTGGATTTCCAAGAATGGACGCAGCAAAATCCTGGTCAACGCTTTCCGGTCGCGGTCGCCCTCGGCGCGGATCCGGCGACGATCCTGGCCGCGGTAACGCCGGTGCCCGATGCGCTTTCCGAATACGCTTTCGCAGGCCTGCTGCGTGGCAACAAAACCGAAGTGGTCAAGTGCGTGTCCTGCGATTTAGAGGTGCCTGCCAGCGCCGAGATCGTATTGGAAGGTTATCTGGAGGCGGGCGAAACGGCGACGGAAGGGCCCTATGGCGATCATACCGGCTATTACAACGAAACCGACAGCTTCCCGGTCTTTACCATCACCCATATAACCCAGCGGCGCGACGCGCTGTACCACTCAACCTATACCGGTCGTCCGCCCGATGAACCCGCGGTGATGGGCGAAGCGCTCAATGAAGTCTTCGTGCCTATTTTGCAAAAGCAATTTCCAGAAATCGTGGATTTCTATTTGCCGCCGGAAGGGTGCTCCTATCGCCTGGCGGTGGTGACCATCAAAAAACAATATGCCGGTCACGCCAAGCGGGTGATGATGGGCGTCTGGTCTTTCCTGCGTCAATTCATGTATACCAAATTTGTTATCGTATGCGATGATGATATTGATGCACGTAACTGGAAAGACGTGATTTGGGCGATGACCACCCGAATGGATCCGGCACGCGATACTGTTTTGATGGAAAATACGCCGATAGATTATCTGGATTTCGCTTCGCCGGTTTCCGGGTTGGGATCGAAAATGGGCATGGACGCGACAAATAAATGGCCGGGAGAAACGCAGCGCGAATGGGGCGCGCCGATTGAAATGGATCGGACGGTACGCGAGCGCGTTGACGCTATTTGGGACCAACTGGCTATCCTGAAAAATGATCACGCGTCGTAATGTAATACGCGCGGCGCCTGTGGCAAATTGCTTAATGACCCGACAGAGGGACTGCATGACAACATTGACCTGTAAGGTCTCTTCCGTGGATGCCATCACTGATACCGTTTACCGCGTACGGCTGGCACCGGAAGCGGCTTTTCACTTCCGCGCCGGTCAGTACCTGATGGTGGTAATGGACGAACGTGATAAACGGCCTTTTTCCCTGGCGTCGACGCCCATGGAAAACACGTTTATCGAGCTGCATATCGGTGCTTCCGAACTCAATCTGTATGCGATGGCCGTCATGGACCGTATCCTGAAAGAGAGGGAAATCACCGTCGAAGTCCCGCAGGGCGAAGCCTGGCTACGTGATGACACCGACCGGCCTATCGTGCTGATCGCCGGTGGCACCGGTTTCTCTTATGCGCGCTCGATTTTATTAACGGTGCTGGCGCGCCAGCCCGAGCGAAAAGTGGCGATATACTGGGGGGGACGGGAGCGGGATCATCTGTATGATTTAGGCGAGCTGGAAGCGCTTACCCTGCAGCATCCTCAATTGTCCGTGGTGCCGGTGGTGGAGCAGCCGGATGAGCACTGGCAGGGCCGTTCCGGCACCGTGCTGATGGCGGTGATGCAGGACTACGGATCCCTGGAACCCTATGATATCTATATTGCGGGGCGCTTTGAAATGGCAAAAATTGCCCGAGAACGCTTCTGCGCCGAGCGCAGCGCCGTGGTCGAGCGCATTTTTGGTGACGCTTTCGCTTTTATCTAAACCGGCTCTAGCGTATCAACGCTGCAACTCGCGCGGCGGCCGGCGCTGTTCCAGGCGGAGCGCTATGGTAATATGGGTCAATTACGTTCCGCATAGGGTCTGAACATGGAATCGCTTTCTTCGCTATACCAGGATCATCTCGCCACACTCCAACAGCGCACCCGGGAAATATTACAGCGCCAGCGGCTGGAGGGGTTACTGATCCACGCCGGTGAGCCAATTTGCCGCTTTCTCGATGATCATGACTACCCGTTCAAAGTCAATCCACAGTTTAAAGCCTGGTTGCCGGTTACCCGCGTGCCGCACTGCTGGCTGTGGGTCGACGGGGTTAACAAGCCGAAACTCTGGTATTACCTGCCGGTAGATTATTGGTACCTCGTGGAACCGTTGCCGGACAGTTTTTGGACGCCGTATGTGGATATCGTGCCGTTCGCCGATCCAGACGAGATTGACGCGCTGTTACCGCCGCGCGACAACGTGGCCTATCTGGGATCGGCGCCGCAACGGGCCTCCCGGCTGGGCTTTGAACGTGACTACATCAACCCGCAGCCGGTACTGGATTATCTGCATTTCCACCGCGCCTACAAAACCGACTATGAGCTTGCCTGCATGCGTGAGGCGCAAAAGTCAGCGGTAAATGGTCATCGGGCGGCGAAAGAGGCTTTCTTGTCCGGCATGTGCGAATTTGATATCAATATCGTCTATCTCAGCGCCTGCGGCCACCGCGATACCGATGTGCCCTATGATAATATTATCGCCCTGAATGAACATGCGGCGGTGTTGCATTACACCCGCCTAGACCAGCGCACGCCGGAACACGTGCTGAGCTTTCTTATCGATGCCGGCACCGAATATAACGGTTACGCCGCCGACCTGACCCGTACCTATGCGACGCAGAAAGACAGCGATTTCGCCGCGCTTATCGCGTCGATGAATAGCGAGCAGCAGGCGCTTATCGCCACCATTGAAACCGGTGTCAACTACATCGACTATCACCTGCAGATGCACGGCAGAATCGCCAAGCTCTTAAAGCAGTTTGATATCGTCAGTGGCTTGAGCGAGGATGCGATGGTGACGGAGGGCGTAACCGTGCCGTTCCTGCCTCACGGGCTAGGTCATCCGCTGGGGTTGCAAGTGCACGATGTCGCCGGCTTTATGCAAGACGATCGCGGCACTTCGCTGGCGCCGCCGTCTCGCTATCCTCTGTTGCGCTGCACGCGCGTGCTGCAGCCGAGGATGGTGTTGACTGTCGAGCCCGGTCTTTATTTTATCGAGTCGCTGCTGGCCCCTTGGCGCGCCAGCGCCTTCGGCCGTCATTTCAACTGGTCGCGTATTGAAAGCCTGAAGCCTTACGGCGGCATCCGCATTGAGGACAATATCGTTATTCGCGACAATCACATCGAAAATATGACGCGCGCGCTGAAATTGGCATGACGGCGTCATGGTTTGCACCGGCGGCAGAAGTCACGCTGACGGCGGAAATAAAAAAAAGCCGATTTATCACGTTACTGTCCCCCACTCAGGGGACCGACGCCGCCAAAGCCTATATCCTGCACTGTCGCCAGCAGCATCCGGCGGCCGCCCATCACTGCTGGGCATATATCGCCGGTCCGCCCGTGGACTCCCGCCTGCGGGGGTTCTCCGATGATGGAGAACCCTCGGGCACCGCCGGCAAGCCAATCCTGGCCCAGCTGGATGGAAGCGGTCTCGGGGAAATCACTGCGGTAGTGGTGCGTTATTATGGGGGAATTCACCTGGGTACCGGCGGATTGGTCAAAGCCTATGGAGGCGGGGTCAAGCAAGCGCTAAAACGGGTTTCTCGGATAGCGCGTGTTTCGCGCCGGCGTTTCGTGCTGCGCTGCCATTATCCGCAGTTAGCCTGGGTAGAGGCCGCGATACAACAGGCTGAAGGGCTAATCGTTGCAGGGGACTATCAGGAATCGATTATACTCACTCTCGAGATACCTCTGCATCGCATTGCGGTGGCCAATGATAAACTGCGCGATCTCAGCCGCGGCGCATTGCAATTAACGCCTGTTCCACAATAATGCCTTCCTCCTGATTGTGTAATTTTTAAGGATAGTGCAGACATGCATTTTCGCACCATAACCCGCATCGTGGGTCTGCTCGTCATCTTGTTTTCGGTGACGATGATTATTCCCGGCCTGGTGGCCTTGATCTATCGGGATGGTGCCGGCAGCGCTTTCGCGCAAACATTTTTTTGCGCGCAGGCTATTGGACTTTTGCTCTGGTTTCCGAACCGTCGGCAAAAAAGCGAATTGAAATCTCGCGAAGGGTTTCTCATTGTGGTGCTGTTTTGGACCGTTCTGGGTAGCGTGGGTGCATTACCGTTTTTATTTGCCGAACATCCCAATTTGTCGGTCACCGATGCGTTTTTTGAATCCTTTTCCGGGCTGACCACCACCGGCGCCACCGCGCTAGTTGGGCTGGATACCTTGCCTCACGCCATTTTGTTTTACCGGCAGATGCTACAGTGGTTTGGCGGCATGGGGATCATTGTGCTGGCGGTGGCAATTCTGCCGATTCTCGGCGTTGGCGGCATGCAGCTGTACCGCGCGGAAATGCCCGGTCCGCTGAAAGACAACAAAATGCGCCCACGTATCGCTGAAACCGCCAAGACCTTATGGCTCATCTATGTGGCGCTAACCATTGCCTGCGCGCTGGCGCTATGGGGCGCGGGCATGTCGGTGTTCGATGCGATAAGCCACAGTTTTTCCACCATTGCCATCGGCGGCTTTTCCACCCATGACGCGAGTATTGGTTATTATCACAGTCCGCTTATCAATACGATTGTCGCCGTCTTTTTACTGATATCCGGTTGCAACTACGGTCTTCATTTCGCCGCTCTCAGCGGCCACAATCTGAAAGTCTACTGGCGAGATACCGAATTTCGCATGTTTATTTCGGTACAGTTAACGCTGGTGGTGGTCTGTATTTTGATTCTTTGGCGTTACGACGTTTACGCTAACAGCCTGCAAACGCTTAATCAGGCGTTCTTTCAAGTGGTTTCCATGGCGACCACCGCCGGGTTTACCACCGACAGCATCGCCCAATGGCCGTTGTTTCTGCCGATATTACTCCTTTGTTCAGCGTTTATCGGCGGCTGCGCCGGTTCTACGGGGGGCGGATTGAAGGTGATCCGCATTTTGCTGCTCTATTTGCAGGGCTCGCGTGAACTGAAACGCTTAGTGCATCCAAACGCGGTTTACACCATCAAACTGGGTAACCGGGCTCTGCCTGAGCGGATTCTGGAAGCGGTTTGGGGTTTTTTTTCCGCTTATGCGCTAGTGTTTATCCTCAGTATGCTGGCGGTAGTCGCCACCGGCGTCGATAACTTTTCCGCTTTTGCGGCGGTGGCGGCAACGCTAAACAACCTCGGGCCCGGCCTGGGTGTCGTGGCCGATAACTTTACCTCGATGAACGCGGTGGCCAAGTGGATCCTCATCCTGACCATGCTGTTTGGCCGTCTGGAGGTATTTACCTTATTGGTCCTGTTTACGCCGACCTTTTGGCGAGAGTGATACAAGGTTTACCATGAAAACGTTGATTCTCTATTTGAGCCATGATGGCCAAACGCACAAAATTGCGCGCGCGATTGCGGCCCATCTGACCGATTGCTGCGAATGTGATGTAGTCGATCTGCGCCTCGCACAAGATCTTGATCTGCAACGTTATCAGCGGGTGGTAGTGGGGGCGTCGATTCGCTATGGCCGCTTTGCCGCGGATCTTGACCGCTTTATCGCACAGCAGCTTGATTGGTTGCACAGCATTCCCAGCGCGTTTTACGCCGTCAATTTGACCGCGCGCAAGCCCGATAAACGCACCCCAGCCACCAATGCCTATACCCGGAAATTCCTGGCGAAAACGCCCTGGCGTCCCGATCTTTGCGCCGTATTTGCGGGTGCGCTGTGTTATTCGCGTTATCGCTGGTTTGATCGGGTCATGATCCAGATGATCATGCGCATGACCGGCGGTGAAACCGATCGCAGTAAAGAAGTGGAATATACCGATTGGCAGCAAGTTTCTGCCTTTGCCGGCGATTTGGCGCAATTGCCCGCCAAACAGGCGCCGCAGCACCCCTGATCGGGGCGTTTTGCTGAAAAAAAAACCAATTAAAACTATTTTAGTTATTTATCCTTGTCAACGGCGGTGAAGGCCCTATAATGCGCCTCCACTGACCGGGAACAGTCGCTGCGGCGCACCGGCTCAGCCAGAGGCAGGCGGCCCGCTACGGGCAAATAAAAGCTTGACTCTACAGCGGAAAAGCGTAATATATGCCAACCGCGCCGGTCGAGAAAACAGCCTCCCGGCACTGCTCTTTAACAATTTATCAGACAATCTGTGTGGGCGCTCACAAGACGATATCGACATACCGAAATATCAAGTCTTGAAGAGTGAACAACAAATATTCATATGAATACCAGTTTTAATTCTTTGAGCATCAAGCTTTTAATTAAAGAGTTTGATCATGGCTCAGATTGAACGCTGGCGGCAGGCCTAACACATGCAAGTCAAGCGGCAGCGGGAAGAAGCTTGCTTCTTTGCCGGCGAGCGGCGGACGGGTGAGTAATGTCTGGGGATCTGCCCGATGGCGGGGGATAACTACTAGAAACGGTAGCTAATACCGCATAACGTCGCAAGACCAAAGTAGGGGACCTTCGGGCCTCACACCATCGGATGAACCCAGATGGGATTAGCTAGTAGGTGGGGTAATGGCTCACCTAGGCGACGATCCCTAGCTGGTCTGAGAGGATGACCAGCCACACTGGAACTGAGACACGGTCCAGACTCCTACGGCATAGGTATCTACACATTTATCGTGATACCTGTTATTACTTTGCAGAATGATTTCAACCTATCTGTTGGCGGGATTGACTCTCGCCTTACCCGCCGATATCAGACGCTGGTTAAACAGCATATGA
>NZ_FRDB01000091.1 GCF_900143145.1 Candidatus Sodalis sp. SoCistrobi
TGCTCATGCTGAGTTTCCAGCACTAGATTAACTGCCCGTTCACGGACTTCCGGAGAGTAACGTTTGGTCGTTGTCATAGAGACCTCCACTTTTAAAGTATAGACTCTAATTTATCCGGGGTGATTCATAAGTGCACCGAGGATAAAGCCGACCACGGCGCCGAGCCAATGCCCGCCCAGGGATTTTCGTGTACGTATTCATCTGCCTTGGTCGCGACCACGCGGGTTTGCTCCGCCAAACGCTCACCGCCATCGCCGAGACGGCTGCGGGTATCCTTCAGCGCGCTTTCCGCCTTGGTACGCAATTTTTCAAACTCTGCTTTGGGCTTTTGGGCCGAACCACGCAGAACCTCTTCCAACGTGTCCGCCAGTGATTTCAATTCCGCACGTAAATGTTCAGAAGTGGCATCTTTGACCATTTTTAGACTCCTTCGACGTTTTGGCATCGGGGGCTGGTGTAAAAAATCCCTTGTCCCACCTTACCAATCATTAATTATTTTTAACCCTGCTACGTCTGGCGCTGTCATGCCCGAGGACGCTGCTGGCGCCGTTAGCGCCTCCCGGCGACAGGGTCTGGGCATGAAGCGCGGCCTATTGCGGCGTAGCGCAGGTTGATAGGTCACTGCACTGTGTGCGATAAAGCCGGTCGTCATGCTAAAAGCCAGAAGGGCTTCTGATGTTTAGCGCTTAAGGTAAGCGTAGCCCCGGATCCGCCAAAGGGCAAAAAAGTGGTAACAATTTCTTAGGGTTAATCCGGTTAGGGACGCGGTCGCCGGACAGGGCCGCCGCACCGGGGATAGGGCAGCGGCGCCCCGCCGCAGGGCGTAATGCCGGGGCAAGATAACCAGGGGCGCTCACCCCAGGCGCTCCTCGTCGTCGGACGGGCGGTAAAGCCACTGCCAGCCGCTGTAGCGGCGGCTTTTAAGTATCGCATAATCTTCCGGCAGATGATGCTGCAATACCAGCTGCGCCGCCTGTGCTTGTTCCGGGGTGTCCAAATGAATAATCATACTGTCTTTGGCGGGGGTAATGCTTTTCACCCGTATGCCGCGATCCTCAAGGAGCTGATAAAGAAAAAAGCCGTCCGGTAGCGAACCGCGTTCGCGAGCCACGGTGATTTGCAGCGTGCTGTCGTCATGGCACAGGGCCGGCAATAATAGCGTCAGCGACACCAGCACGGCCACGACCAGCAGACCGAGGCGGAAGCGTTTTATAAAGCCAATACAACCTGACTTTTTCATTGTTCCTTATCCGAATCGGTAAGCCGTTTGCGGCGCCAGATGACCACCAGCGAACTCACCAACCCAATCGTCAGAAGCGCCAGCGGCAGCAACATCAGACATAGCATCAGCTCCTCTTCGTAGCGCTGGAAGACGGGCGTTTTCCCGAGGATAAACCCCACCAGCGTCAAGATAAATACCCACAAAAAGGCGCTGATCCAATTGAAGAAATGGAAACGTGAATTGCCCAGACCGGACAAGCCGGCAATGGTCGGCAGCAGCGTGCGTACAAAAGCGATAAAGCGACCGATAAGCAAAGCAGACAGCCCGTGGCGGTGAAACATCCGGTGCGCCCGCTGGTGGTAGTGCGCCGGCAGATGGGCCAGCCAGCTTTTCACCACCCGGTTATTTTCCAGCCATTTCCCCTGTAGATAGCTTATCCAACTGCCCAGGCTGGCGGCGACGGTGAGTAGCAACAGCACCAGAGGAAAATTCAGCGTCCCCTTGGCAATCAGCACACCAATTAATATCAGTAAACTATCGCCGGGTAAAAAGGCGGCAGGCAGTAGCCCGTTTTCTAAAAAAAGGATGACAAACACCAGTACATAAATGGTCCAAACCAGACTCGGATCGGAAAGTGTTTCAAAATCCTGTTGCCAGAGGGCGTGCAACAGTTCCTTAAAGATATCCATTGTGTATTCTCAACCAATGACGGCGTGTCATGCTGCTGCCCGCCGCCAAGTCGAAAAAGAAGAAGCGGGCGTATGTGCGTTGGCGCTTCGGCGTTGACGCTTATTAGCCGTGAACCTTGGGTTAACGCTTCGCAGCGCGCCGGCAAAACCCGTCCCTGCGTTTAAAACGAGGGCAAAACCGGCCGCGATGCGGCGGCTGGCGAACCGGCGAAAGTGTAAATAATTCATCCATACTGTAACAAAAGCATCTCCATTGAGACAGTGAAATATAGCCGAAAATACGCCGCAATGAGCGCTTTTGACGTTAAAAATTCGCCCTGCGACATGAGTTTTACACCCGCTGACATAAACTCACGGTTACTGACTTAGTGCCGGCCCCGCCGCGCGCCCGGCGGCGTGACATAGGGGGGAGCCTGTTTTGCCGCGCCACGGCGGCGCCGGTCGCCTTGGATGTCTACGGACCCGCGACAGCGAATGGCTGGGCGGGGGGAGTCAAGCGCCGCGTGATAATTTAGCGGGCCGACCTAAAGCGGTTAGCCGGCAAAATATCACCGCCGGTGAGTGTGGCTAAGCGTGGCATATTTGCGGCGCTGTACAGCGTTTAATTAGCATAAAAAACCAGCGGTAAAGATATTTATGCCGGCAGACTTTCTCGCCTAAAGGATAATTAAGCCTGTATCGGTTTCTTGACGGTGATACTAACCGCTGCCGCGCGACGGCGATAATTCCGCGCTTCGCTGCCCGCCACGCAGATTATGCTTTGGCGCAAATGCGTACTTTTTATTCTGTTAAAGAAGGAACGCTAATTAAATATTCCAATAACCGAGAAAATAGCTTAGAAAGGATATTACCCGTTGTCCGGGTTGGCTTGGGGAGGGCTATTCCTGACACCTTCACTCTACGGGTAAAGGCAATTCACACTATTTATCGGGGTATCGTTATGTGGCCTTTAATAGGCATTGTTATTGTTATTCTCGGCTTTGCGCTGCGTTTTAACCCATTAGTGGTTGTGACGCTCGCGGGACTCATCACCGGGCTGACCAGCGGTCTGGATTTGCCCGCGGTCGTCAGCGATTTCGGCACCGCCTATGTGCAAAATCGCTATATGGCGCTAATCTGGCTGGCGCTGCCGGTCATTGGCCTGCTGGAACGCAGTGGTCTGCGCGAGCAGGCGCAGCGCCTGGTCACGCGCATCCACGCCGCGTCTCTGTCGCGCATTTTGATATTGTATATGCTGATGCGGCAATTGACCGCCGCGTTGGGCTTGACCGCGCTCGGCGGCCACGCGCAAATGGTGCGCCCGTTGATAGCGCCAATGGCCGAAGGGGCGGCACGCAAACGTTTGGGGGATTTACCTCAGGCGGAACGTGAAAAAATCCGGGCACACTGTGCAGCGGTCGATAATATCGGCGTTTTTTTTGGGGAAGACATATTTATCGCCATCGGCTCTATCTTATTGATGAAAGGGTTTATGGAGCAAAATGGTTATATTATCGAGCCGTTGCATTTTGCCGTTTGGGCCATCCCCACCGCCTTTTTTGCCTTTATCATTCATAGCGCCCGCGTAACGTTTTACCAGCGTGCGCTTATCCGGCGCTATACGGCGCAAAGCAAATCGCGGCCGGTCGGGGAGCATAAATGATGACCATTCTGGACGCCCTGTATTTGTTGGTGGGCATCATGTTTGCCGCCACTGCAATAATAAACCTACGTGATAGTTCTAACGCGAAACGCTGGAAAAGTGCCGGTTTTTGGGGCATTAATGCGATTATCTTCATTTTCGGCAGTTATTTACCGGCGCTGGCTAATGGAATACTGGTGATCGTCATGGTCCTGCTCGCGGGCCTCGGCGGACTTGGCCGCAGCGGCAAAGCGGAAACGTCCCTGGAGCAGCGAGAAGTGCGCGCCAGCCGCTTTGGCAACCGGCTATTTATTCCGGCGTTGCTGATCCCACTGGTGACATTGCTCGGCACCTTTGCTTTCAAGAGCCTGACCTGGAACGGCGCGCTGCTGATACCCGCCGGCTCTTCCACGCTGGCGGCACTCGGTTTGGGGATTATCGTCGCCTTTTTCGCGGCGCTGGTGATGCTACATGAAACGCCCGCCAGCGCGATGCACGAGGGTAGACGGCTACTGGACGCCATTGGCTGGGCCAGCGTTTTGCCGCAGATGCTGGCGGCGTTGGGGGGGAATTTTCGCCCTGGCCGGCGTGGGCAAGCTGGTGGCTGGGCTGATTACCGATGTCATCCCGCTGGGCCTGCCCGTCGTCGCGGTGGCCACCTATTGCATCGGCATGGCGCTGTTTACCATTATCATGGGCAACGCCTTTGCGGCCTTTCCCATCATGACCGCGGGCATCGGTTTGCCTATCATCGTCGGCCATATGGGCGGCAATCCGGCCATTATGTCCGCTATCGGCATGTTGGCCGGCTTTTGCGGCACATTGATTACTCCCATGGCGGCCAATTTTAATATTGTCCCTGCGGCGCTGCTGGAGCTTTCCGATCAACATGGGGTGATTAAAGTCCAGTTCCCCACCGCCATCATGCTGTTAATTATCAATATTATTTTGATGTCCCTGCTGGTGTTCCGTTTTTGAACCCGCCCGGAAAATAAGGAAAAATGAATGAACACCCTGCAAAGCGAAGCGTTTTTATTGGACGACGAACGGGCCGCGGCGATGGCGCGCATCGCCCTGGGGCATGTGGAGCGCGAGTATCCCAACCACATCATGCACAATCTGCAGGACGAACGGGACATCGACGGGCCGCGCGGTCTGCACCCCGTGTTCTTCGGCAGCTATGATTGGCACTCTTGCGTGCATAGCTATTGGCTGCTGGCGCGCATTGCCCACCGCTTTCCCCGGCTGGCGGAAGCGGAGGCGGCCCGGGCGCTGTTTACCCGCCGCCTGACACCCGACGCGATAGCGCAAGAGCTGGCCTACTTTGTGCAACCTAATCGCGGCAGCTTTGAGCGGCCCTACGGCTGGGCCTGGCTGCTGAAACTGGTGGTCGAGCTCGGCGCCGGGCACGATGATCGTCTGCGCCCCCACGCCCACGCGCTGGCGCCGCTGGCGGATCATATGGCGGCGAGTTTCAAAAAATTCTGGCCGCTGCAAACGTACCCTATCCGTACCGGCACCCACTTTAATAGCGCTTTTGCCGGGGTATTGGCGCTGGATTACGCGCGCTGGCGGCAGGACACGGCGCTGGAAACGGTGCTGGTGGAGGGAGGAAAACGCTGGTTCGGCGGCGATCGCGCCTGTCAGGTCTGGGAGCCGGCGGGGGATGAGTTTTTATCGCCGACCCTGATTGAAGCGGTTTATATGTCCCGCTGTTTAGCGGACGCTGAGTTCAGCGCCTGGTGGCAGGGGTTCTTGCCTGAGCTTGGCGCACGCCAGCCGGCGACGCTCTTTACCCCGGTCTTCGTCAGCGACCGCTTTGACCCTAAGATTGCCCATCTTGACGGGTTGAACCTCAGCCGCGCCTGGTGCTGGCGCGCCCTGGCCCGGCGGTTGACAACGGCGCCGGATCACTGGATACAGCAGGTGGCGGCGACGCATCTGCATGCCGCGCTGGCGCATTTGGACACCAACTACATGGGCGCCCATTGGTTGGCTACGTTCGCCCTGCTGACGCTTGAGGCCTAAGCCTGCGGCGGTACGCCTGTCATTTTACCCCGTTGGCCACGCTATCCAGGTGCACCACGGGGTTGTCGCTGAACATATAGCGGTCGACGCTGGATTCAAAATCGTCGGTGGTGGCATGGAACAGCATCTGCTTGGTGTTTTCCAGATGCTGCCACATCGCCAGTTTGGCGGCGTAGGGATCTTTACGGATCAGCGCCTTGAGGATTTGGTCATGATCGACGCACCAGCTTTCTATCGCTTTGTCGTCGATATGCTCATGTAGCTTGATCCAGTAGGGATTATGCACCCGCTGGGTCCACATCTGTTCCACAATGGTCGCCATCGCGCTGTTGCCGGTGGCGAGCGCCACCTGAACGTGGAATTTCAAGTCCCATTGCGAATCGCGGAATCGGTCTTCCTGACGCGCGTTTTCCTGGATTTCCATTAGCAGGACAATGTCCTGTTTCGACACCTGGGTCGCCGCAAATTCGGCAATGTTGCTTTCGATCAGCTGTCGCGCCTGCAGCATCTCGAACGGACCGGGCGCCGCAGCCTCAGTTTCGCCTGCGGGCAAGAGCAGGTGTTTTTGCTGATTGGCGATGACATGGATACCCGAGCCTTTGCGTACTTCCACATAGCCTTCCACCTCAAGCATGATGATCGCTTCCCGCACCACCGTGCGGCTGACGTTCATCTCCTCGGCGATATAACGTTCCGCCGGCAGCTTCTCGCCGACCGGATAACTACCGGATTCGATGCGCCGTTTCAGTTCGGCCGCCAGCTGCTGGTATAATCTGCGGGTTTCAGTGGGTTCCATTTTGCATGCTCTTCACAATACAGAGAAAGGGTGGCGCTGAGGTTCAGCGGCCGGTGCCGACAGGACAAAAGGGGTGCCGGCACGTATTTGTTATACCACTTTTCGCGGTCATCGGCCAGATGCGCTACCCGGTCTTACGGTTCTTTAACTTCCTCACGGCGCGAGGATAAAAATCCCCGGCGCGGTGTAAAACCGTCGCCGGGGAGCGGGGCAGAGAAGAGGAGCGCCAGGCAGACAGCCTGCGCTGGCGCGCCTGGGCGGCGTTACACGGTCGCCGGGGTTCTCTGTGATTCCAGCTCATCCACCGGACGGTTTTTCAGAATGGTCCAGATGCACAGGGCGCCTAACAAATCGAACAGCGCCAGGACCGCAAACAGCGGGCTAAAGCCGATCGTGTCCGCCAGCGCCCCGACCACCAGGGCGAACAGGGTACTGGCCAGCCAGGCGGCCATGCCGGTTAGGCCGTTGGCGGTAGCCACTTCATTACGGCCAAAGACATCCGAAGACAGGGTAATCAGCGCACCCGACAGTGACTGGTGGGCGAAACCGCCGATGCACAGCAGGCCGATAGCCACATAGGGGCTGGTGAACAGGCCGATCATGCCGGGGCCAATCATCAAGAACGCGCCCAGGGTCACCACCAGTTTGCGCGAGACGATCAGGTTCACGCCAAAGACACGCTGGAAGAACGGAGGCATGTAGCCGTCGACGATGCAGCCCAGATCGGCGAACAGCATCGGCATCCAGGCGAACATGGCGATCTCTTTCAGGTTGAAGCCATATGCCTTGAACATGAACAGCGGGATCCAGGCGTTGAACGTCCCCCAGGCCGGTTCAGCCAGGAAACGCGGCAGCGCTATACCCCAGAACTGGCGGTTATGCAGGATTTCCCAGGCGCTCATTTTTTTGCCGTTGTCGACCTGATGCTGGGCTTCCTGACCGCCAAGAATGTAATCGCGTTCTTCGTCCGACAATTTCTTCTGCTGTTTCGGGTGCTTATAGAATACCAGCCAGCAAAGTGCCCAGATAAGACTCAATACGCCGGTAATGATGAACGCCATTTCCCAGCTGTGGATCATAATCGCCCAGACCACCAGCGGCGGTGCCACCATGGCGCCGATGGAGGAGCCGACGTTAAAATAGCCGACCGCAATGGAGCGCTCTTTGGCCGGGAACCATTCGCTGCTGGCCTTCAGGCAGGCCGGGATCATCGCAGCTTCCGCCATCCCCACCGCACCGCGGGCAATAGCCAAACCGCCCCAGCTGCTGGCCAGCGCCGTGGCCATACAGAACACCGCCCACATTATCGCGAATACCGCATAGCCGACCTTGGTACCCAGCATATCCAGGACATAACCCGCTACCGGTTGCATAATGGTATAACAGGCGGAATAGGCGGCGATAATATAAGAGTATTGCTGAGTGGTAATGTGCAGTTGATCCTGCAACGTCGGGGCCGCCACCGCAATGGCGTTACGCGTCAGGTAGCCCAGCACCGTGCCTACGGTGACCAGGGCGATCATATACCAGCGTAACCCTTTAATCTTACGCATTAAAACTTCTCCCAATAGTAGTGCCGTCAATCCAACTGCTCGGTCGGTGGCTCGACGGTGAGATATAGAGAACCCAACGTAGGGTGTTCCCCTAGGTATCGTTTTTATCAGGCTGCCCAGGGTGTTGCGTCCTGTCGGTGCGGCTTTTCAGCGGGCCGGTTAACCGCCGGCTCTTCTGAATCGCACCCACCCCGCTTGGGTGTCGCTAAACGCCCTGCGGTCCTCGCCAATAAACAAAACTTGAGTCCTGACTGAAAACGGCGTTACGATAACTTGTCATACAGATTTAAAAGTTGAGGACCATCACAAAAACCATTAATAATTTAATGGATAATAATTCTGTCCCGCCAACCGGCCTTTACCCCGGTTTTGGCGCAAAAATGTGACATTTTTGTTGATTCATGAAGGGTGTTCGCTACGACAGGGCTTGAAATCCAATCAGTTGGTCCTAAATTGGTATAACATCTTTCAACATTTTGGAAACATAGCTTAAAAAAACGAAGGTGAGGAGCCTGTTATGACCGCGTTTTTAACTGAAGATTTTTTGCTGGATAGCGAATTCACCCGCCGTTTGTATCATGACTATGCGAAAGACCAGCCGATTTTTGATTATCACTGCCATTTGCCGCCGGAACAGATCGCGCAGAATTACCGGTTTAAAAACCTGTACGACATCTGGCTGAAAGGGGACCACTATAAATGGCGCGCGATGCGCACCAACGGCGTGGCCGAACGTTTTTGTACCGGCGACGCCGGCGACTGGGAAAAATTTGAAGCCTGGGCGCAGACCGTGCCGCACACCATCGGCAACCCGCTCTATCATTGGACCCATCTGGAGTTACGCCGTCCGTTCGGCATTACCGACACCTTATTATCGCCGGCGACCGCGCGGCAAATCTGGGACCGTGGTAACGCCCTGCTGGAGCAGGATAACTTTACCGCCCGCGGCATCATGCAACAGATGAACGTGAAAATGGTCGGCACCACCGACGATCCGATCGATGACCTGCGCCATCATAAAGCCGTGGCGCAAGACAGCAGCTTCGCTATTAAAGTGCTGCCCAGCTGGCGTCCGGATAAATCCTTCAATATTGAAGCCGAAGGCTATGTCGATTATCTGAAGAAACTCGAAGGCGCGGCAGACACCGCTATCAGCGGATTTAACGCTCTTTGCGACGCATTGTCGAAACGTCTGGATCACTTCGCCGCGCACGGCTGCCGGGTCTCTGACCACGCCCTCGACGTCGTGGTGTATGGCGAAGCCGATACGCACACGCTGGATGGCATTCTGGCCCGTCGCCTGGACGGCACGCTGCCGAACGCCGAGGAAATCGCCCAGTTCAAGACCGCGGTACTGGTGTTCCTCGGTGCGGAGTACGCCCGCCGCGGCTGGGTACAGCAGTATCACATCGGCGCGTTGCGCAATAACAATAGCCGCATGCTGAAACTCCTCGGCCCCGATACCGGTTTCGATTCCGCCAACGATCAACCGGTGGCGCAAAACCTGTCCCGTCTGTTGGACGCGCAGGCGAAAAACGATGCGCTGCCGAAAACCATCCTTTATTGCCTGAACCCGAGCGACAACGAAACCATCGGCACCATGGTCGGTAATTTCCAGGGCGAAGGCATGCCCGGCAAAATGCAATTCGGTTCCGGCTGGTGGTTCAACGATCAGAAGGACGGCATGGAACGGCAGATGACGCAACTGGCCAATCTGGGGCTGCTCAGCCGCTTTGTCGGCATGCTGACCGACAGCCGCAGCTTCCTGTCCTACACCCGTCACGAATACTTCCGCCGCATTCTGTGCCGGATGATCGGCCACTGGGTAGAACAGGGCGAAGCGCCGGCGGATATGCAGTTGCTCGGCGAGATGGTGAAGAACATCTGCTTCGACAACGCTAAAAACTACTTTGCCATTGAACTCTGATGACGTTGGACGGGCCCCTGGCCCGTCCGGCATCGGCTTTATATAAAGGTAACCCCCGAATGCAAACGCTAAATCGTCAAAATTTTCCCGGTCGCCAGTACACCAACCGCGTTATCCAGTTCGGCGAAGGGAATTTTTTGCGCGCCTTTGTCGACTGGCAGCTGGATCTGCTGAACGAACAAACCGACCTCGACGCCGGCGTCGTGGTTGTGCGCCCGATTGATACCGATTTCCCACCGTCATTGTCGACCCAGGACGGCCTGTATACCACGATTATCCGCGGCCTGAACGAACAGGGCGAAGCGGTGCGGCAATCGCGCGTTATCCGCTCGGTCAACCGTGAGATCAATGTTTACCGCCAGTTCGATGACTATCTGGCGCTGGCCCATGATGCCAATATTCGTTTTGTCTTTTCCAACACCACCGAAGCCGGCATCAGTTTTAACGCGGGCGATCGGCTGCAGGATACGCCGCCGCAAAGCTACCCCGGCAAACTGACGCGCCTGCTTTACGAGCGCTTCTGCCATTTTGACGGCGCGGCGGATAAAGGCTGGGTGCTTATCCCCTGCGAGCTCATCGATTACAACGGTGACGCGCTGCGCGACATGGTGCTGCGCTATGCCGACCTGTGGGCGCTGCCGGCGGAATTCGTCGGCTGGCTGAACGACAGCAATACCTTCTGCTCGACGCTGGTGGACCGCATCGTCACGGGTTACCCGCGCGATGAAGTTCAGGCGCTGCAAACTGAACTCGGCTATCAAGACGCCTTCCTGGATACCGCCGAATACTTCTATTTATTCGTCATTCAGGGGCCGACCTGGCTGGCCGAAGCGTTGCGCCTGGACCAGGTCAACCTCAACATCCGCATCGTGGACGACATTAAACCCTATAAAGCATAGGTATCTACACATTTATCGTGATACCTGTTATTACTTTGCAGAATGATTTCAACCTATCTGTTGGCGGGATTGACTCTCGCCTTACCCGCCGATATCAGACGCTGGTTAAACAGCATATG
>NZ_FRDB01000178.1 GCF_900143145.1 Candidatus Sodalis sp. SoCistrobi
GCATGATTACCAGTGACAACTGGGGCAGCTATGCAAGAGAGGTGCCGAAGCAGAAACATCTGACTGGCAAGATCTTCACGCAACGTATAGAGCGCAATAACCTGACGCTCCGTACCCGCATTAAACGACTGGCGCGTAAAACGATTTGCTTCTCGCGCTCTGTCGAGATCCACGAAAAAGTCATCGGAGCCTTCATCGAAAAACACATGTTCTACTAATTGGAATCATTACCACGCTTTTCACTCAGCGAGCAGGATGAGCAATATTATCAATCGCCGTAAAGCGCCGTGCGTCATTACGCTTATCGTCGGTCATCTTCTGCCTTTTCCACTACGCCGCGAGGAACAAGCCAAGATGCGTTTTTCCTGTTACATATGTTTAGAATTTACTAAACGAAGTAAAGCTGAGTCAGATCGACCCTTTTAAGACATTTCGTTATTTAATACCGCCAAAGTGTATTCCATATTAGTCAATAACAGGCAATACCCGGCAGTTGTTTAATGAGGAATCACTAATGAAAAAGACCACGCTTGCATTGGTTATGACGGTATTCGCGACCAGCAGTAGTTTTTCCGCGTTTTCCCGGGCCGACGGCCCGCAGGGACAGCCATCCCAGCAGCAGTGGCAACAGGGCCATGGCGGTCAGGGTGGACCAGGAGGACACGGCGGCGGGCAAGGCAATCAGAGTGGACCTGGAGGACGCGGCGGCGGGCATGGCGGCGGCCATGAGGGAGGTCCCGGCGGTGGCCGTGGTCATGAGGGGGGTCCGCACGGCAATCCGGGCAGGCCCGGCGGCCCACGTGATCATTTCGCCTGGAACGGCCATGACTTCCGCCGCGGCCATCCCGCCCCCCGGCGTTTTCGCGGCGATGATTATCGCGTTTACGATTGGCATGCGCGCGGCCTGCAGGCGCCGCCGTACGGAGAACATTGGGCCTATATCGACGGCAATTATGTGTTGATTGCCGCCGCCACGGGGATCATTACCTCCATCATCATGAGCACTATGCTGCCTCATTAATCGTCCCACGCCGGTGGCGTTGCGCCGCCGGCGGCTTTAAGAATGTCTTTTGCCTGCGTTGGCTTCCAAACGGCAGCGCTTGCGTCCCGCCCGCCCAATCATTAACCTGTAAACTCTCAATTTCCATTATTTTTGCGGACGTCGACGAAGCGCCGGCACAGCCCCGCGAAACATCAACAGGCAAAGCGAATGGAAATCATCATTATCGGCGCCGGCGTGATCGGCGCGTCACTGGCCTTTGAAGCTATCAATCTCGGCGCCAGCGTGACCGTACTCGACGCCGGCGAACGGGTCAGCGGCACGTCCGGCACCTCTTTCGCCTGGGTCAACGCCCACGGCAAACCGCCGCGGGACTATCAACGCTTGAATGATGCCGGCATAGACGCGCATCAAGCGCTGCAGGCGCGCTTTCCTCACCGTCGCTGGTTACATCTCACCGGCAGCGCCGAGTATCGTCATCCGCATGACGCCCCTGCGCTGGCGACGAAGGCAGAGCAGTTGACGGCATGGGGGTACCCAGTTCGCTGGCTGGACAAAGAGACGCTACTGGCGCAAGAACCGGCGCTGGCACGCGACGCCGTACCCACCACGCCGGTGTTGTGGTGTGAACGGGAGGGTTGGCTGGATACGCGGCTGTACATCGACACCCTGCTGGATGCGGTAATCGACGGCGGCGGCAGCGTGTCCACCGCCACCCCCGTTACCGCCATCATCCGTCAGGGCAATCGCGTTACCGGCGTCACCCTGGCTAACGGCCGTGCGCTCCATGCCGACAGGGTCGTGAACTGTTGCGGGCGCTGGGCCGATAGCCCGCCTTTCCAACCGGATCTCGCCCCGCCGCTCGCCCCCACCGCGGGCTTGCTGGTGCGGGTGCCATCAGCCGCGGCGCCGGTCCGTCACGTCCTTATCACCCCGACGTTCGATATCCGCCCCGACGGTCCCGATCATAGTCTTATCTGTCCTAACGATCTGGAGGTGTCTTGGGCGCTCACCGAATCTCCCACCGGCCGGGACCAGGCGGCAGCCGCGCTATTAGCACAAGCCGCCCGACTGTTGCCAGGCTTGCGGGGTGTAACGGATTATCAGGTCACCACCGGCATTCGTGCGTTGCCGCAAGACGGGTTGCCCGCGGCCGGCCCTTTGCCGGGCATTACGGGCTATCACCTCCTGGTCACCCACAGCGGGGTGACGCTGGCGGCGCTGCTGGCGACGCTGACGGCGCAAGAGCTGATAACAGGCCAGCCTGCGTCGTTATTAGCGCCCTTCCGTCCAGACCGTTTTTTCCATTAGCCATCCACACCGCGCCTCAAAAAAAATCCCTTACCCAAACGCGGTAGGCCTGAAAAGGGAAACCATGGCCCCTACTCGGCGGCCCTGGAAAGGAAAATCCTGCCCCCTAATCGGCGGACCTGAAAAGAAAATCTCTTACCCAAACGCGGCAGGTCTGAGAAAACAATCCCTATCCATAAACGGCAGACGTGAAGGCACGACCCATGGCCGCGATGACGTTTTTAATGCCGTGCGCCCGCCAGAATGAAACCATCGCCTGCAGCAGCGGCACGTTACCGGCAAGTTCCGCCGGCGGCCTGAGCATAATGCGATGTCCCGGTACCCTCGGCAGCGGTGGCAGCCAGCGCTGCGCGCAATACAGCGGATCATATTGCCCACTGTAACAGCGGATGCTGCCGTTACCCGCCCGCCATCTCGCCCTGATGGGCGACGCGCCATAGCGGCTTAAGATTTCTTTGCCACGCCTGCCGGGTTGAAGGTGACGGCCAACGAGCCGGTCGCCACGGCGGCGGTCGCGGCCAGCGAACCGCCAAGAGAATGACCGGTAAACAGCACTTTGTCGCCAAAACGCCGTTTGGCTTGCCGCGCCAATGCGACGGACTCTCGATATTGTGCATCCCGGAAGCCCAGCGATGCGCGTATATTGGTCAGCCAGTCGTTAAAATCATTAGTGCCGGCAAAAGCCAGCGCCACCTGCCTGCCGTTGCCATAGAAATTGGCTTGAAAGCCTGAACACGGATCGCGCAGCACGCGCTCATCGAAACCATAACGGCGCAAATCGGCGGCGGTAAAACGACGGAAAGCACCCGGTGGCAAAGTGGAATGTTCAGCGTAAACATCGCCGGCAATCTGCGCTAACTGATAGTCCCCCTTCTGCGGCGAAATGACGCAGGTAATGTAATCACCACCGCGCCGGCCCTGAATCGTGGGCGTCGGCACACTTTGTTGCCTCGCCGTGTCGCCGTCAGCGGCCGTATTGGAGACGCGCGCGACGGTGTTAAGCCGCGCCACCGTGGCAAGAAGTGCCCGGTGGCCGCCGGCCGGATAATTTGTTAAAGACGCCAAAACGTGACTCGGCGCGAAAATTCGTCGTAACATGTCTCCCCCAATCGCTCAACCGCTGTTGTTAAGGGCAATTTAAGGGATAGCGATGGTTGGAAATTGCAGGAAGCGATCATATCGCCCTACTTGGCCGCCAATATACGGGCGATTGCCGGCGGGTTGAGCCTGCGCCAGCGGGTAAAACACTTCCCGCCACAATTTATCATCTGTTTGTGGCGAGGTGGTGAAAAGACAAATAAAGACCGTTATTAATGCCTGCAATAGCTGCGAGCGTAAACATATATTTCCCTGCTTGATCACCCGCTAGCGCAAACCGCAAATACCATAATTAAGCCATTTATATATCTGTGAATTTTCCTGAAACGATGCTGCGGGAAAATTAATACTGCTGCCAAAGCACATTGACAAACATGAGCCAACTTAACAATATGAGCGCCGACAAGGATAATCGCTCATCTTGATAACTCGATATTATTCAAGTAATTATGGAGACTATAAATATGCCAACCTTGCACAAGCCAGCAGTTTATTTGCCGGAATACATTATTAGCCAGCAAGACACGATTAATTTAGCCAGGACAAATTTTAAAGACAATCCTAATCTGGAAAAATCGATAGAATTGATTATTAATACCGGCGTCATGAAAAGACATATTATACAGCCAATTGAACTCGCCACGTTACATCCCGGTTTTGGCTACCGGAATTCAGTATTTGAATACGAGTCTAAACGTTTGGTGCCCGGCGTGGTTGAGCAAGCGCTGAACAATGCCGCCGTCAGCGCCAGCCAAATCGCCGCGATTATCTATGTCTCTTGTTCGGGTTTTTTGATGCCATCGCTAACCGCCTGGCTTATTAATCATATGGGGCTACCGGATAACACCATGCAATTGCCCATCGCCCAGCTGGGCTGTGCCGCCGGCGGCGCCGCCATCAATCGGGCGCATGATTATGTTCTGGCCCATCCCGGCAGCAACGTATTAATCATCAGCTGCGAGTTTTGCTCGCTGAGTTATCAGCCCACCGATGGCGACGTCGGCAGTCTGCTTTCCGATGGGCTATTTGGCGATGCCATCAGCGCAGCGGTGGTCACCGCGGAACCCGGCGAGGGTCTGTCGCTCGAACGCAACGGCAGCTATCTGATCCCTGAAACCGATGAATGGATCCGCTATCAGGTGAAAGACACCGGTTTTCATTTCCGCCTGGACAAGCGCGTGCCGGGCACCATGAAACCGCTTGCACCGGTGATGCGTCAATTGGCCTGCGATCACGGCTGGGATATCGAGAACCTGGCCTATTACATTATTCACGCCGGCGGGCCGCGTATCCTGGATGATCTTGCCAAGTATCTGCGCGTGGATTTAGAGCAGTTTTCTTTCAGCCGCGACACGCTGGTCAATTGC
Source organism: Candidatus Sodalis sp. SoCistrobi (assembly GCF_900143145.1). Lineage (GTDB taxonomy): Bacteria > Pseudomonadota > Gammaproteobacteria > Enterobacterales > Enterobacteriaceae > SoCistrobi. Next base: position 4,777 of record NZ_FRDB01000178.1, read on the forward strand.
GGCAATATCGCCAGTTCGGTAGTGTTCGAGGCCTACCGCCGCATGCATGAAAAAGGGATTTTCGCACGCGGCGGCAAGGCGATTATCGCCGGCTTCGGCCCCGGTATTACCGCCGAAATGAGTCTGTCGCAGTGGATCTAACTGATCGGCTTATTGGCCATGCGTTTGTGAGTCCTTTAACGTGCACGAGGGCGGGCGACGCATGCCGATATGGGGAATGCCATCTTCATCGTACGGACTCGTCACCGCGGCAAACCCCAGACCGCGGTAAAAGGCTTGCAAATGCGCCTGGGCGGAAAGGGTACCGGTTTCTCCGGCCAGTGCGCGGCGCACGACGCCAGCGCACGACCCATTAACTGCGCCCCCAAACCCAAACCGCGCGCGCGCGGGGGGCAATCACCACCCGTCCGATACTCACCGCGTCCCGCTGCACCAGCAAACGGGCGCACGCCATCAGCCCCGCTTCGTCAAAGCCGGCAATATGCCGATTGTCGCCCTCCATATCCGCGTATAGACACTGTTGTTCAAGAACGAATACCGCGCTGCGCAACGCCAGCAGTTGGTAAAGTACCGGTGCGCTCACCTCGCTGTGGTGCCAGTCGCACCAATTTACCGTCATGATAACCCCTCTCTCCGGTGAATGATTGCTTGCCGCCGCCCCGTCCGACGGCGTGCCTGCGGCAATGTCCTACACTTAAAAGGGCATTATGCCTGAGCCATCGGTAAAAATGGGGTAAAGATGAAACAGAAAAATAGCACAATCGGGCTGGCGCCTTATGGCGGCTCTGCCGGCGGGTGGGGGGCATTAAAAGCGGTGGCCGATGCCATTCGCGGTCAGATGTCGGTAAACCAGGATGTTATTGCTCTGAATAACCCCGAGTTTATTAGAGAGTAATTTTGGCAATACTACGCCGCTTCCTCTGATGCTAATTGCAAAGCGTAATAGTTCATTTCGGCTTCAGTAGGAGGGATGTAACCCAGCCGCCCGAGCAGCCTTCTGTTGTTGTACCAGTCCACCCAGTCCAGCGTGGCCAACTCCACTTCCGTCCGGTTTTTCCAGCTCCCGCGGTGGATAACCTCCGTTTTGTACAACCCGTTGATACTCTCTGCCATCGCATTATCGTAGGAGTCGCCG
>NZ_FRDB01000058.1 GCF_900143145.1 Candidatus Sodalis sp. SoCistrobi
CGCTCCGTACCCGCATTAAACGACTGGCGCGTAAAACGATTTGCTTCTCGCGCTCTGTCGAGATCCACGAAAAAGTCATCGGAGCCTTCATCGAAAAACACATGTTCTACTAATTGGAGTCATTACCGATGTTCTATCTTTCAGACCTTTTACTTCACGTAATCGGATTTGGCTAAGTATTAGCCGCCCCAGTCATTTAATGACTGGGGCGTTTTTTATTGGGCGCTGATAAATCCGGCCAGGGTTGTCGTCATCGTCATCGTCATCGCGGCGGGCGGTACCCCCAAAACGCTGGCTGCTTCCCACGAGCCGAGGACGTGAGCAGCGCCGTCTCTGATGAAGCTAGCGCGGCGTGCCAATACGCCCCATCGCCCAGGTAGGCAGAGATGTCGCGGGCAGGGAGGCTAACAGGGCTCTCGCCGCGTTGAAACCGGCGGGGCTTAAGGCCATGGTCATCAGGCCGTAACGCCGCGGTAGGGTGCTTAACGGCGCTCGCATCACCGCCCGGCCGTGACGCTCGGCGGAACGTGTGCCTTACTCTGCTTCCGGGGAGGCTTGTGGCGCTAACGCCGGCGGGATGGCGTCATACCAGTCGTCCAATTTTTGCCGCAGCTTATCCACCCCCTGTTTTTTTAGCGATGAAAAGGTTTCAACCTGAACATCGCCCATAAAGGCCAGCGCCGCTTCGCGCACTTGATTTAGCTGCGCCTTACGTGCGCCGGAAGCCAGCTTATCGGCTTTGGTGAGCAGGACCAGCACCGGGATATTGACATCGACCGCCCATTGCACCATTTGCTGGTCAAGATCTTTCATCGGGTGGCGGATATCCATTAACACCACCAGCCCCTTGAGGCTGTCGCGCATTTGCAGATATTCGCCCAAGGCGCGTTGCCACTTGAGTTTCAGCTCTTCCGGCACTTGGGCATAGCCGTAGCCGGGCAGATCGACCAGCCGGATGCCGGGTTCCACCTCAAACAGATTGATAAGCTGGGTGCGTCCGGGGGTTTTACTGGTCCTGGCCAAGCTTTTTTGGTTGGTCAGGGTATTAAGCGCGCTGGATTTCCCGGCGTTTGAGCGCCCGGCGAAAGCGATTTCAATACCGCTGTCGACCGGCAAATGGCCGATATCCGGCGCGCTGGTGACGAAATGGGTCATCTGATAGTCATAGGATTTGGCCAACGGTATCCTCTCTTTGGCGATGGCATATTCGTGGCAATTATACCGGTTATGGCCCGGGATGCGTTTTTTATCTTCGTCCGCGGGCGCAGTCACCTTTTTTCTTGCGCGGCTTTCTGATAGATTCCGCCGCAACGGTAGACGTTATTACCCTTACCCAAGAGCAAACATCATGAATCCATCAGCACGGGGCAGCCGCGGCAAGCCCGGCGACGCGCGAAAGAAGAAGCAGCGTAAAAGCCGCGAAGAGTTGAATATCGAAGGGCGCGAACGTAAGCGGCAGAAAAAACGCCGCGGTCTGGCTGCCGGCTCGCGCAGTCAGGGCGGCGGCGGCGAGACCGTGCGCCAGACTACCCGTGCGCCGCAGGATAGCCGTATCGGCAGCAAGAAGCCGGTGGCGCTGACGGTGGAGGGGGCGGTGGCGCCACGCAAAGCGCCCTCTGGCGCGCCGCCGCTGCAACAGCCGCAGGAAACGGCCGAACAGGAGCTGGCACGTCTGGAGAATGACGAGCGTCTGGATGCGTTGCTACAGCGCCTTGAGCAGGATGAAACCCTTTCCACCGCCGAGAAACGCTATGTGGACCAGGCGCTTGATCGTATCGATGAGCTGATGACCGAACTGGGCATTGAGCTTGTTGACGATGAGGAAGAGCCGACGCAGCAGGAAGATATGCTGCAACTCCTCAAACGCGGCTACGATAAAGACAGTTTCTAACCCTTGCAGGCATTGACGCTACTGCTCGCGCTATTGTTAACCTGTTATCTTGTGTGGTTATCGGGTAAACTATGGCGCCTCTCGCGACGCAAGGCGCGGCTGCGGGCGGCGCGCGCTGCGGTACGCCGACCCGCTCCTCCCGTCAGACGGCGCCGTCGACGCCCTCGGGTAAGGAGTAAGCCGTGAAATCACTGCCAGCAATCGAATGGGATTCGGCCCTCATTCAGAAATATAATCACGCCGGGCCGCGCTATACGTCCTATCCCACCGCGCTGGAGTTCAGCGAAAACTACAATGATGCCGCATTTGCCGCCGCGGCGAGCCGTTACCCCGAACGGCCGCTGTCGCTGTACGTTCACATCCCGTTCTGTCACAAGCTGTGCTATTTTTGCGGCTGCAATAAGATAGTCACGCGTCATAGCGAAAAAGTCGATGAGTATCTCGACACGCTGGCGCAAGAAATCCGCGCGCGATCGCCGCTGTTCGCCCGCAGGCGGGTCACACAAATGCACTGGGGCGGCGGTACGCCGACCTTTTTATCGGTGGCGCAGATAGCGCGGCTGATGGCGCTGCTGCGGGAAAACTTCGCGTTTGACGCTGACGCCGAGCTGTCGATCGAAATCGATCCGCGGGATATTCCGCTGGAGCTGATTGATGATTTGCAGCGCCAAGGGTTTAATCGTATCAGCGTCGGCGTGCAGGATTTCAATGATGAGGTGCAGCATCTCATCAACCGCGAGCAGGATGAGGCGCTGATTTTTGGCCTGATTGAGCGCGCCACCCGTCTGGGGTTCCGCTCGACCAACATTGATTTGATTTACGGCCTGCCGCGTCAGACGTTGGATCGCTTCGCTTACACCTTACAGCGGGTTATTGCGCTGGGACCGCAGCGCTTGAGCGTGTTTAATTACGCCCATATGCCAACCTTATTTGCCGCGCAGCGCAAGTTGAAGGACGCGGATCTGCCCGATGCCGCGCAAAAACTGGCTCTGTTACAGTACAGTATCGCAACCCTGACCGACGCGGGGTATCAATTCATCGGCATGGACCATTTCGCCCGGCCGGATGATGAACTGGCGCTGGCCCAGCGGGAGGGGCGGTTGCACCGGAATTTCCAGGGCTATACCACTCAGGGCGGCAGCGACCTGTTGGGGCTTGGCCTGTCGGCGATCAGTATGATAGGCGATCATTATGCGCAAAATCAGAAAGTCATGCGCAGCTACCGCGACGCCGTAAACCGGCAAGGTAACGGTTTGTGGCGCGGCGTGGCGCTGAGCCGCGACGATTGCCTGCGTCGGGATGTCATCAAAGCGCTGATTTGCCAGTTTCGCCTCGATTATCCTGTCATCGAAGCGGCCTACGGCATTCGCTTTACCGATTACTTTGCCGAGAATTTGGCGCAGATGGCGCCGCTGGAGGCGGATGGACTGGTGACGATGAGCGCCGGCGCGCTGGCAATAACCCCCCGGGGCCGCCTGTTGGTGCGCAATATCTGTATGTGTTTCGATGCCTATCTGCGCGCCAGCCAGCGCCAACGGCAGTTTTCCCGGGTGATATAAATCGCCCCTTTCCGCCGTCCGACAGAAAGGGGCGTGATGAGGGTGGCAGGACGGCCGCTCACTTCAGTGAATTAATGAGCGCGGCGCACATGACCGCCGCCAGCGCCGTCTGTGGGGCGTGCCCCGCAACGGTGACCGCGTCCAACCCATGCGTCACCCACGTCATCAGTGTCTGCAACATGGCTTGTCTCCCTTTGTGCACAGAAATAATACTGAGCCGGCCGGCAATGTAAACTGTTTATACGCCATTTTCATTGCCGGCACACGCTGTGCGGGGCAGTAGTGGTCACTCCATTCCCAGCTCTTTCAATTTGCGCGTAAGCGTGTTACGGCCCCAACCGAGTAAACGGGCGGCCTCCTGCTTATGGCCCTGGGTATGACGCAACGCGGTGGTCAGCAGGGTGCGCTCCATCTCCGGCTGTGCTTCCGACAGCAAATTTTGATGACCGGAACGCAACGCGCGATCGGCCCACTGCGCCAGCAAGGTGGCCCAGCTGTCCGGCAGCGATTGCACCACGTTGTCCGGCGCGGTGGTTTCAAACAGCTCCGGCGGCAGATCCTGTATCAATACTTCTTGTCCGGCGGCCATCACCGTCAGCCAGCGGCAGGTATTTTCCAACTGGCGCACGTTTCCCGGCCAGGGCAGGCGAGTCAGTGCAGTTTCGGTCTCCGGGTGCAGATTTTTCGGCTCCACCCCTAGCTCCCTGGCCGCCACCTGCAGGAAATACCGCGCCAGCCGTGGAATATCTTCCCGGCGCTCGCGCAACGGCGGCAGATGCACGCGGATAACGTTCAGACGATGGAATAAATCCTCGCGAAAACGACCTTCCTGCACGCGCAGTTCCAGGTTTTGGTGGGTGGCGGCGATAATGCGCACATCCACCTTCACCGGGGCATAACCGCCGACGCGGTAAAACTGGCCGTCCGCCAGCACGCGTAACAGACGGGTTTGCACATCCAACGGCATATCGCCGATCTCGTCCAAAAACAGCGTGCCGCCGTCGGCCTGCTCGAAACGGCCCTGACGGATTTGATTGGCGCCGGTAAACGCCCCTTTTTCATGGCCAAACAATTCCGACTCAATCAAATCCTTCGGAATCGCCGCCATATTCAGCGCGATAAACGGCGCCTTGGCGCGCGGGCTATGGCGGTGCAGGGCGTGCGCCACCAGTTCTTTACCGGTGCCGGATTCGCCGTTGATGAGCACGCTGATAGACGAGCGCGACAGCCGGCCGATGATACGGAATACGTCCTGCATCGCCGGCGCTTCGCCAATGATATCGGCGGTAGGGCCGCTGGCGGGCTGACTGCGCGGGGGCTGCTGCTGCTCCAGGTAGTGGCTGACCGCGCGCTCCACCAAAGCAACCGCCTCGTCGATATCGAAGGGTTTCGGTAAATAGTCGAACGCCCCTTGCTGGTAAGCGCTGACTGCAGCATCCAAATCTGAATGGGCGGTCATGATGATGACCGGCAGCATCGGATGACGCTGTTTAATTTGCTTGAGCAATGCCAGCCCATCCATGCCGGGCATGCGAATATCGGATAATAATACGTCCGGCGTTTGGGTGGCGAGCGCGTCCAGCACCTGGCTGCCACCTTCAAAGGTGGTGCAGGTCAACCCGGCTCCAGTGAGTGCGCGTTCAAGCACCCAGCGGATGGAGCTATCGTCGTCGACGATCCAGACTATCCCTCGTTGCATACAGAACCTCACTGGCGAATAGGCAGGTAGACCGAAAACTCGGTATGTCCCGGCCAACTGTTAAATTCAATCTTTCCTGAATTCTGATCGATCAGACTGCGGGCGATGGAAAGTCCCAGGCCGGTTCCCCCTTCGCGGCCGCTGACCATGGGATAAAACAGCGTATCTTGCAATTGCGCCGGAATTCCCGGGCCGTCGTCCTCGATATCGATGCGCGCCACCAGCCGGTAACGCACCCCGTGCAGCGTCAGCTGGAAGGCGGTACGCGTTCTGAGGGTGATGGTGCCGCCCTCCTCGCCCAGCGCCTGCAGCGAATTGCGGGTGATATTCAGCAAGACTTGTTCCATCTGATCGGGATCATGGGTCAACTCCGGCAGGCTGGGATCATAATCCCGCACCAGCGTGACATTGTCCGGCATCTCAAGCGACACCAGCTTAAACACCCTCTCGCAGACCTGATGAATACTTTGTGTCACATGCATACCGGGCTGCTGTGGGCCCAATAAGCGGTCGACCAGATTGCGCAACCGATCGGCCTGTTCGATGATCACCTTGGTGTATTCCGTCAGCGCCGGGTCCGGCAGCGCTTTAGCCAGCAGCTGCGCCGCGCCGCGCAGGCCGCCAAGGGGATTTTTGATCTCATGGGCAAGGCCGCGCACCAGATCCCGCGCCGCCACCTGCTGCGCATGCTGCAGTTGTTCCTGGCTGAGGCGACGCTGATTATCCATCGGCGCCAGCTCCATCAGAATAGTCTCTTCCGGCAGCCGCTGCGCGGTCAGCGACAGGATATGCGCCCTGCCGTCCACCACCAGCGTCACTTCGTTATCGGTGAATCCCTGTCCTGCGTCCAGACTTTCGCGCATCAGCTCGACATTGAGGGAAAAATAGCCCAGCAATTCCGGCAGCGGGGTGCCGAACAGCTTACGTGAGCTTTGTGCCAGCAGTTGCTGCGCGGCCGGGTTGGCGTAATGCACCGCCAGATCATTATCCAGCAGCAAAATACTGGTGATTAATGAATTAAGGATCTGCCCAGCTTCGGGCAGTGTGCCGGTTGCCATTTAGCAGTCTCCCGCACTCTGTTAGTGCAAAGCGCTTGATTGTCGGTGATGGCGCATGGCATCGCGCCAGGTTTGGTGGAGAAAAAAGCCCATCCGAAGATGGGCTGAAAGTTTCCACGGCAACAAAAAACTCGGGTGATTAAACGCTGTAATACAGCTCGAACTCCACCGGGTGCGGCGTCATGCGTACGCGGTCATTTTCTTCCGTGCGCAGCGTGATATAGGCATCGATGGTGTCGTCGGTAAACACGCCGCCGCGGGTCAGGAACTCGCGATCCGCATCCAGGGCGTTCAATGCTTCCTCAAGGGAGCCGGCCACGGTTGGGATTTCGCTGGCTTCTTCCGCCGGCAGATCGTAGAGGTTCTTATCCATGGCGTCGCCAGGATGGATTTTGTTGATAATGCCATCCAGGCCGGCCATCAACAGCGCGGAGAACGCCAGGTACGGGTTGGCGGCCGGATCCGGGAAGCGCACTTCGATACGGCGTGCTTTCGGGCTGGCGACCACCGGAATACGGATGGAAGCGGAGCGGTTACGGGCGGAGTAAGCCAGCATGACCGGCGCTTCATAACCCGGGACCAGACGCTTGTAAGAGTTGGTGGTCGGGTTGGTCAAGGCATTGATGGCTTTGGCATGCTTGATAACGCCGCCGATATAGAACAGCGCCGCTTCGGACAGGCCGCCGTACTTGTCGCCGGAGAACAGGTTGTTGCCGTCTTTGGTCAAGGACATATGGCAGTGCATGCCGGAGCCGTTATCGCCAAAAATCGGTTTCGGCATAAAGGTCGCGGTTTTGCCGAACGCGTGGGCAACGTTATGGACGACGTATTTGTAGATCTGAATTTCGTCGGCTTTTTTGGTCAGGGTGTTGAAGCGGGTAGCCACTTCATTCTGGCCGGCGGTCGCCACTTCGTGATGATGCGCTTCCACCACCAGGCCCATTTCCGCCATGGTCAAGCACATGGTAGAACGCAGATCCTGTGAGGAATCCACCGGCGGAACCGGGAAATAGCCGCCCTTCACGCCCGGACGGTGGCCTTTGTTGCCGCCTTCGTAAGCTTTACCGGTGTTCCAGGCCGCTTCGATATCGTCGATAGCCACATGCGAACCGGAAATAGAGGTGCCGAAACGAATGTCGTCGAACAAGAAGAATTCGGGTTCCGGTCCAAACAGCACCTGATCGGCGATGCCGGAGGACTTCAGGAAGTCTTCCGCACGTTTGGCGATAGAGCGCGGATCGCGATCGTAACCCTGCATGGTAGCCGGCTCAAGAATGTCGCAGCGGATGATAAGCGTCGATTCTTCATAAAACGGATCCATCACGGCAGAGGATGCGTCGGGCATCAGCACCATGTCGGACTCGTTAATGCCTTTCCAGCCGCCGATAGAGGAGCCGTCGAACATTTTGCCTTCTTCAAAGAAGTCATTGATGTCTTCTTTGCTGACCGGCGCAGGGATCGTAACGTGCTGCTCTTTACCTTTGGTATCGGTGAAACGTAAGTCGATGAATTTTACTTCATGTTCTTTAAGCATCGACATGACTTGTTCAACGGACATAACTCATATTCTCCCGGATGTTGCTTGTTGTCGTCGTGGAACGAACGCCTATGGATTGGATTTTCTGCCTTATAAGGTCTATAGCTAAAACTGTGCCAACATTGTCAAATCGGCGCGATACGCATCGCTGCGGACTTCTGCGGCGGGTCGCGCTGCACCAGATTGGCCGGATTGAACCATAGTAGTGCATTTAGCGGCAAGGTGGGCACTATTTTGGTGCATAGGGGGCGGCGGAGGGGAATTTTGCACCGGGAGAGGGATGCGGCGGCGTGCAAAAAGACGCAATCGCCAAGAACGACGGATCTTGTTTAGTCCCTCGCCTAATCCGTGTACAATAACGCGCTATTTCTAATGCCTGAGGCAAAGTTGTGATCGAAAATCTGCGTAACATCGCCATCATCGCGCACGTAGACCATGGTAAAACTACCTTGGTTGACAAATTGTTGCAACAATCCGGCACGTTGGGTGACCGTAATGATGCAACCGAACGCGTGATGGACTCCAACGATTTGGAGAAAGAGCGTGGGATTACCATCCTCGCTAAAAATACCGCCATCAACTGGCACGACTACCGCATCAACATCGTTGACACCCCCGGGCACGCCGATTTCGGCGGCGAAGTTGAGCGCGTGATGTCGATGGTTGACTCGGTATTGCTGCTGGTCGATGCCATGGATGGTCCGATGCCCCAGACCCGTTTCGTGACGCAGAAAGCGTTTGCTTATGGTCTGAAACCTATTGTGGTCATCAATAAAGTTGACCGCCCCGGCGCGCGTCCCGACTGGGTGGTGGATCAGGTCTTCGATCTGTTCGTCAATCTGGGCGCTACCGACGAGCAGCTTGATTTTCCGATTGTTTACGCATCAGCGCTGATGGGCATTGCCGGTCTGGAACATGAAGACATGGCCGACGATATGACGCCGCTGTTTGAATCCATCGTGAAAAATGTCGAGGCGCCGAACGTCGACGTCGATGGCCCGTTCCAGATGCAGATTTCCCAGCTGGACTATAACAGCTATGTCGGCGTTATCGGCGTCGGGCGCATCAAGCGCGGCTCGGTAAAACCGAACCAGAACGTGACCGTGGTGGACAGCGAAGGGAAACGCCGCAACGGCAAAGTGGGCCAGGTCCTGGGCCATATGGGCCTGCAGCGTATCGAATCCAAACTGGCCGAAGCCGGCGATATCATCGCGATTACCGGGTTGGGCGAGCTGAACATTTCCGACACCATTTGCGATCAGGCTCAGGTAGAAGCGTTGCCGCCGTTGACGGTCGACGAACCGACCGTCTCCATGTCGTTCGGCGTCAATACCTCGCCGTTCTGCGGGAAAGAAGGGAAATACGTCACCTCGCGCCAGATCCTGGAACGTCTTAACAAAGAGTTGGTACACAATGTGGCGTTGCGGGTGGAAGAAACCGAAGATCCTGATACCTTCCGCGTTTCCGGCCGTGGCGAGCTGCACCTGTCGGTGCTAATCGAGAACATGCGCCGTGAAGGGTTCGAGATCGCCGTTTCCCGCCCGAAAGTGATTTTCCGTACCGTCGATGGCGCCAAACAGGAACCTTTTGAATCGGTTACGCTGGATATCGAGGAGCAGCATCAAGGGCCGGTTATGGAAGCCATGGGCATCCGTAAAGGCGAGATGCGCGACATGCTGCCGGACGGCAAAGGCCGCATCCGTCTCGATTACGTGATCCCAAGCCGGGGATTGATTGGTTTTCGTACCGACTTTCTGACCATGACCTCGGGTACCGGTCTGTTGTACTCCACTTTCAGTCACTACGACGATGTGCGTCCCGGCGAAATCGGCCAGCGCCAGAACGGCGTGTTGATCTCCAACGGCCAGGGCAAAGCGGTGGCTTACGCCCTGTACAGCCTGCAGGACCGTGGACGCCTGTTCCTGGGTCACGGTGCGGAAGTTTACGAAGGTCAGATTATCGGTATTCACACCCGCTCCAACGATCTGACGGTGAACTGCCTGACCGGCAAGAAGCTGACCAACATGCGCGCTTCCGGTACCGACGAGGCGACGACGCTGGTGCCGGCGATCAAGATGTCTTTGGAGCAGGCGCTGGAATTCATCGATGATGATGAATTGGTGGAAGTGACGCCGCAATCTATCCGTTTGCGTAAGCGTCATCTGACTGAAAACGAACGTAAGCGTGCCAATCGTTCGTAACGGTTGACGCCCGCCGGGCGGCACCGAACCGCGATGCCGGTTGACTCAGGTCAATCGGCATTTTTTTTGCCGCCCGCCCGACGTGCCGTACTACGGGAGGGGGGACTCGCCTTTGCCTGGAAGCGTTTCCCCATTAAATCCCGTCGTAGCGCAACGTGATCGCCTGCTGTCGGCAGTAATCGACAAATTTTTCTGCCGGCCGTCTGTCGGTTATCAAGGTGGCAAAGGCGGTCAGCGGGCCGATTCGGGCGGGGCGGACGCAGTCAAACTTACCGTGATCAATCACCAGAATGGCGTGCTGCGCCATGGCGAGCGCGCGCTGTTTCAACGCCAATTCATCAAAATGGAAGCACGTGGCGCCGCTGTGCAGGCAGAGGCCTGCTGCGGAAAAAAACGATTTGGTCGGGCAGATATCATCAAGCAGTGAGTCGGGCGTCAGCGGGGTAAAGGTGGCATTGCCGGGATGGTACCGTCCGCCGCACAATATGGCATTGCAGCGCGGCTTCTCCCGCAGCGCCAGAAAGGTGTTCAGCGAATAGCAAACGGCGGTAAACGCCAAATCGTCATCGATGGCATCAATGATAAACGGGATGGTGGTGCCGCAATCGAAAAACAGCGTTTCGTCCGGTTCAATCAGCGCCGCCGCCGGCCGGCCGGCGCTTTTTCGTCAACGTGACGCAGCTGCTGATCCGAAACGAAATAGCGCGTCACCGCGTTATTGCGCGGCGCAGTGACGACATAGCCGCCCAGCAGCACTACCGACGCCGTTTCGGCGCTTAAATCCCGGCGGACGGTCATCTCGGAAACGCCAAGCAGCGCGGCGGCGTCTTTCAAATGCAGTTTGTCCGTTCGCTTAAGCGCCTGCCTCAGTCTGTTAATCCGTTCTTCGCGCCGCATTTCCATGGGACTATCCCGCTGTTGCCTGAAAGAAGGAGATCGGAGCCCGTCAGTGCGAGCAGAGTCGCGTTAACTCCTCGCACGCCCTGAGTTCAGTCCGCGCCGGGCAGACCGTTGCGGGGATATTACCCGCAATGGCACCACCACGCAAACCGACCTCGTCCACTATCCCCCTGATTCGCAGGTCATTTGCCTCCCGCGCCGGGCTGTGACGGACGGGGATGACCCGGCAGGCTTGTGCCTGCCGATACAGGGGAGCCTCAATGTTTCCAACATAACATTATTACCCGTTAATAAGTGATTTACCGCCATATCCCTCCTTAATAAGCGTTAGGTGTAAATCTAATTACATTTATCATTTGTTAATGTTGGCTAAATGACACTAGGAAAGATAACTCATGAAGAGGATAGGGATATGGATATTACGGCCATCGGTGTCTTACGTTTTACTCCGCGCCACGGCAACGGCGGGATGCCCCAGTACCCTCAACGCCGGTATCTCGCCGACGGTACCCCGGCCGGCGACATTGTCGTGCATCATCTAAGCACTCCGGTAACAATGCGGGTCATAAGTCTTCCTGCCTTTGCTGTCACCCTCCCAGCGGCAAGACATATCGCCGTGACGGGCGACGCTGCCGCCACGCCTGTTGAGGGTTAGCCCATGCCTCAGCCAAGCGTACAATTAGCCGACGGGTATCTGAATAAAACGCCGGCGTTCCAGTTTATCCTGCTGTCGTGCCTGTTTCCGCTCTGGGGCTGCGCCGCCAGTCTTAATGACATTCTGATTACCCAATTCAAAAGCGTCTTCGCGCTGAGCGATTTCGCCAGCGTGCTGGTGCAGAGCGCCTTTTACGGCGGTTACTTCTTGATTGCCATCCCGGCGTCGCTGGTGATCCGTAGCAGCAGCTATAAGCTGGCCATTATTCTCGGTCTGACGCTGTACATCATCGGTTGCGCGCTTTTTTATCCCGCAGCGCGGATGGCGACCTATACCATGTTTTTGGCGGCGATATTCGCCATCGCCATCGGGCTCAGCTTTCTGGAAACCGCCGCCAATACCTACAGCGCGATGATAGGCCATCGCGATTACGCTACCCTGCGTCTGAATATCAGTCAGACTTTCTACCCGATCGGGGCGCTCATGGGCATCGTGCTGGGGAAATACCTGGTATTCGACGAGGGCGGTAGTCTGGAAAGCCGCATGGCATTAATGACGGCCGAGCAGATACACGCGTTTCGGCTGTCGATGCTGGAAAATACGCTTGAGCCCTATAAATATTTGATTATGGTGCTGATGGGCGTGCTTTTCTTGTTTGTGCTGACTCGATTCCCTCACTGTAAACCCCAGGCCGTACAGCGCAGCACGTCGCCGGGTATGGGCGAGACACTGCGCTATCTGGCGGGCAACCGCCGGTTTCGTCGTGGCGTGATGGCGCAGTTTCTCTATGTGGGGTTGCAGGTGGCGGTATGGTCGTTCACCATTCGTTTGGCGCTGACGTTAGGCGCCGCGAATGAGCGCCATGCCTCCAATTTTATGATTTACAGTTTTATTGGCTTTTTTTATCGGCAAATTCATCGCCAATTGCCTGATGACCCGCTGCAACGTGCAGAAAGTGCTGATTGCCTATTCGGTCATCGGCGTCGCGATGCTGGCGTATGTGATGCTGGTGCCGGATTTCAGCGCTGTTTATGCGGCCGTCGGCGTCAGCGCGCTGTTCGGTCCCTGTTGGGCCACAATTTACACCGGTACGCTTAAAACGGTGGATAATCAGTATACTGAAGTGGCGGGAGCGGTGATTGTGATGTCCATCGTGGGCGCGGCAATTGTCCCGGCGCTGCAGGGTTATGTCTCCGATTCCCTGGGTTCCATGCAGCGGTCTTTCGGCGTGTCGCTGCTGTGCTTTGCGTTTGTCGGCTATTATTTCTGGGGGGAACTGCGTCATCAGGGGCGGCGGCGCACGACGCTGTCCGCCGCCGCGCAGAGCAAATTCTAGCCGACGACCCCGGATTGACGCCGGCGCCATGCGCTGGCCGGCCGCCTCGGCTCAGCCCGGGTAAGAACTTGCGCCGGCGGCATTCGGCCGCGCTTAAGTCACCCGCCCCGGCAATGGGTCATTCGGCTATGTGCGGCGGCCGCCCGCCTCGGCTCAGCCCGGGCAAGGGCTTGCGCCGGCGGCATTCGGCAGCGCTTAAGTCACCCGGCCCGGTCGTGGGTCATTTGGCTGTGTGCGGCGGCCGCCTGCCTCGGCCCAGCCTGGGCAAGAGCTGGCGCCGGCGGCATTCGGCAGCGCTTAAGTCACCCGGCCCGGTCGTGGGTCAACCGGCTATGTGCGGCGGCCGCCTGGCGGCAACCGGTGGATCCGTTGCGTGGCGGCGGGGAGAATAGCCTCTTTGGGCGCCCCGCCGGCTGGCGGGTGGCCCCGGAGGGACCTCTTTTTCCCCTCCGGGTAGCCGCAATCGCGCTGTTCAGTCAGGCCGTTTCCCGCTACAGTGAAGATCTCATGAAGGATTCTGGAGGGACCATGCTATATATCTTTGATCTGGGGAATGTTGTCATTGATATCGACTTTAACCGCGTACTGGGGGTCTGGAGCAACTTCAGCCGTGTCCCGCTGGCCACCCTGCAAAAAGAGTTCGTCATGGGTGAGGCTTTTGAACAGCATGAGCGCGGCGATATCACCGATGAAACCTTCGCCGCTAAAATTTGCGGCGAATTGGGTATTGCACTCAGCTTTGAGCAATTCACCGCCGGCTGGCAGGCGGTGTTCGTCGGGCTGCGGCCCGAGATGGTGGCGATTTTGACCCGGCTGCGCGAACAAGGCCATCGGGTGGTGATCCTCTCCAATACCAACCGCTTGCATTGCGATTATTGGCCGAGCCAGTATCCTGAAGTGCAAGAATGTGTGGATAAACTTTATCTGTCACAAGATCTGGGCATGCGTAAGCCAGATCCGGCCATTTATCGCTATGTGCTGGAGCAGGAAGGGGCTACGGCCGACGGTGCGGTTTTCTTTGATGATAATGCCGATAATATCGCCTCGGCGCGCCAGGTGGGTATCCGCAGCGTGCATGTGACGGACCGGGAGGTCGTGCCGGCATTTTTTGCCTGACGGCAGGAAAGCGTGGACGTCCTGCGCTGAGGCGATCACCGCAAAGAGGGTGTCGATGACGGGTCTTCGGCTGCATAAGCTCTTGCCGGCGCTGCACTTTATCCGCCACTTGGGCAAGCGGGTTTATCGTGATGATATTACGGTACTGGCAGGTCATCTGGCGTATGTGTCGCTGCTGTCGCTGGTGCCGCTGGTGACGGTCATTTTTGCGTTGTTTGCCGCCTTGTATGTAATAAACATGTGGTGGTTAGCTACTACCGCATGGAGCGGAGTGAGCCAGATTGCCGCCATAAGGCCATGACCTTCGACGAAAGCTATAGCCCTCCGCTTCACCTTTCACGCCAGCATT
>NZ_FRDB01000109.1 GCF_900143145.1 Candidatus Sodalis sp. SoCistrobi
GCCTACACTTTTGGCCCCCGAACCGATGAGACCTGCCGTGAATTGCTGGCTCTGTTGACGCCGTTCAACATCGGCATGATTACCAGTGACAACTGGGGCAGCTATGCAAGAGAGGTGCCGAAGCAGAAACATCTGACTGGCAAGATCTTCACGCAACGTATAGAGCGCAATAACCTGACGCTCCGTACCCGCATTAAACGCATAGGTATCTACACATCAGGGAGGAGGCTTAAGAGCAACTCTCGCTAAATGAGTAAGTTCTTCCAGACTATATTCCGATAATAATTTTAGTGTATTCAACAAGATGGATAGGCCAGCGAGCAGAGCAGGAGCGCTCTCTCTGCGGCCTCGCTTTTGCTGTCGTCCTGACAAGCGACATATCAGCTGGCGGGCTGCCGCATTTTCTTCTCCTTCAGCGCGTTGCAGCCGCCATACCAGAACAGCAGCCATACTGGCTATTAACAACCTGCGTAGTACGGCTGGCGCGCTGCGCTGAAGCCATGTTTCTACGTCATGTCCGGCACCTTTCAGCAACTTAAAAAATGATTCAATATTCCAGCGCCAGTAATACCAACGAGCTACTTCCTCGCAGGTGATCTCGCTGCAAACGTTTGTAAGCAGCGTCCAGCGTCCCACCACATTACCGAGATCATCCGTAAGCCGAACAACAACCAATCTGACCGTCAGAGGCTCTCCAGGTTGGATTTTTATGCGGCGGCCGGTTTCTTTATCTTTACGCTTCTGCTGCGCAGCTCGGGTTATGACTATCGAGGTTTCACTGATTTCCATATCAGCTTTTTTCCCTTTCCAGTCTACCTGTCCGCATCCGTTGTATGGCAGAAGAGCAGCAATCTCACCAATTTTCAATGAATTACCTTGCCACTCTGCACCATGTCCTTCTTTTCCTCGGATAAGCCAGCATATTCCTTGAGTACTCAACGTCCGCATATGTCCAATAGAGTCACCCTCTCTATCAATTATATGAATCAGCTTTTTACCTATATTAAGCGATTCCACACGGGCAATATCGGTCGTCAAGGCGTCCATATGTGTCTGCCGTTCGGACAGTCCTTCCGCCAACGTTGAATGACAACCGGTTGCATCGGTAAGTGTCTGAGATAGAGGCGCTATTGGCAAACCCGTGCCAGCATCAACCAGCAAGCTGCTTTGAAGTTCATATCCAACATCGCCACCGTGCGTCATTTTTAAGCGTCCGTATTTGGCATGATGGTAAAGAAATTGTAAACGTGACCAATCATGAACAACGAGAGCGTATGGATGCGGGCTAAGCGAAATTTGCTCAAGTGCTAGCGAAATAATTGGCTCATTGAGTTGACTGAAGCTAATTCGCTTATTATTCAGAAAACGCCAGACAGCTTGGGTAGTTGCGAAAGTTGATTTTTGAGCACTTGCGAGGTCTTTAACCGCAGAAGCAAGAAGAGCCGCGGGCGTCATATGCTGTTTAACCAGCGTCTGATATCGGCGGGTAAGGCGAGAGTCAATCCCGCCAACAGATAGGTTGAAATCATTCTGCAAAGTAATAACAGGTATCACGATAAATGTGTAGATACCTATGCCCTTATAGAGGATAATGCACGTCAAGGCATCGTTGCCCGGCAAGCCATTATTATATTCGCGGCCTGCTTGTTTTATCCTGCCGGGATTAAAGCAGGCCGTGTTGTTAATGCCACGTTTTTTATAGACAGGAAGAGTATTTTGACTACTGACACTCATACTCTGCATATTGAAGAGATATTAGAACTTTTGCCCCACCGCTTTCCGTTTTTGCTGGTGGACCGCGTATTGGATTTCGAGAAAGGGAAGTTCTTGCGGGCGGTAAAGAATGTTTCCTTCAATGAACCGTTTTTCCAGGGCCATTTCCCGGGCAAGCCGATTTTTCCCGGGGTACTGATCTTGGAAGCCATGGCACAGGCGACCGGCATTCTGGCGTTCAAAAGCGCGGGTAAGCTGGCCCCGGGGGAACTCTATTATTTCGCCGCCATTGATGAAGCCCGTTTTAAACGCCCGGTACAGCCGGGCGATCAGATGATCCTCGAAGTTGAATTTATTAAAGAGCGTCGCGGCGTCGCGCGCTTCAAAGGTGTTGCCAAAGTTGATGGCGAAGTGGCTTGCGAAGCGTCAATGATGTGCGCCCGTCGCCGGGAGGCCTGAACACGTGATTGATCAATCCGCCTTTATACATCCCAGCGCTATTGTGGAAGAAGGCGCTATCATCCACGCCGGCGTGCATGTCGGCCCGTTTTGCGTTATCGGGCCGCAGGTCGAAATCGGCGCGCGCACGGTGCTTAAGTCCCACGTAGTGGTGACCGGCATCACCCGCATAGGTGAAGATAACCAGATTTATCCGTTCGCCTGCCTTGGCGACGTTAATCAGGATCTGAAATATGCCGGGGAGCCGACGCGGGTCGATATCGGGCACCGTAACCGGATCAAGGAAAGCGTGACCATTCATCGTGGCACGATACAAGGCGGAGAAGTCACCCGGGTCGGCAGCGACAATTTGCTGATGGTGAATGCCCACGTCGCCCACGACTGCACGGTAGGCAGTCACTGCATTATGGCCAACAACGCCACGCTCGGCGGCCATGTGGCGGTGGACGATTACGCCATTATCGGCGGCATGACCGCGGTGCATCAGTTCTGCGTTGTCGGCGCCCACGTCATGATCGGCGGCTGTTCCGGCGTTGTTCAGGACGTGCCGCCTTTCGTTATTGCTCAGGGCAATCACGCCACGCCGTTCGGCATAAATAACGAAGGGCTGAAGCGCCGCGGTTTCGATCGCGCCGCGCTGCACGCGATACGCGCCGCTTATAAAATCATTTACCGCAGCGGCAAAACCCTCGACGAAGCCAAGCCAGAGCTGGAGGCGCTGGCGCAGGAGCAGCAGGTGGTTAATACCTTCCTGGACTTTCTGTCACGCTCCCAGCGCGGTATTATCCGCTAATTATGTCGGCACGCCCCATCACTATCGGTCTGGTGGCCGGCGAGACGTCGGGGGATATCCTCGGCGCCGGGTTGATACGCGCGCTGCGCGGCCATTTGCCGGAGGCCCGCTTCGTCGGCGTTGCCGGCCCGCGTATGCAGGCGGAAGGGATGGAAGCCTGGTATGACATGGAAGAGCTGGCGGTGATGGGCATCGTGGAGGTGGTCGAGCGCTTGCCGCGGCTGCTGCGTATTCGCCGCGACTTGACCCGCCGCTTTAGCGCGCTGCGTCCCGACGTTTTTGTCGGTATTGATGCGCCGGATTTTACGATTACGCTGGAAGGCCGCCTTAAGCGGCGCGGCATCCGCACTATCCATTATGTCAGCCCCTCCGTTTGGGCTTGGCGGCAGAAGCGGGTGTTTAAAATCGGCCGCGCCACCGATAACGTACTGGCCTTTCTGCCGTTCGAGAAGGCGTTTTACGACCGCTACAATGTCCCTTGCCAGTTTATCGGCCATACGCTGGCGGACGCCATGCCCCTTGACCCGGATAAAGCCGCCGCGCGCCAGGCGCTGGGTATTGCCGCTAAGGCGCGCTGTCTGGCCCTGTTACCGGGCAGCCGTCAGAGCGAGGTGGCGATGCTGAGCGCGGACTTCCTGCGCGCCGCCGAGCGGTTGTATGCGCGTTTCCCGGGGCTGGAGATTGTCGTGCCGCTGGTCAATCCGGCCCGGCGGGCGCAGTTTGAGGACATCCTGGCGGCGGTGGCGCCGGCGTTGCCGGTGCGGCTATTGGACAATCAGGCCCGCCAGGCCATGATCGCCGCCGATGCCGCCCTGCTGGCTTCCGGCACCGCGTCCCTTGAGTGCATGCTGGCGAAGTGCCCGATGGTGGTGGGCTATCGCATGAAGCCCTTGACGTTCGCGCTGGCGCGGCGGTTGGTGAAGACGCCGTGGGTGTCGCTGCCCAATCTGCTGGCCGGCCGTGAACTGGTCAAGGAACTGTTACAAGAGGCGTGCCAGCCGGAAGCGCTGGCGGCGGCCCTGGCGCCGCTGCTTGACGATAATGACCAGCGCGCGGCGCTGCTGGCGACGTTTCGCCAACTGCACCAACAGATCCGCTGTAACGCCGACGAACAGGCGGCGCGCGCGGTACTGGCGCTGATTAACCGTTAATTCTTTTGCAGGTAGTGAAACCCATGACGGCAACTTTTATCTATCCTGCGGCGACGCTTATTGCCGGCGTCGACGAAGTGGGGCGCGGACCCTTGGTGGGGGCGGTGGTGACCGCCGCCGTGATCCTGGATCCCGCCCGGCCGGTGTTGGGGCTGGCGGACTCGAAAAAGCTGAGTGAAAAGCGGCGCGAGGCGCTGTATGTGGAAATAACCCGCTGCGCGCTGGCCTGGAGCGTGGGCCGCGCCGAAGCCTCTGAGATCGACAGTATCAATATTTACCAGGCCACCCTGTTGGCGATGCAGCGGGCGGTGGCGGGTCTGGCGGTGGTACCGGATTTTGTGCTGGTGGACGGTAATCGCTGCCCGCTGTTACCGATGCCGTCGCAGGCGATAGTGAAAGGCGATAGCCGGGTGGCCGAAATCAGCGCCGCTTCCATCATTGCCAAGGTCACCCGCGACCGGGAGATGGCCGCGTTGCACCTGCAGTTCCCCGAATATGGTTTCGCCCAGCATAAGGGGTACCCGACCGCCTTCCATCTGGAAAAGCTGGCGCTTCACGGCGCGACCGTGCATCATCGACGAAGCTTTGCGCCGGTCCGGCGGGTGCTGGAGCTGGCATGAACCTGTCACCCTCGCGCGGCGCCTTCGTCGCGCCAAAAAATCTTAACGGGTAATGCACATGGCCGAACCACGTTTTATTCACCTGCGCGTACATAGCGACTACTCCATGATAGATGGGCTGGTCAAAATCGGCCCGTTGGTAAAAAAAGCCGCGGCCCTGCATATGCCGGCGCTGGCCATTACCGATTTCACCAATTTATGCGGGCTGGTTAAATTTTACGGCAGCGCCCATGGCGCCGGCATAAAACCGATCATCGGCGCGGATTTTTTCGTGCAAAGCGAGATGCTGGGCGATGAACTGGCGGAATTGACCATTCTGGCGGCCAATAATGTCGGCTACCAGCATTTGACCCTGCTGATTTCCGATGCCTACAAGCGCGGCTATGGCGCAGCCGGGCCGGTTATCGATCGCGACTGGTTGATTGAGCACAACGAAGGGCTGATTTTGCTCTCCGGGGCGCGTAAAGGGGATGTCGGCAAATACCTGATGCGCGGCAACATGCCGCAGGTGGAACAGTGTCTGGCGTTCTACGAGCGCTATTTCCCCGATCGCTATTATCTGGAACTTATCCGCACCGGCCGGTCGGATGAAGAAAGCTACCTGCACGCCGCGGTTGAGCTGGCGGCGCGGCGGGGACTGCCGGTCGTGGCTACCAATGACGTGCGTTTTACCAGCCCGGACGATTTCGACGCCCACGCAATCCGGGTGGCGATTCACGACGGCTTTACCCTGGATGACGCCAAACGGCCGCGGAATTACAGTTTGCAGCAGTACATGCGCAGCGAGCAGGAGATGTGCGAGTTGTTCGCCGATCTGCCGGAAGCGCTGGCCAACAGCGTGGAAATCGCCCGACGCTGTAACGTCACCATCCGCCTCGGGGAATATTTTCTGCCGCAATTCCCGACCGGTGAGATGTCCACCGAAGATTATCTGGTCAAATGCGCGCGCGAAGGGTTGGAGGAACGGTTGGCCTTCCTGTTCCCCGATGCCGATAGGCGGCGGGAAAAACGGCCGGCCTATGATGAACGTCTGACTATCGAATTGCAGGTGATAAACCAGATGGGATTCCCGGGTTACTTCCTGATTGTGATGGAGTTTATCCAGTGGTCGAAGGATAACGGCGTCCCGGTCGGGCCGGGCCGCGGATCCGGCGCAGGCTCGCTGGTGGCCTATGCGCTGAATATCACCGATCTGGACCCGCTAGCGTTCGATTTGCTGTTTGAACGTTTCCTGAACCCGGAACGTGTATCGATGCCGGACTTCGACGTCGACTTCTGCATGGAAAAGCGCGATCTGGTGATTGACCACGTGGCCGAAACCTACGGCCGCGATGCGGTTTCGCAGATTATCACCTTCGGTACCATGGCGGCCAAAGCGGTGATCCGCGACGTCGGGCGGGTGCTTGGGCATCCTTACGGTTTTGTGGATCGCATCTCCAAGCTGGTGCCCCCCGACCCCGGTATGACGCTGGAAAAAGCCTTTGTCGCCGAGCCGCAATTGCAGGCGATTTACGATGCCGACGAAGAGGTCAAAGCGCTGATTGACATGGCGCGCAAGCTTGAAGGGGTCACGCGCAACGCCGGCAAACACGCCGGGGGCGTGGTGATTGCGCCGACCAAGATTACCGATTTTGCGCCGCTTTACTGCGATGGCGAAGGCAACCATCCGGTGACCCAGTTCGACAAGAACGATGTGGAATACGCCGGTCTGGTGAAGTTCGACTTCCTCGGCCTGCGTACCCTGACCATCATCAACTGGGCGCTGGACATGATCAACGCCCGCCGCGCACGTCAGGGTCTGGAGCCCATTGATATCGCCGCCATCCCGCTGGAGGACAAGAAGAGCTTCGACATGTTGCAGCGCTCCGAAACCACTGCCGTATTCCAGTTGGAATCGCGCGGCATGAAGGATCTGATAAAGCGCCTGCAGCCAGACTGTTTCGAGGATATGATCGCGCTGGTGGCCCTGTTCCGGCCCGGACCGCTGCAATCGGGGATGGTCGATAACTTTATCGACCGCAAGCACGGCCGTGAAGCTATCTCCTATCCCGATATCGAGTGGCAACACGCCTCGCTGCAACCCGTGCTGGAGCCGACTTACGGCATCATCCTCTACCAGGAACAGGTTATGCAGATAGCCCAGGTGCTGGCGGGCTATACCCTGGGCGGCGCGGATATGCTGCGCCGCGCGATGGGGAAAAAGAAACCGGAGGAGATGGCCAAGCAGCGCTCGGTGTTCAAGGCCGGCGCGGAAAGTATCGGCGTCGATGGCGAACTGTCGATGAAGATCTTCGATCTGGTGGAGAAATTCGCCGGCTACGGCTTTAACAAATCCCACTCCGCCGCCTATGCGCTGGTGTCGTATCAAACCCTGTGGCTGAAGGCCCATTATCCCGCCGAGTTCATGGCGGCGGTGATGACCGCCGATATGGACAATACCGAAAAGGTGGTGGGGCTGGTTGACGAATGTCTGCGTATGGGCCTTAAGGTTCTGCCGCCGGATATCAACAGCGGCCAATACCATTTTCACGTCAACCCAGAGGGCGAGATAGTCTACGGCATCGGCGCCATTAAGGGCGTGGGGGAAGGGCCTATCGAGGCGATTATCGAGGCGCGTAATCAGGACGGTCACTTCCGTGAATTGTTCGATCTGTGCGCGCGTACCGATATCAAAAAACTCAACCGCCGGGTACTGGAAAAGCTGATTATGTCCGGCGCCTTCGACCGACTCGGGCCGCACCGCGCCGCGCTGATGAATAGTCTTGGCGATGCGCTCAAGGCCGCCGATCAACACGCGAAAGCCGAGGCGATTGGTCAGGGCGATATGTTCGGCGTGCTGGCGGAGGAGCCGGCAGCGGTGGAAGCGTCCTACAGTACCGTGGCGCCCTGGCCGGAGCAGGTGGTGCTGGACGGCGAGCGCGAAACGCTCGGCCTCTATTTGACCGGCCACCCCATCACCCAATATTTGCGCGAGATTGAGCGCTATGCGGGCGGGGTGCGCCTGAAGGATATGCACCCCACCGAGCGTGGCAAGATGGTGACCGCGGTGGGGCTGGTGTTGTCCGCGCGGGTGATGGTGACCAAGCGGGGCAACCGCATCGGCGTTTGCACGCTCGACGATCGTTCCGGCCGTCTGGACGTGATGCTGTTCACGGATGCGCTGGAAAAATACCAGCATTTACTGGAAAAAGACCGTATCCTTATCGCTCAAGGACAGGTTAGCTTCGATGATTTCAACGGCGGTCTGAAGATGACCGCCCGTGAACTGATGGATATTAGTGAAGCACGTGAAAAATACGCGCGCGGGCTTGCTATCTCGCTGACCGACAGGCAAATTGATGACCAGCTTCTCAACCGTCTTCGTGTATCGTTGGAACCGCATCGATCGGGGACGATTCCAGTGCATCTTTATTATCAACGGCAAGATGCGCGCGCGCGGCTGCGCTTTGGGGCAACCTGGCGGGTGACGCCGACTGACCGATTACTGAATGACTTGCGAACACTTGTGGGAAATGAACAGGTGGAACTGGAATTTGACTAATATAGGAATACTATGAGTCTGAATTTTCTTGATTTTGAACAGCCGATTGCAGAGCTGGAAGCGAAAATTGACTCGCTGACCGCAGTCAGCCGTCAAGACGAAAAATTAGATATTAATCTGGATGAAGAGGTGCAGCGCCTGCGTGAAAAAAGCGTAGAGCTGACGCGGAAAATATTCTCCGATCTGGGCGCCTGGCAAGTCGCCCAGCTGGCGCGGCATCCCATGCGTCCCTATACGCTGGATTATGTCCGCCATATCTTCACCGATTTTGACGAACTGGCGGGCGATCGCGCCTATGCCGATGATAAAGCCATCGTTGGCGGCATCGCACGTCTGGATTCACGGCCGGTGATGATCATCGGCCACCAGAAAGGGCGCGAAACCAAAGAGAAAATTCGCCGCAATTTCGGCATGCCGGCACCCGAAGGTTATCGTAAGGCGCTGCGGCTGATGGAGATGGCAGATCGTTTCAACCTGCCGCTGCTCACGTTCATCGACACGCCGGGCGCTTACCCGGGGGTTGGCGCCGAAGAGCGTGGCCAGTCCGAAGCTATCGCGAAAAACCTGCGTGAAATGTCCGGCCTGCGCGTGCCGGTGGTCTGCACCGTGATAGGTGAGGGCGGCTCCGGCGGGGCGCTGGCGATTGGCGTAGGCGACAAAGTCAACATGCTGCAGTACAGTACCTATTCGGTTATTTCCCCAGAAGGCTGCGCCTCCATTTTGTGGAAAAGCGCGGATAAAGCCCCTATCGCCGCCGAAGCCATGGGCATTATCGCTTCGCGCTTGAAAGAGCTGGAGATTATCGACAGCATCGTGCCGGAGCCGTTGGGCGGCGCCCATCGCGATGTGCCGGCCATTGCCGCCTCGCTGAAAGCGCAGCTGCTGGACGATTTGGCCGAGCTTGACGGCCTGAATACGGAAGAGTTGCTGAACCGCCGCTATCACCGTCTGATGAATTACGGCTATTGCTGATAACCGGCGCCGGTTACCGGCGCAGGTGGTGCCCGGGCCAGCCCGGTGATGTCTCACACCCCGCATGCTCGCGCCTGCGGGGTGTTTTGTTTATTCGGGTCGGCGAGCTGCCAAAAGGCTGGCAAGCCGCAATGCCGGCTATGATTATTGATAGGCCGAGACAAACGAGCGAACGATCTTTGTAAGGATGCGCTGAATGAACATTATTGCGGTAATGCCTTCAAATAGTTGACTTTTGTGATATTCTGCCTCTATTTGAGGTTTCCACGTGGTTACAGTTTCTGTTCATTGTCCTCGCTGCCATTCAGATGAAATTTATCGACATGGCCTTAGTCCAACTAAGCGCGAACGCTTCCGGTGTCAGTGCTGTCACCGTGTATTCCAGCTTACCTACCGCTATGAAGCGCGAAAGCCGGGAGTTAAAGAGCAGATCGTTGA
>NZ_FRDB01000251.1 GCF_900143145.1 Candidatus Sodalis sp. SoCistrobi
CAACAGGTCCTGAGGGGAGTGGCAATCCTGGAGCAATTGGTCAATAAGATCGTTGCTGATAGGCATTTTGTAGTCCTTTAAAGGTTTTGCTAAAAATGCCATTTACACAGATTATTTTACAGCCTCGTCCGGCTTGGCGTATCAATGACTGGGCCAGCCTGTACGGCGTGGTCGGTTTGGGCTATGGCAAATCCATCTCGAATGCCCAAACGCAAAACGGGAACGACCGCAGCACCAGCGATGTGGGCGTAGCCTACGGTGCCGGTTTGCAGTTTAACCCGATGGAAAACGTTGCCCTGGACGTTTCCTACGAGCAAAGCCGCATCCGCTCCACCGACGTTGGCACCTGGATTGCCGGTGTAGGTTACCGCTTCTAATTCCTGTTGGACGGCGGGCCCTCGCGGCTTTGCCTTCTGACGGTGATATCGCTGACGGTGATATCGGCATGGCGCCAGGCGCCATGCCGGATAATGTTACACCGATGATAGGCCGTATTGTGGTAATTGCCGTTCTGGCATAACGATCGCGTGTCTACTCACTTATCCCTGCTTGCCTTTCGCGTCTGCTGCTGGTTAAGCCTTCGGCGCTTTTCAACGACCGCCGCTTACGCTTACGGCCCTATCAGGCGGCTCATGTGCCTGCCCGTTGCGACCCCTTTACGTGCCCATTGCGGCGCTTGTGGCTGCCCGTTGTGGCTATTGTGCCTGCCCGTTGCGACCCCTTTACTTGAACATTGCGCCTCTTGAGGCTGCCCATTGCGCCACCGGTCTCCTTTCGCTCGCGCCCGGGCATCCGTCGCGAGCATTCCCAGCATCCTTCACCCGCGGCTCAATCCTCTGTCATTGGCATTCGCCTTGTCTTTAAATTGGCGTCAGGAGGGGTTGCTTGGCAGCCGGCTGTGCGCGTCCAGTTAAGCCGGCCGCTGTACGGTGGCGCACACCACGCTGTTTCGGGTTGAACTGCTGGCGTCGTCGTGACGCGGGTGGCGATAGATTACGTCCCCCAACACGGCGCTTTATGGCATAATAGGGCTAACGTCACATTTTATGAAAGAGTCTCTCCTTTGCTAATTAGTAACAACATCACCATGCAATTCGGCAGTAAACCGCTGTTCGAGAACATATCCGTCAAGTTTGGCGGCGGCAATCGCTACGGTCTTATCGGCGCTAACGGCTGCGGTAAATCCACCTTGATGAAAATTCTAGGCGGCGATTTGGCACCCACCGGCGGCAACGTGAGCCTTGACCCCAATGAGCGCTTGGGTAAATTGCGCCAGGATCAATTCGCCTTCGAGCAGGATAGCGTGCTGGATACCGTCATCATGGGCCATGGGGAACTGTGGGCGGTCAAACAAGAACGCGACAGCATTTATGCCTTGCCCGAGATGAGCGAGGCGCAGGGCTATCGGGTGGCGGATTTGGAAGTGCTGTACGGTGAAATGGATGGCTATACCGCGGAAGCGCGCGCCGGCGAATTGTTGCTGGGCGTCGGCATTCCGCTGGAACAGCATTATGGGCCGATGAGCGAGGTGGCGCCCGGCTGGAAGCTGCGTGTGCTGCTGGCGCAGGCGCTGTTCGCCGATCCGGAAATTCTGCTGCTGGATGAGCCGACCAACAACCTGGACATCAATACCATCCGTTGGCTGGAGCAGGTGCT
Organism: Candidatus Sodalis sp. SoCistrobi; assembly: GCF_900143145.1. Taxonomy (GTDB): domain Bacteria; phylum Pseudomonadota; class Gammaproteobacteria; order Enterobacterales; family Enterobacteriaceae; genus SoCistrobi. Next base: position 1,657 of record NZ_FRDB01000251.1, read on the forward strand.
GAACGAACGTAACAGTACAATGATCATCATTTCCCATGACCGGCATTTTCTCAACATGGTCTGCACCCATATGGCAGATTTGGATTATGGCGAGCTGCGCATCTATCCGGGCAACTATGATGATTACATGACGTCGTCAACGCAGGCGCGCGAGCGGCTGGTAGCCGATAATGCCAAGAAAAAGGCCCAGATTGCCGAGCTGCAGTCGTTTGTCAGCCGCTTTAGCGCCAACGCCTCGAAATCCCGTCAGGCGACTTCCCGCGCCCGGCAGATTGATAAGATCAAGCTTGACGAAATCAAGGCGTCCAGCCGGCAGAATCCGTTTATCCGCTTTGAACAGGACAAAAAACTGTTTCGTAATGCTCTGCAGGTAGAGCAGATGTCCCAGGGTTTTGAGGGGGCGGCGCCGCTGTTGCAGGGGCTGAATATGATGGTTGAGGTGGGCGAGAAGGTAGCGATCCTCGGCGCCAATGGTATCGGTAAAACCACGCTGCTGAAAACGCTGATGGGCGAGCTGGCGCCGCAAAGCGGTGAGGTGAAGTGGTCCGAAAACGCCAATATTGGCTACTACGCCCAGGATCACGCCGCCGAGTTCGCCGATAATCTGACGGTGTTCGATTGGATGAGTCAGTGGAAACAGGCCGGTGACGATGAGCAGGCGGTCCGCGGCATCCTTGGCCGGCTGCTGTTTGGTCAGGATGATATCAAAAAGCCGGTGGGCGTGTTATCCGGCGGTGAGAAGGGCCGGATGCTGTTTGGCAAGCTGATGATGCAAAAGCCCAATATCCTGCTGATGGACGAGCCCACCAACCATCTGGATATGGAATCCATTGAATCGCTGAATGCCGCCTTGGAGCTGTATCAGGGGACGTTGCTGTTTGTCTCCCATGACCGCGAATTTGTCAGTTCGCTGGCAACGCGGATCGTGGAAATTCTGCCGGGCAAGGTCGTCGACTTTAGCGGCAATTATGAAGATTACCTGCGCAGCCAGGGGTTGAATTAACTTAAGACGTGTGGCCAGAGAGTGGACCTCACCGGGTGGTGCGCGCGCGGCCTTGCTGTTTTGCGCCGCCCGGGTTTAGCCCTCTTTTGCGTCGGCGTCCCGCGTTTGCCACCGCCAGTCGTTAACTTGATGAGTGTGCCTTGAAAAAAACCGTTCCCCCCGTAGCGCAGAAAGCCGCCTTGCATCCGCGTAATCGCCACCGCGGCGGCTATGATTTCGCCGCGCTGGTGGCGGCTTGTCCGCCGCTTGCCCCGTTTGTGCGGCCGACCCCGGCGGGGACGCCCTCGGTGGATTTTGCCTCGCCGGCGGCGGTGACCCAGCTCAACCGCGCGCTATTGCTGCATCATTACGGCCTGCGCCACTGGGATATTCCCGCCGGCTTTCTCTGCCCGCCGGTGCCCGGGCGGGCGGATTATTTGCACCATCTGGCGGACCTGTTGGCGTCCGGTAACGGCGGGCGTATCCCGCGCGGTCGGCGGGTGATGCTGCTGGATATCGGCGTGGGCGCCAATTGTATTTACCCCATTATCGGCCACCACGAATACGGCTGGCGTTTCACCGGGACGGACATCAGTCCGCCGTCGCTGCGCTGGGCGCAACAGATCGTCGACATGAATCCGTCGCTGGCGGGGGCGCTGCGCTTGCGTCGGCAGCGCCAGCCGGCGGCTATCTTTGACGGCATCATCGGCGCGGCGGAACGGTTCGATGCCACTCTGTGCAATCCGCCGTTTCACGCCTCGGCGCAAGAGGCTCTGGACAGCACCCGGCGCAAGCAGGTCAATCTGGCGCGGGCGACCCGGCACCGCCGGGAGAGAACCGCTGGGGCGGAGGGCCATGACGAAACGCAATACAGCCTCCCATCGGCGCCTCAGGCCGTCGCGGCGGCGCCCAATTTTGGCGGCCGGCACAATGAGCTATGGTGTCCCGGCGGCGAGCTGGCGTTTGTGCGCCACACGGTAGCGGAAAGCATCGCCTGCGCTCGACAATGCCTGTGGTTTACTACGCTGGTGTCAAAGAACACCACGTTGGCGCCGCTGTATCGCGCCATCGAACAGGCGGGCGCCCGCGCGGTGCGAACGGTGCCGATGGGGCAGGGGCAGAAAATCAGCCGATTTGTCGCCTGGAGTTTTTTTGATGCGGCGGGGCAGGCGGACTGGGCCGCGCGCCGCTGGCGCGATTGAAGGTCCGGTGGCTTAAGGCATAGGTATCTACACATTTATCGTGATACCTGTTATTACTTTGCAGAATGATTTCAACCTATCTGTTGGCGGGATTGACTCTCGCCTTACCCGCCGATATCAGACGCTGGTTAAACAGCATATGA
>NZ_FRDB01000056.1 GCF_900143145.1 Candidatus Sodalis sp. SoCistrobi
CGGCGACTCCTACGATAATGCGATGGCAGAGAGTATCAACGGGTTGTACAAAACGGAGGTTATCCACCGCGGGAGCTGGAAAAACCGGACGGAAGTGGAGTTGGCCACGCTGGACTGGGTGGACTGGTACAACAACAGAAGGCTGCTCGGGCGGCTGGGTTACATCCCTCCTACTGAAGCCGAAATGAACTATTACGCTTTGCAATTAGCATCAGAGGAAGCGGCGTAGTATTGCCAAAATTACTCTCTAATAAACTCGGGGTTATTCAATCGCGACCAATACGTTAATTAACCAGCATTTGCTTCTCGCCTGTCAGCGATATCCGGTACGCAAGATCTTTTTTGCCAGTACCGTCGCCGGCTATGGCTACCCTTACCAATCGTTGCCGTTAACCGAGCCGTATTTCTTTACCGGGGCGCCTCACGCCGGCGAATATGGTTATGGTATGGCAAAACGCCATGCGCTGGGCTATCTGGAAATTCTGCGCCGGGAATATGATATTGATTACTGCTACGGTATTTTTACTAACCTGTTCGGCCCTAATGACCGCTTTGATATCCACTGCGGCCATGTCATCCCCTCGTTAATTGAAAAAGCCGCCGCCAGTTGGCGCCGAGAGGACCGCTGCCTCCATGTCTGGGGGCGGCCGGAAACCAGCCGCGATTTCATGTTCAGCGAAGAGGCCGGCGCGGCGGCGTTGCACGCCTTTCTGCACGGTAGCGGTATGGTTAACATTGCCAGCGGCTGCGAATACACCTTGGCGCAGGTGGTCGCGGCAATTAACCTCTGCTATCAATCCCGCCTGAATATCGTCTGGGACGCCGACGCGCCAATAGGTGTCGCCAATCGCAGTGTCGATGTCAGCCGGCTGCGCGCCCTCGGCTTTCACCCCTCGTCCAACCTTAATGATGCCATCGCGAAAACCGTCGACTGGCATCGGCTAAATATTGACAGGATCCGAAAATGAAAAAAATCGCCATCGTATCGAGTTTCGCCGAAAGTTGTGGCAATGCATATTTCACCCAAATATTGGTGAACTCTATGCGCCGTATGGGCTATCACGTAGAGTGTCTGGGCCTTAATTTGCTGCTCACCCAATCGACCAGTCGGACCATCCGCCCGAGCCGATGACCATATCGATGAGATTTGCGCGCGCCTCAAGACCTTTGACGGGGTGAATATCCAGTTTGAATCAGGCTTGTACGGCTCGCTGCCTGGCGATATTCTTCGCCGCACCCGTAAGCTGCTTGATGCCAATCCCCATACCAGTATCACGCTGCACAGTCCCCGACTTTTGAGCGAAACCGCGACACAGCGCGAAGCGATCAAAATGGCCTTGAGATTGTCGTTCAAGCGCGCTTTGCAGCTGTATGTCGAGCCGCTCAGGCAGAATATCCCGATGCGGATTAACCATCGTCTTATTCACTATTTGAAGCAGCGCAATATTAATATCATTGTTCATACGCTACGCGCCCGCGAGCAGATTGAGATGTACCACAACTACCGCAATGTCGCGGTTCACCCGCTGAAAATCGTCGATGACACTACCGAGATAAAGCCGGATCTTATGGACGCTATCCGCAGTAAATATCGATTTGGCAAGGAGGTAAAAATTATCGGCATGTTCGGCTTTATCAATGAATATAAAGGCCACACTTTGGCAATCAAAGCACTAGCCTGCCTGCCGCGCAATTATAAACTGTTATTATTCGGACGCCAGCATCCGCAGAGCATTAGGAAAAATGAACCGGTAAGCCATTACACTCATTTACTACAGGCAAAGATTGAAGAAGCGAAACTCGAAGACCGGGTATTCTTCATGGGCGAATATGACCATGAAGCGTTTGTCAGTCTGGTGGCCACGGTGGATGTCGTCTGGCTGCCGTATGTAGAGAATGGCCAGGACGGCTCCGGCGTCGCTTCCATCTCCTTCGACGTCTCGGATTGCGTGCTATGCTCCTCCTCGTTCGCTTTCGATGAAATGTTCCGGTTGCTGCCCCACTACGACAATTACATGCGGTTTGATATTGGTAATTATATGGAGCTTGCGAGCAAAACCTGCAATTTTCTGCCGATAAAACCTGCCGCCGAGCCAACCTCACAACCGGTGTTTAGCACCGACACTCAGGCGGAACTGTATATCCGGCTTAGCCTGGGCGAACCGCTGCAAGAGACGATGTCCTGCGAGGTGGATGCATTAGCGGCAACCTGACCTGACGCTAAACGCCGAAGCGCGGCACGCCGCAGCTAACACCCTGTAACTACGGAAAACACGGGTAGCGAAGGACGCAATAAATGCAGCGGTAGCGGCGCAATCGATGAACGCGGCGCAGGCATTGAAACCAGCGCAGGCATTGAAAGCAGTGCAGTCATTGAAAGCGGTGCAGTCATTGAAAGCGGCGCAGGCATTGAAAGCGGCGCAGGCATTGAAAGCAGCGTCAGCGGCGAACGATGGAAACGTTCCAGAGAAGAATTTGGAGCGGGAAACGAGGCTCGAACTCGCGACCCCAACCTTGGCAAGGTTGTGCTCTACCACTGAGCTATTCCCGCTTGGGCGTAACGCGAAAGTCTGACGTTACGGGGAGCGAATTATACGGCAAACCTGCCCCGCTGCAAGCCTTTCAGCGTTAAAAAGGGCTTTATGCGGTGCGATTGGTGCAAAAATGACCACACCTCCCCCGATTTTAACGTCGAGCACTACAGGCGAATAAAATGTTCGCGATAGTAAGCCAGCTCCGCCACCGATTCGCGGATATCGTCCAGCGCCTGATGGGTATTATTTTTCTTTAGCCCGGCCAGGATTTCCGGCTTCCAGCGGCGCGCCAGTTCTTTCAACGTACTGACATCCAGATAACGATAGTGGAAATACGCCTCAAGCGCCGGCATATAGCGGAACAAAAAGCGCCTGTCCTGGCCAATGCTGTTGCCGCAAATCGGCGATTTGCCAGCGGGCACCCAGTCGGCGAGAAAGGCCAAGGTCTGCGCCACCGCCGCCTCTTCATTTAGCGTGCTTTGCCGCACTCGCTCAACCAGCTCGCTGGCGGTGTGGGTACGGACATTCCAGTCATCCATTAACGCGAGTTGCGCGTCGGATTGGTGGATGGCCAATACCGGACCTTCCGCTAAAATAGCCAGATTCGCGTCGGTGACCAGCGTCGCTATCTCGATAATGCGATCGCGTTCAGGATCCAGCCCGGTCATTTCCAGATCGATCCAAATCAGGTTGTTATCATTTACCGGCATGATTTTCTCGTAGAAAGGGATTTTACGGCTTATCTGGTAGAATACTCTGTATGATAGCCGTTTTCATCGCCACGGGCGATTCATCCGTACTAAGTGAGGCGCAGTGAGTAAAAATAAACTGTCCAAAGGTCAGGAGCGCCGGGTACAGGCCAACCATCAACGCCGCCTGCAGCAGCGCGAGCGCGGCGCGGCGCAATGGGACGACCAGCCGTTGGGCGAGTCCCAGGAGGGCGTGGTCGTCAGCCGGTTTGGCATGCATGCCGACGTAGAGGATGCCGCGGGCCGCATTTATCGCTGCAATTTGCGCCGCACGCTCAAATCCCTGGTCACGGGCGATAGGGTAGTTTGGCGCGCCGGCAGCGAACAACCGACCGGCGTCAGCGGTATCGTGGAGGCGGTTCATCCGCGCCGTTCCGTGCTCACGCGGCCCGATGTTTATGATGGCGTTAAACCGATAGCGGCAAATATGGATCAAATCGTCATTGTCTCCGCCCTTTTGCCCGAGCTGTCTTTGAATATCATTGATCGCTATCTGGTGGCGTGCGAGACGGTGGAAGTCGAGCCTCTCATCGTACTCAACAAAATCGATCTGTTGACGGCTGCCTCGCGCATGGAAGTGGAGCGGCAGATGGCTATCTATCGTCGCATAGGCTATCGGGTGCTGATGGTGTCAAGCCATACCGGCGAGGGGATGGACCCATTTCAGGAGGCGCTGACCGGGCGCACGAGTATTTTTGCCGGCCAGTCGGGGGTAGGTAAATCGAGTCTGCTTAATGCGCTGCTGCCGCCGGAGCACGAAAAGATTCTGGTCAATAACGTCTCCGATAACTCGGGGCTCGGCCAGCACACCACCACCACCGCCCGGCTGTATCATTTCAGCCATGGCGGTCATCTGATTGATTCTCCGGGGGTGCGCGAATTTGGCCTGTGGCATTTGGCGCCGGAACTTATTGCCCGCGGTTTCATCGAATTCAGGGAGTATCTGGGCACCTGCAAATTCCGCGATTGCCGGCATGATACCGATCCCGGCTGCGCGATTCGCGGCGCGGTAGAAAGCGGCGCCATCGCCCGCGAGCGGTTCGATAATTACCATCGCATCCTCGACAGTATGGCCCAGGTCAATGCCCGTAAGTCGTTTTGATGGCCCGATCGCTGACTTTTCACGCCGCCGCCGGTACAATGCGGCCCCTTTGGGCTAAACACATAACAGGAACGAGGTCCCCGTGCTGGACAGGATAAAGATAGCTTTACAACACCTACTGCCTAAGCGCTGGCTGACGGAGCTGGCCGGTTGGGGCGCTGAACGCCGCGGCGGCTGGTTAACCCGCGGTGTCATTACGCTGTTTGTCCGCTGGTATAAAGTCGACATGCAGGAAGCACAGCAGCAGGATGTGGCCGCCTATCCCACCTTTAACGCATTTTTTGTCCGGCCGCTGCGCGATGAGGCCCGGCCCATTGATGCCGACCCCGCCGTGCTGGTGTTGCCGGCGGACGGGATCATTTCCCAGCTCGGCCCCATTGAGGGCGAGCAGGTGTTCCAGGCGAAGGGGCATCACTACAGCTTAGAAGCGCTGCTGGCCGGCAATGAATCCATGATCGCCCGGTTTCGCGACGGCAGTTTCGCCACCACCTATCTTGCCCCGCGCGATTATCATCGCGTGCATATGCCCTGCAACGGCGTGTTACGCGAAATGTTGTACGTGCCGGGGGAATTGTTTTCGGTAAACCCGTTGACGGCGGCCAATATCCCCAATCTGTTCGCCCGCAACGAGCGGATTATCTGCCTGTTTGATACCGATTTCGGCCCGATGGCACAGATTCTGGTCGGTGCAACCATTGTCGGCAGCATTGAAACCGTGTGGGCGGGGGCCGTCACGCCGCCGCGGCAGGGGATTATCAAGCGCTGGCGCTACCCTCAGGCGGACGCCGACGGGGCGGTGGTGCTGCTCAAAGGTCAGGAGATGGGGCGCTTCAAGCTGGGTTCTACCGTCATCAATCTGTTTGCCGGCAAAAATGTGCTGCTGGGCGAACACCTGTATACCCGCTACGTCACCCGCGTCGGTCAGCGACTGGCCCACGGCATCGCGCAAACCGACAGCCCGCTGACCTGATTCACCTACGGTTAACTTGAGAGTTTTCACCTTGCGCCTGATTACGATTTTTCTTCTGGGGTGGCTACTGGCCTCCCCGGCCTTCGCCGCCAATCTGCCTGACGAGGGGCAGATCAAAAAAGATCTGCAGCAGGCGCAGGACGATAAAAACGCGCCAAACCAGGCGGCGATTGTCGAGGCGCTACAGTCAGCGCTGAGCGCCATCGCCGAAGGCAAAGCGTCCAGCGCTAAAATCAGCGAATATCAGAAGGCTATCGATGATTTTCCGGCGCTCACCCGTCAATTGCGCGATGAAAAAGACAGCGAGTCTGACGAACCCGCCGCGCTCAGCCCCAAACTCGCCAGCAGCGAACTCAATCAACGGCTGTTACAGGCCAACAGTCAATTGCTGGATTTGACCGGCCAGCTACAGCAAGAGCAAGACCTGGCGCGCGCCATCAGCGATTCGCTGGGCCTGCTGCCGCAGCAACAAACCGAAGCACGCAGAGCGCTGAACGAGGTGGAACAGCAGCTTCAGGCGCTACCCACGCCGGGCTCGCCGCTGGAACAGGCTCAGGCCACCGCGCTACAGGCGGAACAGGCCGCCCGCCGGCTGAAGGTGGAAGAGTGGGATCTCGCCCAGTTGAGCGCCAATAACCGCCAGGAGTTATCACGCCTGCGCGCTGAACTGCTGAAAAAACGCCATGATCGCGCGGATAAGGAGCAGCAGGCGCTGCGCAATCAGCTTAATAGCTTGCGTCAGCAGGAGGCGGAGCAGGCGATTGAACATACTGAAATGCTGGCGGAACAGGTCGGCGAGCTGCCCAAGTCGATCGGCACCCCGCTGCAAACCAATCGCGAACTCTCCACCGCGCTGAATCAACAGGCGCAGCGCATGGATCTTATCGCCTCGCAGCAGCGTCAGGCCGCCTCGCAAACCCTGCAGGTGCGTCAGGCGCTCACCACGCTGCGCGAGCAGGCACAATGGCTGGATGAATCGCCGGCGCTGGGGGAAAACCTGCGCGCCCAAGTGTCCAGGCTGCCGGAGATGCCGAAGCCGCAGCAGCTTGACAGCGATATGGCCCAGCTGCGCGTCCAGCGCTTGCATTTTGAAGACTTGATGAACAAGCTGCCGCAGCTCGCTCAGGGCGCGCAGGACGACGGGTCACCGCTGACGTCGGCGCAGCGCCGCATTCTCGACGCGCAGCTCGCCACACAGCGCAACCTGCTCAATGCGCTGCTGACCGGGTGCGACACCCAGATTCTGGAGCTCACCAAGCTTAAGGTGGCCAATAGCCAGCTTGAAGAAGCGATGAACGAGATCCAGGAAGCCGCTCACCGTTACCTGTTCTGGGTGGCCGACGTGAGCCCGATTACGCTTTCCTATCCGCTGCATGTAGGACTTGATCTGCGCCGGCTGGTCACCCTGGACACCTTCAGCCAGTTGACCCACGCGCTGGGCATGATGCTGACCAGCCAGGAAACGCTCATTCCGCTGTTCGGGGCGCTACTGCTGGTCGGCTTTAGCCTCAGTTCGCGCCGGCACTATCATGCTTTTCTCGATCGATCCAGCCACCGGGTGGGGAAAGTCAATCAGGACCATTTTTCCCTGACCCTGCGCAACGTGTTCTGGTCGGTGCTGGTCGCCCTGCCGCTGCCGGTCTTGTGGGCGGCGCTGGGCTATGGATTGCGCCACGCCTGGCCCTATCCGGTGGCGGTCGCCATTGGCGACGGCGTCAGCGCCACGGTGCCGGTGCTGTGGATATTTATGGTGTGCGCTCACTTCGCCCGCCCGCAGGGGCTGTTCGTGGTGCATTTCGGCTGGCCAAAGCAGCAGGTGAAACGGGCACTGCGTTATTACACGCTGTCAATTGGCATGATCGTCCCGCTGATAATGGCGCTGATTTCCTTTGATAATTACAGCGAACGGGAGTTTGCCGGCACCCTGGGCCGATTATGCTTTCTGCTGTTATGCGCCTGTCTGGCGCTGGTCACCAGCAGCCTGAAACGCGCCGGCCTGCCGTTGTACCTCGATAAGCATGGCGCCGGCGATAATGTCGTCAATCGTTCGTTATGGAATCTGATGATCTGCGCGCCTATCGTCGCCGCCGCAGCAGCGTGCCTGGGGCATCTGGCGACGGCGCAAGCGCTGCTGGCGCGGTTGGAAACCTCAGTATCGATTTGGTTTTTATTGCTGATTATTTATCACATTATCCGCCGCTGGATGTTCATTCAGCGGCGCCGCATCGCATTTGAGCGTACCAAACAGCGACGCGCGGAAATGCTGGCCCAGCGGGCGCGCAATGAAGAAGATTTGTCGCAATCGCAGCTGAATGAGGTCGCCGCCGAGGTCGATGAGAAGGTGCTGGATCTCGATACCATCAGCGCGCAATCGCTGCAGCTGGTACGTTCGATTCTGACGCTGATTGCGCTGTTATCGGTGATTTTACTGTGGTCAGAGCTGCATTCGGCATTTGGCTTCCTGGAAAACATCACCTTGTGGGACGCCACCTCGACAAATCAGGGGGTAGACAGCATTCAGCCGATTACGCTCGGTGCCGTGCTGATAGCCATTCTGGTATTGATCATCACCACCCAAATGGTGCGCAATTTACCCGCGCTGCTTGAACTGGCGCTGCTGCAGCATTTGGATTTGACCCCCGGGACCGGTTATGCCATTACCACGCTGACCAAATATGGTCTGCTGCTGCTGGGAGGGCTTATCGGTTTTTCCATGATAGGCATCGAGTGGTCGAAATTGCAGTGGCTGGTGGCGGCATTGGGCGTGGGGCTGGGGTTTGGACTGCAGGAGATCTTCGCCAACTTTATTTCCGGTTTGATGATCTTGTTTGAAAAACCGATCCGCATTGGCGATACCGTGACCATTCGTAACCTGACCGGCAATATTACCCGGATCAATACCCGCGCCACGACCATCACCGACTGGGATCGGAAAGAAATTATCGTGCCCAATAAGGCGTTTATCACCGAACAATTCGTCAACTGGTCGCTGTCCGACACCGTCACCCGCGTGGTGCTGAGCGTGCCCGCCCCGGCGGGCGCCAATATTGAACAGGTGACCCATATTCTGGTGCAGGCGGCGCGCCGCTGTCCGCTGGTGCTGGAATTGCCGGCGCCCGAGGCCTTTTTGGTAGATTTGCAGCAGGGTTTGCCGCTGTTTGAGCTGCGGATGCACGCGGCAGAGATGGGGCATCGGATGCCGCTGCGCCATCAGGTGCACGCGCTCATACTGGAAGGCTACCACGAACACGGTATGGAACTACCCTTCCCGCCGTTCCAGCTGCGTCGGGATCAGATTAAGGCTGATAATACCCCCGGCAACCGCATCAAGCCGGAAAGCGGCTCGCTTTGACGGCCGGGGTGGCGCCACCCGCCCCCAGGCGGCTAAACGTCGCGGCAGGGGTGCCGCCACTCCCCCCAGGCGGCTAAACGTCGCGGCAGGGGTGCCACCCCGCCGGTACCGCGTGGTCAGAACAGCGGGCCGACGGGCGCATGGGGTATCGGCGGCGACGGGATACACGGGGGAGCCCCGACGCTACCGGCGGCACTCGTCGAGGCAAGCGTTAACGGCGATAGCGCTTAGGCGCGCTCCACCGGAAACGCGATCACATCGCTCAAGCGCTCGGCCTTGAGCGCCAGCATGACCAGCCGGTCGACGCCCAATGCTACCCCGGAACATTCCGGCATCCCCTGAGCCAGGGCCGCCAGTAAATTCTCATCGATAGGCTGCTCACTCAGCTTCCTCGCCGCCCGCTTGCGATTATCCTGCTCGAAGCGTTGACGCTGCTCGCGCGCGTCGGTCAGCTCACGGAAACCGTTGGCCAGCTCGATACCTTTGAAATACACCTCGAACCGGTCCGCAACCCGATGATCTTCAGTGCTGATTTCCGCCAGCGCGGCCTGAGAGGCGGGAAAATGGTAAACGAAAGCCGGCTTATCGTGGCCGATATTGGGTTCCACCACCATTGCAAACAGCAATTGCAAAAGCGTATCGCGATCGTCCTCCGCCGAGGCCGCTTCACCAAGATCCCATTTGACCGCCGCGTCATACAGCTGCGCTTTGTCAGCCGACAAGGGATCGATGCCCACATGGCGGGTGAAGACCTGCTGATAGGAGAGCGTTTCCGCACTGTCGCAATCGAGGATTTGCTGCAACAGATCGTCGACCTCATTCATCAGACGGTACATGTCGTAATGGGGACGATACCACTCAAGCATGGTAAATTCTGGATTATGATGACGGCCGGCTTCCTCATTACGGAAACTGCGGCATAGCTGGAAAATAGGGCCGCTTCCCGCCGCCAGCAAGCGCTTCATGTGATATTCGGGGCTGGTCATTAAATACAGCGGCATGCCGCCGGCCGCTCCTGGTCCGATAAAACACGTCTGGAAAGGTACAAGATGGATATCTGTTACCGTAGCCTGGCTCATGGCCGGCGTTTCCACTTCGAGTAATCCGCGATCGCTAAAAAAACGCCGGACCTGGCCCACAATAGCAGCACGCTTTAACAAATTGGCAATAGGCGCGCTTGGTTGCCAGCTGGCCGAATCGTTCATAGCTTTCCCTCCGTTAAACAGGGGATGCAGTCTACCCGTATCTTTGAGCGCAAACAAACATCACCGTCGCGCTTTTCAACCTTGATCGCGTGCTGTCAGGCCGCGCATTAACGCTTTCCATTCTTAATACAACTACATGGCGTGCTTGACGTCAGTCGCCCCTCCCGGTTTTTTTTATCATCCCGGCACGCCATTGCCGACGGAATACTACACTTAACATTCATTTCCCTCATGGATTATGCGCTATGGCTGTATGGAGAAACCTTTCGCTGCTTCTCTCTTCGTTACTGTCTTTATCCTGCAGCGTATCGCCGCCCGCCGGCGTGAAACCGGTTGATCATTTTACCGTCGATCGCTATTTGGGCACTTGGTATGAAATTGCCCGTCTCGACCACAGGTTTGAACGCGGTCTGAGTCATGTCACCGCTCGGTATGCCCTGCAGCCTGACGGCAGTCTCCAAGTCGTTAATACCGGATACTCCGCGGCTAAACAACGCTGGCGGCAGAGTATTGGTAAGGCTCGCTTTCTTGGCTCGCCGCAGACGGCGTCGCTAAAGGTGTCGTTTTTCGGGCCCTTTTACGGCGGTTATCATGTTATCGCACTGGATGAAGATTACCGTTACGCACTGGTTGCCGGACCGAGCCACGATTACCTCTGGCTACTATCGCGTACCCCAACCTTGGACGAGCCGACCAGGCAAGCGCTGGTGCGCACCGCAAGGACGCTTGATTTCCCGGTGGATGACCTGATTTGGGTCCAGCAGGACATGCCGCCACCGTCGACATAGGCCGTGATTGCGCCACCACAGCAGGTACACGCCCCCCTGCCGCATAAGCAGGCCCCTAGAGTGCTGTGGCGGCAACAAGATTGACGCTAGTGCAAATTACCCGGGAAGATAAGGGTGCCAGAGGAATAACGCGTGATGGATAATCCTCCATAAACGGAATAACAGATGCTCATTGCGGCAAGAAAGCCGTAGGCAGTGATGCGTGGGCGATCCTGGATAACATTGCGAATAGGGGATAACAGGGGAACGGAGCAGTGACAAGTCGAAGCAAGCAAAGGGATACGGCCAAACACCGCGTATGGCCTTACCACCCCACGGGCATCACCAGTGCAGAATCACCCCGGGCACCCACAGGGTGCCGTAGACCAAGGTGAAACGGATTAATTACCGGCGTGCCGTTACTGTGCTGCGCGCTGAATTGCCTCACCACCCGCAGAGACGTCTTCGCCGGCGCCGCGGGTCGTGTTACACGCGGTCAGAGAAGACAACACCATAACTGATAACAGGGCAATGATAGTTTTTTTCAACATAATATTATCCTTATAATGAACACCAAACGTGATTCACTATAAGCATAGTTTAACTATCCGTTTTTGGCGGCCAACAGGCGCACTTTCAGACTTTTTACGCGTTGTAATCAGCTAGCTACCCGGGAAATCGCCCCGCCGAGATGCTGCACATCTTCCCCGAAGCCGCGGGTGGTATTACACCCGCTCAACACCGTTAACGCCAAAGTAGCGATCAGCAATATTCTGGTCATCTCTGCCAACTTGAGTCTCACATTTCACCCATGCCAAAATTAGCGACGGCCGCCTCGGGGCGGGGTTTTCCGTACGGCGTTATTTGACCCGGGAGACATACTCGCCGGAGCGGGTATCCACTTTAATCACTTCGCCAATCTGCACAAACAGCGGCACTTTCACCACCGCGCCGGTGGTCAGCGTGGCCGGCTTGCCGCCGGTGCCGGCGGTATCGCCTTTCAGGCCCGGATCGGTTTCCGTGATTTCCAGTTCCACGAAGTTAGGCGGCGTCACGGCAATCGGCTGGCCGTTCCAAAGTGTCAGCACACACTCGGCTTGTTCCACCAGCCATTTGGCATTGTCGCCCACCGCTTTGGCATCGGCAGCCAGCTGCTCAAAGTTTTCGTTGTTCATGAAATGCCAAAACTCACCGTCGTTGTACAGATAAGTCAGGTTCATATCCATCACATCGGCGGCTTCCACCGAGTCACCAGATTTGAAGGTTTTTTCCAACACTTTGCCGGAAACCAGCTTGCGCAGACGAACCCGGTTAAAGGCCTGGCCTTTGCCGGGCTTCACGAATTCATTCTCAATGATCGCGCACGGCTCGCCATCAAGCATGATTTTAAGACCGGAACGGAATTCATTGGTACTATAAGACGCCATGGTGGTCCTCTTAATATAAACTTGGTAATTAAGCCAAAAAATGGCACATATTATAACCCGAAATACGCCCGCTAGAGAAGATTGGTTACATCAACTTGCCGATGTCATTACCGACCCTGTGCACCTTCTTCAGCTTCTCAGGCTTGAGGGGCACTCCGGCCTGCGCGAAGGCGCAGAGGCGCGGCGCCTGTTCCCGTTCCGCGTCCCCCGCGCTTTTGCGGCGCGCATGGTGACGGGCGACCCGGACGATCCGCTGCTGCGCCAGGTGATTACGGCGCGCGAGGAGTTCATTCTGGCGCCGGGCTACAGCACCGACCCGCTGGACGAACAGCACAGCGTGGTACCCGGATTACTGCACAAATACCCTAACCGCGCGCTGATGTTGGTAAAAGGCGGCTGTGCGGTCAATTGCCGCTACTGTTTCCGGCGCCATTTCCCCTATCAGGAAAATCAGGGCAACAAAACAAACTGGCTGCGCGCCGCAGCCTATATTCGCCAGCACCCCGAACTGAATGAAATCATCCTTTCCGGCGGCGATCCGTTAATGGCTAAAGATCACGAGCTGGATGAGCTTATCTGCCTGCTGGAGGAGATCCCCCACCTGACCACCCTACGCATTCACAGCAGGCTGCCGGTGGTGATTCCGGCCCGTATTACCGCACGCCTGTGCCAGCGGTTGGCCGGCTGCCGGCTTAAGGTGGTGCTGGTAACGCACATCAACCATGCGCACGAAATCGATGCCGCTCTGTGCGAGAGTATGACACGGTTGCGCAATGCGCGGGTGACTTTACTTAACCAAAGCGTCCTGCTGCGCGGGGTCAATGATAACGCCGACACGCTGGCGGCGCTGAGTGAAGCCTTGTTCGCCGCCGGCATTCTGCCCTACTACCTGCATGTTCTGGATCGGGTCCAGGGGGCGGCGCATTTTATGGTAGAAGATAAGCAAGCAAGGGAGATTATGCAGCAGCTACTGGAGAAAGTTTCAGGCTATCTGGTGCCACGGCTGGCGCGGGAAATCGGCGGCGAGCGCAGCAAGACGCCGCTGGATCTGGGATTGCGGCAACGCTGATGGCGAAAATTGCGCGGCGTGTTACGCGCCAGTGCGCCGGATGGCGTACTACTGCCCGGGATTTACCGGTTGGCGCACCTGGGCCTGTTAAAGGCCGGCGATGCACGGAACCGGCAAACGCCAGCTATCGTTGCCGCCGGGCATTAAGGGCATAGGTATCTACACATCAGGGAGGAGGCTTAAGAGCAACTCTCGCTAAATGAGTAAGTTCTTCCAGACTATATTCCGATAATAATTTTAGTGTATTCAACAAGATGGATAAGCCAGCGAGCAGAGCAGGAGCGCTCTCTCTGCGGCCTCGCTTTTGCTGTCGTCCTGACAAGCGACATATCAGCTGGCGGGCTGCCGCATTTTCTTCTCCTTCAGCGCGTTGCAGCCGCCATACCAGAACAGCAGCCATACTGGCTATTAACAACCTGCGTAGTACGGCTGGCGCGCTGCGCTGAAGCCATGTTTCTACGTCATGTCCGGCACCTTTCAGCAACTTAAAAAATGATTCAATATTCCAGCGCCAGTAATACCAACGAGCTACTTCCTCGCAGGTGATCTCGCTGCAAACGTTTGTAAGCAGCGTCCAGCGTCCCACCACATTACCGAGATCATCCGTAAGCCGAACAACAACCAATCTGACCGTCAGAGGCTCTCCAGGTTGGATTTTTATGCGGCGGCCGGTTTCTTTATCTTTACGCTTCTGCTGCGCAGCTCGGGTTATGACTATCGAGGTTTCACTGATTTCCATATCAGCTTTTTTCCCTTTCCAGTCTACCTGTCCGCATCCGTTGTATGGCAGAAGAGCAGCAATCTCACCAATTTTCAATGAATTACCTTGCCACTCTGCACCATGTCCTTCTTTTCCTCGGATAAGCCAGCATATTCCTTGAGTACTCAACGTCCGCATATGTCCAATAGAGTCACCCTCTCTATCAATTATATGAATCAGCTTTTTACCTATATTAAGCGATTCCACACGGGCAATATCGGTCGTCAAGGCGTCCATATGTGTCTGCCGTTCGGACAGTCCTTCCGCCAACGTTGAATGACAACCGGTTGCATCGGTAAGTGTCTGAGATAGAGGCGCTATTGGCAAACCCGTGCCAGCATCAACCAGCAAGCTGCTTTGAAGTTCATATCCAACATCGCCACCGTGCGTCATTTTTAAGCGTCCGTATTTGGCATGATGGTAAAGAAATTGTAAACGTGACCAATCATGAACAACGAGAGCGTATGGATGCGGGCTAAGCGAAATTTGCTCAAGTGCTAGCGAAATAATTGGCTCATTGAGTTGACTGAAGCTAATTCGCTTATTATTCAGAAAACGCCAGACAGCTTGGGTAGTTGCGAAAGTTGATTTTTGAGCACTTGCGAGGTCTTTAACCGCAGAAGCAAGAAGAGCCGCGGGCGTCATATGCTGTTTAACCAGCGTCTGATATCGGCGGGTAAGGCGAGAGTCAATCCCGCCAACAGATAGGTTGAAATCATTCTGCAAAGTAATAACAGGTATCACGATAAATGTGTAGATACCTATG
>NZ_FRDB01000241.1 GCF_900143145.1 Candidatus Sodalis sp. SoCistrobi
TTCATGGCGGAGCGGCCCAATCAGCTTTGGGTGGCGGACTTCACCTACGTCAGAACGGCGCAGGGCTTCGTTTATGTGGCCTTTATCGTCGATGTGTTCGCCGGCGTTATCGTCGGCTGGCGGGTCTCAACGTCGATGGAGACATCTCTGGTGCTGGATGCGCTGGAGCAGGCGCTTTGGGCTCGTCGCCCAGGGAAAGGGGTGATCCATCACTCAGACCGAGGCTCACAATATGTTTCATTAGCGTATTCAAAGCGTCTGAAGGATGCTGAAATCCTGGCGTCAGTTGGCACTACCGGCGACTCCTACGATAATGCGATGGCAGAGAGTATCAACGGGTTGTACAAAACGGAGGTTATCCACCGCGGGAGCTGGAAAAACCGGACGGAAGTGGAGTTGGCCACGCTGGACTGGGTGGACTGGTACAACAACAGAAGGCTGCTCGGGCGGCTGGGTTACATCCCTCCTACTGAAGCCGAAATGAACTATTACGCTTTGCAATTAGCATCAGAGGAAGCGGCGTAGTATTGCCAAAATTACTCTCTAATAAACTCGGGGTTATTCAGCGTGACAAATCTTCTCCCGCCTGGGGGGCGTAATTATCCCCCTATATCGGAATTTGATGGTTGTCGAATAACGAATGCAGTTTAATACATTTCAATCAACGGAGCGACGTTACGCGACCACGGCGTAATGTCTTTTATCGCCGGGAAATATCAGGGCAGTGTTTAGCCATGCTTAACATAATCCGTATTCGACAATCATAAAAAGGAGAGTTGCATGTTTATTGGCTCTAGGACAGGTAGTTACATTTTAAAACCGGAACAGGCGGAGAATGGCAGCGCGAAAACGTCCGCTAAAAGTGACTTGAGCCGTCAGATTTTGCATTGCATCACGACAATTGAGAATAGTGCGAAAACCTTTAGCACGGCGGTTGCCCATCGCTGCATTGGCGGGATGATAAGCGCATATAACTTTTTGTCCGCCGTTGAAAACAAGTCAGCCGGCGCTAATAAACCCTTTGATAATGCCAATTCTGCGCCTTTGACCGTTCATAATGCCGCCATCCGGCAGCAAAAAACCTTGACGTCTGAGGATATCGTCGCGGTAAAAGAGAAGATTCAAGCCACCGTCAATGATTTTCTCACGGATAAAAAGGGTTTTGAGCAATTAGTCGAAGCAACCATGGCGTCTGCATACAGCGAAGCTTCCGATGCCATGACGGCGTATTGCCAGCGCATCGGTCAGCCCGTGCCTAAGGGGTATCTGCATGAAATAGGTATGGCCTCAATGGAGAATGGATTAAAGTGCGCTGATAAACATGCGGGAAAAAATGAAGAGGCCAAGAAGAGCGGAAAAGAGGTGTCTGAGCAAGATAAGCTTTATATTCCCAACGGCGCAGGCATGCATCCGTTAGTTAGCGTGTACAAAACTGAACTCTTCTCACGAAATGTTAAAATACCTACGGAATTTAATCTGATAAAACAAGCGCATGACGAGATATTTTCGACATTTGATAAGCTGGCCGAGCAAGGGCACGGCCAAAGCCCGCAGCCGTTCAGGGAGCAACTGGCCCAGATAAATCAATTTTGGGAAAAAGGGCTTGCTTCTACAGAGTCCGACAGTTAAGCGACGTCGCAACGTTGCCTAACGTTATGCGTGCGAGATAAACGTCCTCAAGCATACCTAGGCCATAAAATGACACTCGCTGCCTTCCTGTGCGATCGAGTAGACTAACGGCAACAAAAGTGAAGACAGGTTATGTGATGATGACGGACACTGGGGCGCTAAAGTCCCTGAACAGTTTTGCCATTGACGTACAGGCACGGCGCGTGATTGCGGCATATACGGAGGCCGAGCTGTTCACGTTTTGGCGGCAGGCCACGGAGCACGGTTCGCCGGTGCTGGTGTTGGGCGGCGGCAGTAATGTGCTGTTTTTGGAAAACTATGCCGGTACGATATTGCTAAATCGAATTGCGGGCGTCGCCATCGAGGAGCGCCCCGACGCTTGGCACTTGCATGTCGGCGCCGGAGAGGTGTGGCATGATCTGGTGCGTACCTGTCTCGAACAGCACATGCCGGGTCTGGAGAATTTGGCGCTGATCCCCGGCTGCGTGGGTTCTGCGCCGATCCAGAACATTGGCGCCTATGGCGTCGAGTTGCGCCAGTTTTGTGACTATGTCGACGTGCTGCAGTTGGCAACCGGTACCCTACGTCGCCTGAGCGCGGCTGAATGTCAATTTGGCTACCGCGACAGTATTTTTAAACACGCGCTGCGCGAACGCCACGCCATTGTCGCGGTGGGTTTGCGGCTGGCCAAAGCCTGGCAACCGGTATTGACCTATGGCGATCTGGCCCGCCTGGACCCGCAGCAGGCCACCCCACGACAGATTTATGATACGGTTTGCGCGATGCGTCGCATGAAATTGCCCGACCCCGCGCTGCAGGGCAATGCCGGCAGTTTCTTCAAAAATCCGGTTATTGATGCATTGGCAGCAGAACAGCTGCTAAGCCGCTATCCTGATGCGCCACATTACCCCCAACCGGAGGGCGGGGTGAAGCTGGCGGCGGGTTGGCTTATCGATCGCTGTGGACTCAAAGGCTATCGGCTCGGTGGCGCGGCGGTCCATGACAAACAGGCGCTGGTTTTGGTCAATGCTAATAATGCAACGGGTGAGGATATCGCTGCGCTGGCGCGCTACGTGCGCCAACAGGTTGCGGGCCGGTTTGCCGTCTGGCTGGAGCCTGAAGTGCGATTTATCGGCGCCTTTGGCGAAGTGGATGCGGCAGGAGTCATCACATGAAAGACGTCACCATTCCGCTTAAGCTTATCAGTTTATTGGCCGATGGCGAGTTCCATTCTGGCGAGCAATTTGGTGCGGCGTTGGGAATGAGCCGCGCTGCCATCAACAAACACATTCAAACGGTGCGTGACTGGGGTGTGGATGTCTTCACGGTGCCCGGCAAAGGCTATCGTTTGTATGCCCCGCTGCAATTACTGGATGAAAGCGCAATCCGCGCGCGCTTACCCGCGGGGCGGCTGGCGGTGCTGCCGGTGATTGACTCCACCAATCAGTATTTGATCGAGCGTATCGGCACCGTGCAGCCGGGCGACGCCTGTGTGGCGGAGTATCAGGCGCAAGGACGCGGCTGGCGCGGTCGGCAGTGGATATCGCCGTTCGGTAATAACCTCTATTTATCCCTTTATTGGCGTCTTGAGCAAGGCCCCGCAGCGGCAGGCGGCCTCAGTCTGATGGTCGGTATTGTCATGGCGGAAGTGCTGCAACGCCTCGGCGCAGACGGGGTCCGCGTAAAGTGGCCGAACGATCTGTATTTAAACGATCGCAAACTGGCCGGGATCCTGGTGGAGATTTCCGGTAAGGCCGGCGATGCCGCCCATGTCGTGATTGGCGCCGGCATTAATCTGGCGATGCGCGAAGGTGCGGCGGGTAAAATTGACCAAGGATGGATCAACTTGCAGGAAGCGGGTATCGCTATCGACCGAAACGCACTGGCCGCCGAACTGACCGACATGCTCCGTCAGGCGCTGCGGCAATTCGAGCGTGACGGGTTCGCGCCATTTGTTGCCCGCTGGCAAGCGCTGGATAACTTTTATGACCGGCCGGTGAGATTGCTTATTGGCGATCGGGAGAACAAAGGAATTGCGCGCGGCATTGATGCACAGGGAGCCTTATTGCTGGACCAAGAAGGGGAACTCCACGCCTATCTGGGCGGAGAGATATCGCTGCGCGGCCAGTAGCCGCACCGCTTTTGCCGGCGAGGGCGGCGGCCAGGGGCGATGCACGAGCCCATAGCCGGCAATGCCGCCCCCGTCCCGGCATCGGGACAAGCACGGGTGTTTAAACCCTGGGGACCGTGCTTCCCGGCGTCAGCACCCCCGGTTCGGGCAGATCGGCGCGATAAAGTGCCGCATCGTAGGGGCCGGCAAGGGTCGGCGTGCCCTCAGCCACCGTTAACCAATCGCCTTCCGGCAGCCCCACCACCGTCAACTCCGGCTGTGCCCGCAAGAGCTCATCCAGCCGCTGTTGGCGGGTTTCGCCCTGATGGCATAGGTATCTACACATTTATCGTGATACCTGTTATTACTTTGCAGAATGATTTCAACCTATCTGTTGGCGGGATTGACTCTCGCCTTACCCGCCGATATCAGACGCTGGTTAAACAGCATATGA
>NZ_FRDB01000162.1 GCF_900143145.1 Candidatus Sodalis sp. SoCistrobi
TGCTCATGCTGAGTTTCCAGCACTAGATTAACTGCCCGTTCACGGACTTCCGGAGAGTAACGTTTGGTCGTTGTCATAGAGACCTCCACTTTTAAAGTATAGACTCTAATTTATCCGGGGTGATTCACTTTTTGGTCCGACCGGTATTGGCGTCCTGTATGGCAAAACCCGTCTGCTGGCGGCGATGCCACCTTGGCAGGGCGGCGGGAAAATGCTCAGTGCGGTGTCGTTCGATGAGGTCATCCCTCAACCGCCGCCGCACCGTTTTGAGGCGGGCACGCCGAATATTGCTGGCGTTATCGGTCTGGACGCCGCGCTCGGCTGGCTGGCGCAGCAGGATCTCGCCGGGGCCGAGGCCTGGAGCGTCTCGCTGGCGGATGCCGCCCAGCAACGGCTTTCTCGGCTGACGGGGTTTCGCGCTTTTCGCTGCCCGGGGTCGCCACTGCTGTCATTCGTTATCGCCGGCATCCATCCGCAGGATATCGCCCAGGTGCTGGCACAATCCGGCGTGGCGGTGCGCGCCGGCCAGCATTGCGCCCAGCCGCTGATGGCCGCCCTTGGCGTCCCTGGCACGGTACGCGCGTCTTTCGCCCCCTATAATAATACCCTTGCGGACGTGGATCGGCTGGTGGATGCGACGACCGCCGCCCTGGACCTTTTCAGCGAGTAACGGAGCACGGCATGACAGAAGAGGCTTTTTCCCTGCACGGCCCACACCCGTTCGGTACCGAGATTACCGCCGCGGAACTGGCCCGCCGCTTTGCCGCCTGCCGACAGTGGGAAGATCGACTGCGGCAGGTGATAACGCTTGCCCGGGCGCTGCCGCCGCTGCCGGAGCACCTGAAGATGCCCGCGTCTCTTCTCACGGGCTGTGAAAGCCAGGTGTGGCTGGCGCACCAACCGCTGCCCGACGGCACCCTGCATTATTATGCCGACAGCGACGGCCGCATTGTGAAAGGACTGTTGGCTATCGTGCTGACCGCCGTCGAGGGCAAAACCGCGACGCAGCTGCGCCAGATCGACCCGCTGTTGCTGTTGCGTGAGCTGGGCTTGGAGGGGGAGCTGAGCGCCAGCCGCGCCGACGGTCTGGCGGCCATCGGCGCGCGAATTGCCCATATTGCCGCCAACGGCTAGCGGCCACGCCTGCCGGCAAAGGGCACAGGCGTAAGCTAGCGCCATCGTCAATGCCGAGCGTCCAGCGTCTACCGTTGTCCGCTCTCCCCTCTGCGTTGTCCGCTCTCCCCTGCGTTGTCCGCTCTCCCCTGCGTTGTCCGCTGTTCGCTGTAAGCTAGCGCAGTTGTCTGCTGTAAGCTGTAAGCCAGCTCAGCAAACGACCGCAGGCCAGCGCCGCGCCAGACAGCAATGGGGTCAGGCTATGGGTGGTGTGGCCTGCTGCCGCCGCGCTTTGGCCAGCATTTTTTTCAGCGCATGCGCCACGGCGACAAAGCCAAATGTCGCGGTCACCATGGTCGCGGCGCCAAACCCAGACGCGCAGTCCATACGTTTAGGTCCCTCCGCCGTCGAGGGCGAGGCGCAGACCGAACCGTCGGGCTGGGGATAAACCAGCTGTTCGCTGGAAAAAACGCAGTCAATACCCAGCTTGCCCTTGCTGTTTTTCACCACGTGAAACGTCTGCTTCAGGCGATCGCGTACCTTGGCCGCCAGCGGATCCTGAATGGTCTTCGCCAGATCCGCCACCTGAATGCGGGTGGGGTCGGTCTGACCACCGGCGCCGCCCACGCACACCACCGAAATTTTATAGCGCCGGCAGTTTGAAAAACACGAATGACGGATTTTGTTCGAGCAACTCACGCACTTCGGCCTCGCTGTGGGTGTCGGCCCAATGGCGGATCGCCTGCATCGACATATCCTCCCGCGCCACCTCGCCGCGATCGATGAGGACCTTGCCGATACTGCGGTAGGCATGGCCATTTTTGCCGGCATAGGCAAAAAACATCAGCGGCCGGCCATCGCCGTAATCCACATAGCCGCTGC
The DNA here is from genome assembly GCF_900143145.1 of Candidatus Sodalis sp. SoCistrobi. Classification (GTDB taxonomy): domain Bacteria; phylum Pseudomonadota; class Gammaproteobacteria; order Enterobacterales; family Enterobacteriaceae; genus SoCistrobi. Next base: position 1,996 of record NZ_FRDB01000162.1, read on the forward strand.
CCTGGACCTCCATCATGAAATTATCCATCAGCGAATTGGTCCAGGCGATAGCCAGACCGCTGCTTAGCGCGCCGCTGTAGATGGCGGCGCGATCCGGCAAGCGGCGATTCTTGCCACGGGACGGCATACGGTACAGCGGATAGCGGAACTCCCCCTGCGGTGTATAGCGCGCCTGCACCACCGGCGTGTAATAACCGGTAAACTGCACATTGCCGTAGTTATCCGCCCCTTCCATTTGATAGGCCTTGATACCGTACTGACTTAATTGGCGCGTATCGCCACCGGCCTGCGCCCAGCGCTGGATGGCGGCAAAATCGGTCTGGTTGCGCTGAAACAGGGTGGCGGCGGCGTATTGGGTTTCGAGCACCTGATCGGCATAATCCCCGGCGTTAACCGGCTTACCGCGGGCGTTGGGCGCGTTGACCAGCGCCAGCGGCTGGGTAAGTTGACCATCTTTATACTGCTGTCCGCGATCGGTGGGGCGGGATTGGCATCCGGCAAGAATGGCGATAATCACGCCACCGATCAGAGAGATTACCCACTGTTTACTCATAACGTTCTCGCGCCGTTAAATCCTAACGGCGAACGATAGCAGAGGCGCTATCATAATTAAATGCATTATTATTATGCCCATTCAATGAGTTGTTGATAAAAACAGCACAACGGGGCGAAATTGAACAAATATCAGAAGAATAGAGGCTATTTAGCAAAAAGGGGTTGCATCAAAACCGCTACAGAGTATAGTGCGCTTCCACGGACGCGGGGTGGAGCAGCCTGGTAGCTCGTCGGGCTCATAACCCGAAGGTCGTCGGTTCAAATCCGGCCCCCGCAACCAATCAAACCGCTGTATGCGGGCATTAGCAAGGCCGTCCCCACTGCTCGGGGGCACATCAGTCGGACGCGGGGTGGAGCAGCCTGGTAGCTCGTCGGGCTCATAACCCGAAGGTCGTCGGTTCAAATCCGGCACCCGCAACCAATTCGCCCGTGGTTGTTACTGTGGTTAATAACGCTTTATCGCTTTGTACATTCCTGTAATGATGCAAAGCAATAAAGCGTTTTTTTTCGTCTGTCGTCCACCAGCATCAAAAGCGACCGCCGCGTTTCCGCCGGCCGGCACCGCCGTCCAGGGCCTTGTCATAGGCGCCCGGCGAGACGGTTACCGCTGACGATTTACTGGTGCTAATGGTAAAGCCTGCTGCCGTTGGCGGTCATACCGCCGCAAGGATTTGCGGCCATGGATGGATTTGCCGTCGCTGGCGGTGATAGCGCCGCCAGGGGTCTGCGGCCATGGATAGATTTAGTGGCGCAACGGATTTGCCGTCGCTGGCGGTGATAGCGCCGCCAGGGGTCTGCGGCCATGAATGGATTTAGTGGCGCAACGGATTTGCCGTCGCTGGCGGTGATAACGCCGCAACGGTTATGTTGCCGTCAGCGGTTTTATTGCCACAACGGATCTGCATCTGCTGCCGTAAGTGGTTCCACTGTTGCAACGGTTATGTTGCCGTTAGCGGTCCTGCTGACGGATATGCCGCGCCAACACCGCTCCCAGACGCGTGCCGTCGCCCTGACGCACCGCCTCAATCATCTCATCATGCTCGCGGGCAGACTGCTCAATCCGCGCCCGGGTGGTCCACTGATGCACCGGCGCGGCGCTGGTACGCTGGCGTATTTCCGCCACCAGCGCCACCAGTTCCTGATTGCCGCACAGCGACAGCAGATGATGATGAAACGCCAGATTGGCCTCGTACAGCTCCAGGGTGGTGCCATCGGCCACAAGCCGCACGAACTCCGCCGCCAATTGCTCAAGCAACGCGATATCCGCAGCCGTAGCGCTGTCGGCTATGCGGCCGGCGACGCCGGTTTCCAGCAAAATACGGATCTCCGCGACCTCTCCTTCCTGGCGGCCATCGGGGCGGTACACATGGTAACCGCGATTGGGCACATGGGCTACCAACCGCTTTTGCGCCAGTCTGTCCAAGGCGCGACGCACCTCCGGCCGGCCGCAATGGTAATGCTGCTGCAAATCGATTTGTTTCAGCCAGGCGCCGGGCGCCAGCAAGCCGGTTTGGATATCGTGCAGGATCAATTCCGTGACCTTATCGGTCAGTACCGCCGACGAAGCCGGTCGTTTCTGCTTAGGCATAGAAAAATTCTCAACGTTTATCGGCGCATTCTGCCACCGCGCCGCGTCTATTGCCACTCTGATGCCAATGCGCGCGTCATAACGTTGTCTTATACCCGAGGTTAACCATTGGACAATCAAAACAAGCGACGTAAATTGGTGCCAATTTTGGTAAAAATTTTGGAAACCGCACCATGCCTACCTCCGTTACCGACCTGCTTGACACCCGCATCAATGAGCTACAGGCCGCTTTTTGCGCATTAAGCGATCGTGTCTGGGACACCCCCGAAACCAATTATCTGGAATATCAATCGGTAGCCGCCCATAAGGCCCTATTGGAACAGCAAGGATTTCGGGTTGAAACCGGCCTCGCCGGCCTGCCCACGGCGGTAATGGGAGAAGCTGGGGACGGCGGACCGGTCATCGCCATTCTCGGTGAGTTCGATGCCTTGCCGGGCCTGAGCCAACAGGCCGGCGTCGCCGAGCCCCGCCCGGTAAGCAACGGCGGCAACGGTCACGGCTGCGGCCATAACCTGCTGGGCGCCGGCGCCTTGTTAGCGGCCACGGCGGTGAAAGAGACGCTGGCCGCGCTCGGCATTAAAGGTCGCGTACGCTATTACGGCTGTCCGGCGGAGGAAGGCGGTTCATCGAAAGGGTTTATGGTGCGCGCCGGGGTGTTCGATGACGTGGATATCGCCATTTCCTGGCATCCGGCGGCTTTCACCGGGGTCAACAATCCCATCTCGCTGGCCTGTAACGAGCTGAATTTTCATTTCAGCGGCCGCGCCGCCCACGCTGCCGCGTCTCCTCACCTTGGCCGTTCGGCGCTGGATGCGGTAGAACTGATGAACGTCGGCGTTAACTATCTGCGCGAACATATGCCCTCGTCGGCCCGTATCCACTACGCCGTCACCGATACCGGCGGCCATTCGCCGAATGTGGTGCAGGCGAAAGCGACGGTGCGCTATTTGATCCGCTCGCGCACGCTGCCGGACCTGCTGGCGCTGGTGGAGCGCGTGAAAAATGTGGCGCGCGGCGCCGCGCTGATGACGGAAACGACGCTAAGCCATGAAGTGCTCAGCGGCGACGCCAATCTGGTGGGCAATACGCCGCTGGAGCAGCTGATGCACCGGCACATTGAACGGCTCGGTCCGCCGCCGTTCGACGACGCGGACAACCGCACCGCCGCTCTGTTTCAAAAAACGTTTAGCGCCGACGATATCGCCGCGTCTTTCGGTCGTTTCGGGCTGCCGGTGCGCAACGATGTGCCGTTGTGTGATGTGGTTTTTGCGCCGGAAAGCGGCGACGGCACCCTGGTCGGCTCCACCGATGTCGGTACCGTCAGTTGGGTGGTACCGACGGTGCAGCTGCGCGGCGCCACTTACGCCATCGGCACGCCGGGGCACTCCTGGCAGTTGGTCGCGCAGGGGAAATTGCCCGCCGCCCATAAGGGGCATAGGTATCTACACATCAGGGAGGAGGCTTAAGAGCAACTCTCGCTAAATGAGTAAGTTCTTCCAGACTATATTCCGATAATAATTTTAGTGTATTCAACAAGATGGATAGGCCAGCGAGCAGAGCAGGAGCGCTCTCTCTGCGGCCTCGCTTTTGCTGTCGTCCTGACAAGCGACATATCAGCTGGCGGGCTGCCGCATTTTCTTCTCCTTCAGCGCGTTGCAGCCGCCATACCAGAACAGCAGCCATACTGGCTATTAACAACCTGCGTAGTACGGCTGGCGCGCTGCGCTGAAGCCATGTTTCTACGTCATGTCCGGCACCTTTCAGCAACTTAAAAAATGATTCAATATTCCAGCGCCAGTAATACCAACGAGCTACTTCCTCGCAGGTGATCTCGCTGCAAACGTTTGTAAGCAGCGTCCAGCGTCCCACCACATTACCGAGATCATCCGTAAGCCGAACAACAACCAATCTGACCGTCAGAGGCTCTCCAGGTTGGATTTTTATGCGGCGGCCGGTTTCTTTATCTTTACGCTTCTGCTGCGCAGCTCGGGTTATGACTATCGAGGTTTCACTGATTTCCATATCAGCTTTTTTCCCTTTCCAGTCTACCTGTCCGCATCCGTTGTATGGCAGAAGAGCAGCAATCTCACCAATTTTCAATGAATTACCTTGCCACTCTGCACCATGTCCTTCTTTTCCTCGGATAAGCCAGCATATTCCTTGAGTACTCAACGTCCGCATATGTCCAATAGAGTCACCCTCTCTATCAATTATATGAATCAGCTTTTTACCTATATTAAGCGATTCCACACGGGCAATATCGGTCGTCAAGGCGTCCATATGTGTCTGCCGTTCGGACAGTCCTTCCGCCAACGTTGAATGACAACCGGTTGCATCGGTAAGTGTCTGAGATAGAGGCGCTATTGGCAAACCCGTGCCAGCATCAACCAGCAAGCTGCTTTGAAGTTCATATCCAACATCGCCACCGTGCGTCATTTTTAAGCGTCCGTATTTGGCATGATGGTAAAGAAATTGTAAACGTGACCAATCATGAACAACGAGAGCGTATGGATGCGGGCTAAGCGAAATTTGCTCAAGTGCTAGCGAAATAATTGGCTCATTGAGTTGACTGAAGCTAATTCGCTTATTATTCAGAAAACGCCAGACAGCTTGGGTAGTTGCGAAAGTTGATTTTTGAGCACTTGCGAGGTCTTTAACCGCAGAAGCAAGAAGAGCCGCGGGCGTCATATGCTGTTTAACCAGCGTCTGATATCGGCGGGTAAGGCGAGAGTCAATCCCGCCAACAGATAGGTTGAAATCATTCTGCAAAGTAATAACAGGTATCACGATAAATGTGTAGATACCTATG
>NZ_FRDB01000392.1 GCF_900143145.1 Candidatus Sodalis sp. SoCistrobi
AATATGTCACCAGGGTTTAATCTGACGTACAAGCTGTAAGCTTAAGGCAGAGTACAAACTCACCGGTAACATCCCAATGATCAGTTGGGGATCATTAACCTTTGAAAGTCAATGATCAAGATATAAGCCAAGGTGCCAATCAATATGCTCCGATGACCGGCGTCGCGCCGCTGCGCGAAGCCATCGCCGATAAAACCGCGCAGCTTTACGGCTGGCGTCCCGACGCCGATGCTGAGGTGACCGTCACCGCCGGCGCGACCGAGGCTCTGTTCGCCGCCATCAGCGCATTGGTGCGGCCGGGAGACGAGGTTGTCTGCTTCGATCCCAGCTATGACAGCTACGGGCCGGCGGTCGAGCTGGCCGGCGGCGTCACGCGTCGTCTTGCACTGCAGCCCCCGGCGTTTCGCGTTGACTGGACGCAGTTTGGCGAAGTGCTGAGCGAGCGTACCCGGCTGGTTATCCTCAACACGCCGCATAATCCCTCGGCCAGCGTCTGGCAGGCGGAAGATTTCCAGCAGCTTTGGCAGGCCATTGCCGAGCGGGAAATCTATGTCTTGAGCGATGAAGTGTATGAACATATCGGCTTTGCCGACGGTGGCCATCAAAGTGAATAACCCCGAGTTTATTAGAGAGTAATTTTGGCAATACTACGCCGCTTCCTCTGATGCTAATTGCAAAGCGTAATAGTTCATTTCGGCTTCAGTAGGAGGGATGTAACCCAGCCGCCCGAGCAGCCTTCTGTTGTTGTACCAGTCCACCCAGTCCAGCGTGGCCAACTCCACTTCCGTCCGGTTTTTCCAGCTCCCGCGGTGGATAACCTCCGTTTTGTACAACCCGTTGATACTCTCTGCCATCGCATTATCGTAGGAGTCGCCG
>NZ_FRDB01000160.1 GCF_900143145.1 Candidatus Sodalis sp. SoCistrobi
CATAGGTATCTACACATTTATCGTGATACCTGTTATTACTTTGCAGAATGATTTCAACCTATCTGTTGGCGGGATTGACTCTCGCCTTACCCGCCGATATCAGACGCTGGTTAAACAGCATATGACGCCCGCGGCTCTTCTTGCTTCTGCGGTTAAAGACCTCGCAAGTGCTCAAAAATCAACTTTCGCAACTACCCAAGCTGTCTGGCGTTTTCTGAATAATAAGCGAATTAGCTTCAGTCAACTCAATGAGCCAATTATTTCGCTAGCACTTGAGCAAATTTCGCTTAGCCCGCATCCATACGCTCTCGTTGTTCATGATTGGTCACGTTTACAATTTCTTTACCATCATGCCAAATACGGACGCTTAAAAATGACGCACGGTGGCGATGTTGGATATGAACTTCAAAGCAGCTTGCTGGTTGATGCTGGCACGGGTTTGCCAATAGCGCCTCTATCTCAGACACTTACCGATGCAACCGGTTGTCATTCAACGTTGGCGGAAGGACTGTCCGAACGGCAGACACATATGGACGCCTTGACGACCGATATTGCCCGTGTGGAATCGCTTAATATAGGTAAAAAGCTGATTCATATAATTGATAGAGAGGGTGACTCTATTGGACATATGCGGACGTTGAGTACTCAAGGAATATGCTGGCTTATCCGAGGAAAAGAAGGACATGGTGCAGAGTGGCAAGGTAATTCATTGAAAATTGGTGAGATTGCTGCTCTTCTGCCATACAACGGATGCGGACAGGTAGACTGGAAAGGGAAAAAAGCTGATATGGAAATCAGTGAAACCTCGATAGTCATAACCCGAGCTGCGCAGCAGAAGCGTAAAGATAAAGAAACCGGCCGCCGCATAAAAATCCAACCTGGAGAGCCTCTGACGGTCAGATTGGTTGTTGTTCGGCTTACGGATGATCTCGGTAATGTGGTGGGACGCTGGACGCTGCTTACAAACGTTTGCAGCGAGATCACCTGCGAGGAAGTAGCTCGTTGGTATTACTGGCGCTGGAATATTGAATCATTTTTTAAGTTGCTGAAAGGTGCCGGACATGACGTAGAAACATGGCTTCAGCGCAGCGCGCCAGCCGTACTACGCAGGTTGTTAATAGCCAGTATGGCTGCTGTTCTGGTATGGCGGCTGCAACGCGCTGAAGGAGAAGAAAATGCGGCAGCCCGCCAGCTGATATGTCGCTTGTCAGGACGACAGCAAAAGCGAGGCCGCAGAGAGAGCGCTCCTGCTCTGCTCGCTGGCCTATCCATCTTGTTGAATACACTAAAATTATTATCGGAATATAGTCTGGAAGAACTTACTCATTTAGCGAGAGTTGCTCTTAAGCCTCCTCCCTGATGTGTAGATACCTATGCCCTAAAGCGCCGGCCGCGGCAAAACGCCACGGCGGCGGGTACGATAACGCGGTGCTCTTCACCGCGCTGACGGGTGCGGATCACACCGCCTGCCTTCGGGTTTCGTCCCCTCAGACCTGGCGCCGCCGTTTGACCAGGAATTGAGCAAACGCGCCGCCGGGTGCTTATTTCCGCAGCCAGATAGGCTATACTGGCCGCCGCTTACGTGTCTCCGTAGTTAAACGGATATAACAAGCCCCTCCTAAGGGCTAGTTACAGGTTCGATTCCTGTCGGGGACGCCATTTAGACCTGCACTCAAACGCACCCACCTGAATAAAAAATCTTTAAAATCTTATAGATAATAAAATAACTCTGAACTGAGGTGAACTAAAAGGAATGGACTAACACCTATTTTGTCGGGTATATTACCGGGTAAAGTTTTTCCAGAACAGGATTTTTACCCGGCATGCTCACAATCAAGCAGATCGATGCAGCAAAACCAAAGCAAAAACCCTATCGTCTAACAGATACCGGAGGATTAGGACTTTACATATCCGTAGCAGGATCAAAGGTGTGGCGATTGCGATATGAAGTTCAGGGAAAGGAGAAGTTACTTACCCTTGGCAAGTATCCCTCATTAAGCCTTGCAGCAGCCAGACAACTGAGAGAAGAAGCAAAAGCACTACTATCTTCTGGTATTGATCCCTCTCTTCATAAACGAGCCCAACTAGCAGAAACGAAAAGTGCATATGCTAGCACATTCAAGGCATTAGCTTTGGAATGGTATGCCGTTAGATCAAATAGATGGTCAAAAAAGCATTCAGAAGAAATTATATCAATGTTTAATAAGGATATATTCCCCATGATTGGGGATATCCCAATACGAGAGATAAAACCTCGTATGCTTCTTGAAGTTTTACGCGTATTCGAGCGAAGAGGGGCAATAGAACGCGCTAAAAAAGCTCGGCGACGTTGTGGCGAAGTTTTTAGATTTGCTATGGCTACAGGTCTCGTTGAATATAATCCTGCACCAGATTTGACCATTGCAATGACTACTGCTACACCAAAACATTATCCATTTCTTACAGTTGAGCAGCTACCCGACTTTAACCGGGCATTAGCAGGATACACAGGTAGCATAATCGTAAAAATAGCAACACAGCTTTTACAGCTCACGGGCCTACGCACGATTGAATTAAGACTATCGAAGTGGTCATGGATAAATTTAGATTTAGACACATGGGAGATCCCTAAAGAAATCATGAAAGGCAGGCGTCCCCACGTAGTACCACTGTCGCATCAAGCTATCAAACTGCTAGAACAACTAAGGCCTATGACCGGACATTACGAATATTTGTTTCCGGGAAGAAATGATCAGAACAAGCCAATAAGCGAAAATACTATATTAGGTCTTATTAGGAGGATTGGATATGATGGTATAGCAAGTGGACATGGTTTCAGACATCAAATGAGTACTATACTTAACGAAAATCGCTTCGATCCTGATTTAATTGAGCGACAGCTTGCACATGTCGATAAAAACAAAATCAGAGGGATATATAATCACGCTCAATACCTCCCTGAAAGAAGGAAGATTCTACAATGGTACGCCAATTACATAGAAAGCTTATAATAATCAAAAATAGTAAGATGTCAAGCCTTGTATCAAAGTCGGTGCAAATATGTCTACATCCTCACTATCCCAACACGACGCCCTGTTCAAAAAGTTCCTCGGAGACATTGCTGTAGCTCGGGACTTTCTGGAAATACATCTGCCGCCACATCTGCGTGAGCGCTGCGATTTCGGCACACTGGCGATGGAATCGGGCAGTTTTATCGAAGACGACCTCAAGGGTCAGTGCTCGGATATGCTCTACTCGATGAAGACCACGACGGGCCATGATGGCTACGTCTACTGTCTGATAGAGCACCAGAGCCGACCGGAAAAGTTGATGGCGTTTCGCCTGATGCGGTATGCCGTCGCCGCGATGCAGCGGCATCTCGAACAAGGCAATGACTCTTTGCCTGTGGTGATTCCACTCCTGTTCTACCACGGCACCACGTCGCCTTACCCGTACAGCACCCAATGGCTCGATTGCTTTACTGACCCCGAACTGGTAGAATCAGTCTACAGACAAGCATTCCCGCTGGTTGATATCACCGCTATGCCGGATGATGAAATACTGTCTCATCGGCGGGTAGCGCTGCTAGAATTGGTGCAGAAGCACATCAGAACACGTGATATGTTGGAACTAGCCACCGATATCGCTCGCCTGCTCAATTTATGGGCGATACCGAAAGAACAGTTCCGTAGCCTGATGTACTATATTGTAGGTCGAGGCGAAACCTCAAACACCAGACAGTTTTTGCATACCATAGCAGCGCAGACACAAGATTATCAGGAGGATGTCATGACTATTGCAGAACAGCTACGGCAGGAAGGCGAGCAGAAGGGCATCCAGAAGGGCATCCAGCTTGGCGAGCAGAAAGGTCGGCAGGAAGGGTTGCAAGAAGGTGAAAAGCTTGCCTCGCTCAAGATTGCCCAGCATATGCTTTCCAGTGGTTTAGCACGAGACGCGGTGAAACAGTTTACCGGTCTCTCCGACCATGAGCTGGATGATTTGTTGAGTCAATAGATTCTCTAACATTAATTTCCACTATCGATATCTGCCTTGCTAAAGGTTGCGCTCTCGCTCTATTTTGAAATAGGAGAAAAGAAAATTGAAGAAGAGAATAACGTTACTAACACTACTGATAAGTAATTTAAGCTTTGCCAACACTTATCTGTCTAGCGAGCAAATTCCTAATGGCCTTTATATCTTACCACCTCCACCAAAAGAAAAAAGCGCAGCGTTCAATGCAGATAAAAGCGTATATGTTCGCCCAGAAATCGCATCAAAAAAATCAGATTGGAATGAGGCCATAGAAATCACTGATTTGAATAACATTGATGAGTTATTTTCAGATGTAGTAGGCTTCAAGATAACTGAGGAAAACACGCCTAAGACAGTGGAGCTATTACGTTCTGTTGTTGCCTTGATTAATAGCCAAGTGGTAAAAAACACAAAACAGTACTACAACAGACAGCGGCCTTTCGTATACTTTAACACTCACTCATGCACACCAGAAAAAGAAAATTCTCTTAAAAAAAATGGTGATTATCCATCTGGTCACTCTGCTACTGGTTGGGCACTTGCCTTGATACTATCTGAAATATATCCAGAAAGAAAAGAGGAAATACTAAAACGAGGATATAAAATTGGTGAATATGGAATTATTTGTGGTGTTCACTGGAAGAGCAGTGTAGATGCTGGGCGTCTGCTAGGTTCTTCAATAGTATCCGCTCTACATTCTAGCCGTGAATTTAATCAAGATTTAGAAAAGTCAAGAAATGAAATAAGAAAAAAAATATCAGAGAATTCATGGATAAATACTGTTTATGCTCCAACATATATGGTTAATATCGATAACAAATGGTTTCTAGTTGATTGCTGGCATAGTAGAATCCTGTGGAATGATAAATTAGATGAAAATTTATCGAACTGGAAAATAATGGAGAATAAATTTTCATCTCATACTCTGGCATATGATGGAAAAAAATATTGGGCAACTGAAGATACTGAACATGGTAGAATAGTATTCTACACTTTTGATGGGAAGGATTTCAAAGAATTCTCATCTATAGATAACTTAGGAAGACGTACTCATAGAACAATTTTTGACAAAGAACGTAATCAGTTTATGTTATTGTCAGCAACAACCGGATATTTTTGGCGTATATCGATAAAGGATAACAAAGCAAAGATAGATTCACATGTAAAGCTTCCATATTCTCACCCTGCTAATGATAATCATTTTGAAATAAGATCATTTACGATTCATGATGGACTCATATACTTTGTTTCATCAAAATCAACCCCAGAAATCCTTGTTACAAAAAACAACAAAGAATTGACAGAAGTAAAAAGAATACCGGTTTCTCAAGATTTTCAAAACATGCAAGAAATATACTTTTTCCCCGATGGAAAAGTATTTATTTCCTCAGATTACAAAAAAGTGGCAATACTTGAAAAAATAGAGGGCATAAAATCAGCAAAAAATATGTATGATGCATTTGAGTTTGTCGCGTCTCCATACTTTATTTCAGCCTACAAAAATAATTATATTATACCTGAGATAGGTTACAAGACAGAGGAAAATAACAGTTATGGACTTAATGGCGTAGGATTATGGCAATACAAAAATGGAAAGATTAAAAAGATAAAAGAACTCATAAAATTTACCAGCGAAAATATAGAAAATAAAAACAAAAAGTCTGAGATAAAGTTTCAAGTCTACTAATCGACAAAGGGGTCAGTGACCCCTTTCAATAACACTAACTTCATTTATTTTTGTAAAGCTTTTATCATCATAAAAAACACCACTTTTTTTATCATAAAACATTCCTGGCTGACAAAAGATAGTATCGTCATAGCGGATGGTGTAATAGCCTTTTCGTTGATAATCATCGCTGGCGACAATAATATTTTCAACTCGATTGCTACCCTCTGGTATCAAAGCATACGAGCCTGTATCTTTCATCATGAATACTCCTCTAAAATAATGAAACCATCTCCACCTTTCCCTGCAGCATATTGGGTATCATCATTAACGTATGACCCTATAGCACCACCACCTCCCGGAAAAGATCCATCATCACCCTTCAATGAAACGTGTGGTAAAGCGTTATAACCTCCAAAAGATGCCCCGCCAACACCATTACTTAATATACCTGATGTATAACTGCCACCTTGTCCGGCTTGCCCTCCGACCATCATTACGTTTCCACCTGCGGGTTCACCGCCTTTGGCTAACCCTTGCCCAACTATACCGCCGGCGCCGCCGCCGCAGGTGACCTGCGTACCAAAAGACGACCCGCCACCATTGCCGCCATCCTGTGAAACGCCAGCGGGTGAGGCGGCTCCGCCCGTACCCACCTCAACGCTCACGGACGAAAACAACGTTGCATCAAGTAACGCCTCGGCATAGGCCCCCGCGGCGCCGGACACCGACCCCCGATTTTGTTTGGACATGCCCGCACCGCCTCCGCCTGCGCCCCAGCATTTCACGCGGATTTTCTGCGTCCCCGGCGTGGGGGTATAGGTGCCGCTGCGGGTGAAGGATTGGATATTCAGCAAACGGCCACCACTGAAAGTATCAGCAAGGGCCTTCACCGCCTTTGGCGTCGCAGCCAGCGTCTCGCTGTCGCTATCCGTGGCACTGCTGAGCTGGGTGATGCCCGCAACCAAAGTGGTAGCATTCACGATACGCTGCACAAGGCCACTACCGTCGCCAACAATCTCTCTCGACTCACCCTTCGGCACCACAACGCCCACCCCCGCTTTCGTGCGACAAATCAGCGAGCCACTGCCCGTACATTGATTCACCACCGTCCAGCTCTTCTGCCAGGCAGGGAAGATAACCACTACATTGGCCTTCAGGTCGCCTGAGAGCACGATACGCGCTTTAGCCGCCTGTAGTGCGCTCAGCGCTACATCGCCTTTTGACAGACCGGATAGCGTGGCAATACCGTAGTTTTCTGCCGGTACCCACCCCGTCAGCCGGTCGTCCGTCACTTCGGG
>NZ_FRDB01000134.1 GCF_900143145.1 Candidatus Sodalis sp. SoCistrobi
TGCTCATGCTGAGTTTCCAGCACTAGATTAACTGCCCGTTCACGGACTTCCGGAGAGTAACGTTTGGTCGTTGTCATAGAGACCTCCACTTTTAAAGTATAGACTCTAATTTATCCGGGGTGATTCAGAATAGCATCGGTCAGCTCCGCTTCAATCAGCGTCGCGTTGGTCAGATCGGTTTCTGTCAAATTAGCACGGGAAACATCAGCGCGGGTCAAATCAGCACCGGTCAGGTCAGCACCGATGAGATCAGCACGCACCAGGATGGCGCCTGCCAAACTGGCGCCTTCCAGACGGGCGCCGGCCAAATTAGTACGGGAAAGATTCGCGCGGGACAGGTCAGCACCGGCCAGATTTGCTCCGCTCAGGTTCATTTTACCTTGTTCGGTCAAGATAACGGGGTCCTGAGGTATTTGAAATTGGTTCCTCAGAATTAATGTCCGGCAGACATCATGATATGTCTTGAGATCAATTTTATGACTAACAGCATGGTCGCCATCGCCAACTTCCACCGTCACCTTTTTTTCATCGCTATCCATTGCTGTAAGTTTAAATGATATCTTATAGCCACTGACATCATGTAAAATGATATCCCGCGGCTCGGTTATATCTGTTCCCTGCAATGCTTCCACCATTTTGTCCATCATTACGGGGTATAAATTTTTCTTTTCACGCCGTATACCACCAAAGGTCAAAATATCTAATAAATGCTCCAGGATACCTGTTGGCGACATGGCATCTTTCATGGCGTGCGATGAGCCGGTGCCCGCGGCTCGGGCAAAATCCAAGGTACTACTCATAGAGGTATGCGTTGTAATCATAATGACCTTTGTCGGAAAAATGGATGTAAGCTATAAATTAAACCTATTACTGAACTAAACCTGATTAAGCGAGCAGCACCACAACAAAAAAGGGCGAACATCCGCAAAGCCCAAACCCTTAAAAAGCGTCATGGCCGAGTGTCAATGACCGGGTATTTTTAATCGGCAACATACTTAGCGCTAAGCTTGAGAATTCGGGTCTGGGTATTTCAAAGCCTCTCTTGTTTCATCACTACCGGTGAAGGTAAGCGCACATGACGGTAACTCATTTTAGTTCTGGTCTTGCTCCATTTGATTATTTTATCCCTGGAACGATTCCACTGTAATGGGTCCATATGATTTTGCTATTTTTTGCAGAGCGCGATAATAAGGTAAAACTCTTATTTTGAGCATGATCATTTCTCGCACACTTATTTATGGCCTAATTCATCACACAGAGTAATATGGCGTTTTTATAAACGAGATCTAGAAAAATAGACCGCGTTGATTCATCACATACAAAGTGAGCTATAGCCACAACAGACTGTGTTGATTTATCACAATCGAAGTGAGCAGCAGCCATAATAGACCGCATAGATTGATAACGATTGAAGAAAACGGTAGGTGTAACGTGGTGAACCAAGGGAGGTATGTCATGCCAAGGGCGCGGGATAAATCACCAAACGGCTTATACCCACCGTGCCATGCTCAGCGGGGTGGCAAGCAGAACAACTTTTGAAAACCTAAGGGGGCCTTGTTTCAAGGTTTAAGGCTCAGTAAAAAGGCGCCTATGGCGCCTTTTTGCTTTACCGGCAGGGCAATTATTTTTTGCCGACCGGAATACTGAAACGCTTGTTAAAGCGATCAACACGACCGCCGGTATCAACCACACGTTGTTTACCGGTGTAGAACGGATGGCAAGCGCCGCAAACGTCCAGATTCAGATCGTGGCCCAGGGTGGAGTGGGTCTTGATGACATTACCGCAAGAGCAGGTAGCAGTAATTTCTACGTATTTCGGGTGGATATCTTTTTGCATGGAAAACCTCTTCGTAAGGCCGCGTCGCTATCCAGTCTACTTTAGCCAGACACCACGCGAATGGAGTTTATCGCTCTAATGTCGGATGACATCAAAGGCGGCGAATCATACAGAATGCCGCCAATCTTTGCAAACACAATCCGCACATCAAAGGCGACACAGTGTACACTAGCAGCACTTTTTTGCCACCCAGGATGGATGCATGTCCGTTGTAAACGTCGCGTTACCGGTGCCGCTGGCTCGGACATTTGATTATCTTTTGCCCGCTAACGCCGCACCGGCAATCGGCGGGCGGGTCCGGGTTCCGTTTGGTCAACGTCAGGTGATTGGCATCGTTACCGCCATCCGCGAGCACAGCGAAGTGGCCCTGGACAAGTTAAAGCCGATTAGCGCTGTACTCGACAGCCAGTCGTTGTTCCCGGATAGCCTGTGGCGCATCCTGAACTGGGCCATAGGTTATTACCATTATCCCGCCGGCGAAGTGCTGTTCCACGCCTTGCCCGTTCTGCTTCGCCAGGGCAAACCGGCGTCGATGGCGCCACTGTGGCAGTGGTTCGCCACGGAACAAGGACGCAGCACGCTACCCGACACCCTGAAGCGGGCACCCAAACAACAACAGGCGCTGGCGGCGCTACTGCGGGGGCCGGTGTATCGCCATCAGGTAGGCGAGCTGCAGCTGGCCGACACGGCGCTGCAGGCGCTGCGCGCTAAAGGGTTATGCGATTTGCGGCCCCAGGCGGTGGACGCGCACGACTGGCGACCCGGGTTCTGCGTTAACGGCGAACGGCTACGGCTGAATACCGAGCAGGCCACCGCCGTCGGCGCTATCCGCAGCGAGGATGACCGGTTTGCCGCCTGGTTGCTGGCCGGTGTGACCGGCTCCGGCAAAACCGAGGTCTATCTGACGGTGCTGGAAAATATTCTCGCCAAAGGGCAACAGGCGCTGGTGCTGGTGCCGGAAATCGGCCTGACACCGCAAACCATTGCCCGTTTTCGCGAGCGCTTCACCGCGCCGGTTGAGGTTCTGCACTCGGGACTCAACGACAGCGAACGGCTGGCGGTCTGGCTGAAAGCGCGGGGCGGCGAGTGCGCTATCGTCATCGGCACCCGTTCGGCGCTGTTTACCCCCTTCGCCCGGCTGGGGATTATTGTCATCGACGAGGAGCACGATAGTTCCTACAAGCAGCATGAAGGGTGGCGCTACCACGCCCGCGATCTGGCCGTTTTTCGCGCGCGGGAAGAAAAGATACCGATAATCCTTGGCACCGCCACGCCCGCCCTCGAAACGCTTTATAATGTGCAGCAGAAAAAATACCGCCAGCTTACGCTTGGCAAACGCGCCGGCAGCGCCCGACCCGCCGGCCAGCAATTGCTGGATATGAAGGGGCTTGCGCTGACCCACGGGCTATCGGCGCCGCTGCTGGATAAAATGCGCACGCATTTACAGGCCGGCAATCAGGTCATGTTGTTTCTGAACCGGCGCGGCTTCGCGCCGGCGCTGTTGTGCCATGAATGCGGCTGGATCGCCGAATGCCAACGCTGCGATCATTACTACACCTTACATCAACACCAGCGTCAGTTGCGCTGCCACCACTGCGACAGCCAACGCCCGCTGCCGCAGCAATGCCCGCAGTGCGGCTCTACCCAACTGGTCGCGGTCGGGTTGGGCACCGAGCAGCTGGAGGCAGCGCTGACGCCCTTGTTTCCAGACGTGCCGGTGACGCGCATTGATCGTGACACCACGGCGCGCAAAGGCGCGCTGGAAGATTACCTCGCTCAGGTCCAGCGCGGCGGCGCGCGCATTTTGATCGGCACTCAAATGCTGGCCAAAGGTCACCATTTCCCGGATGTCACGCTGGTGTCGTTACTGGACGTGGATGGCGCACTCTTTTCCGGTGATTTCCGCGCCGCCGAACGTTTCGCCCAGCTTTATACGCAGGTCGCCGGCCGCGCCGGCCGTGCCGGCAAACAGGGAGAGGTTTTACTACAGACCCACCATCCCGAGCATCCTCTGCTGCAAACGTTACTGCATCGCGGTTATATGGACTTCGCGCAGCAAACCCTGGAGGAACGTCGCCAGGCGGGGCTGCCGCCCTTTACCAGCCATATCCTGTTTCGCGCGGACGATCATGACAATCGCCAGGCGGGATTGTTTCTCGATCAATTACGCCAACTGCTGGACGCCAGCCCGCTGCGGGATAATGCGCTGTGGCTGATGGGACCCATCCCCGCGCTGGCGCCCAAACGCGGTGGGCGTTTTCGCTGGCAATTGCTGCTGTCCCACCCTTCGCGTCCACAGCTCCAGCGCTTGGTCGCCGCCAGTTTACCGCTGGTAGGCACCCTGTCCCAGGCGCGCAAAGTAAAATGGTCGCTGGACGTTGATCCGCTCGACAGCTGACGCCGAGGTTTTGCGATCCCGCTTCGGCAATGGCGTAAAAATGATAGTCGGTAAGGTATTGGCCTCGTCCCGGCGGCAAGAGATCTGATACAAAGGGGGTGCCGTTGAGGTTGGATAGGGCCAGGGATGCCCCCAGGAGTGATGCGTGGAATTAAAAAGAAGCCGTGCTTGCGCCGCAACAATGCGGGATGTGGCGCAGCAGGCGGGCGTTTCCACCGCGACCGTCTCACGGGCGCTGATGCGCCCGGAAAAGGTGTCGCCGGCGACGCTGCAGCGGGTGCGGCGAGCGGCGTGTAACATCGGCTATGCGCCGCTCTACCCCGGCCGGCCGATGAAAAGCCACGAAAGCGCCACGCTTCTGGCGTTAGTGCCCGAAAGCGGCGACCCGCATCTTGGCGAGGTCCTGCGCGGCATTCAGGAAACCGCCGCCGCCCAGGGTTATTGGCTGCTGCTGCTGCTGCTGCCGTACCGCCCTGCGCCGGCGCAGAAAAAAAAATCTAAGCGACGTGATCTGCGGCAGAGCGATTGATGGTATGTTGCTGCTCGGCGCCGATGTGCCGTTTTGCCTTGATAGCGAGATGCAGCCCACTCTGCCGCCAATGGTCATGGTGAATGAATATGTGCCGGCGCTGGCGCTGCCAACGGTACATACTGATAATCTGACCGCAGCCTGGCGGGTGGTGGATTATCTTTACCGGCTGGGCCACCGCCGCATCGGCTGTATCAGTGGTCCGGCGCAGCTGCCCGCGTGCCGGTTGCGCCTGGAGGGGTATCGTCAGGGGCTGCGGCGCCATGGCATTACGCCGCGGGAACAGAGCATCTTTCACGGCCCGTTGACTTGCCAGACTGGCTTGACGGGACTTAACATGTTGATTTCACGACCGCAGCCGCCTACCGCTATCTTTTGCCATAGCGATATGATCGCCCTGGGGGCGTTAGCGCAGGCGAAACAGCTCGGCCTCAGGGTACCGGAAGAACTCTCCCTGACCGGGTTCGGCAATCTGACGGCGGCGGCCTACTGCTGTCCGCCGTTAACGACGGTGGCGCCCCCCTGTTATCGTATTGGCCGCGAAGCAGTGCTGTTACTCTTGCGCCAACTCAGGCAACATGCGACAGGGGCAGCATCAATGATGCTCGACAGTGAATTAGTCATACGCGGCACCAGCGCCCTGCCGCAGACGCATCACTGATGCGCTTTCGGAATGCTGACACTGGTCAAATATTACTGCCTTCAGTAACATGACGGCCTGATGATTATCTCAAATTTAGCGAAACGATAGTGGCACAAAGAGACTATGTAGGCCGTGGCAAGTCCTCGGGCACGCGGCGTAAAACGACCAACCGTAAAAAGAAACGTTCCTCCTCCGGCACGTCCAAAACGATGATCGCACTGGCGGCGGCCGTCTTGATTACGTTTATTGGCGGTCTCTATTTCATCGCGCATAACAAATCGGAAGACGCGGTGATTGTGCCTAACCGCGGCAAAACCCCCGGCAGCGGGCTACCGCCCAAGCCGGAAGAACGCTGGCGTTATATCAAAGAGCTGGAAAATCGTCAGATTGGGGTACAGTCCCCGACCGAGCCCACCGCGGGCGGCGAGGTGAACTCACCCGCGCAGCTGACCAATGAACATCGCCAGCTGCTGGAGCAGATGCAGGCGGATATGCGCCGGGAACCGACGCACCTGAACGAAGTGCCCTATAACGATCAAAGTAAAACGGTGGGTGCGGTGCAAACGCGTCCGACGACCCAGGCGCCGCGCAACCCGTTTAGCCAGCAACCCGTGCAGGCCCCGCGCCAGACGCCGCCGCCGGCACGGCAAACCCCTGCGCCAGCGCCCATTCAGCCGGTGCAGAAGAGCGCCGAAGCGGGCGGGGCGAAAGAGGCGCCTAAAGAGAAACCGCAGCGTTGGCTGGTCCAGTGTGGCTCATTCAAGGCAATGGATCAGGCTGAGTCGGTGCGGGCACAATTGGCCTTCGCCGGCATTGAAAGCCGCATTACCACCGGCGGCGGCTGGAACCGCGTCCTGCTGGGCCCCTATTCCAGCCGCGCTGGCGCCGATAAGATCCTGCAGAGCGTGCGCGGGGCCGGGGTATCAAATTGCATCCCCGTTGCCGCCGGGGGTTGAAAACCCCGAATCCCACCCCATTTAATAGTTATCCTCGCCCCGTATTCTTTGCGGGGCGCTCACTATTTCTATTCCAAGGGGTTGCTCGTGACAACAATCGTCAGCGTACGCCGCAAAGGCCATGTCGTCATCGGTGGTGACGGACAGGCCACTCTGGGTAATACCGTCATGAAAGGTAACGTGCGCAAAGTCCGCCGCCTATATAATGACAAAGTTATCGCGGGCTTCGCCGGTGGCACCGCGGATGCCTTTACCCTGTTTGAACTGTTTGAACGTAAATTGGAAGTACACCAGGGCCATCTGGTCAAAGCCGCGGTTGAATTGGCTAAAGACTGGCGTACCGATCGCATGCTGCGCCGTCTGGAAGCCCTGCTGGCGGTCGCCAACGAATCAGACTCGCTCATTATCACCGGCAATGGTGACGTCATTCAGCCGGAAAATGATCTTATCGCTATTGGCTCCGGCGGCCCTTATGCCCAGTCGGCGGCGAGTGCGCTGCTGGAAAACACTGAACTTGGCGCCCGCGATATCGTCGAAAAAGCGTTGGGAATTGCTGGTGATATCTGCATTTACACCAACCAGTTCCACACTATTGAAGAATTAACGTCCAAAGCGAAGGATCCTGAAAATGTCTGAAATGACCCCACGGGAAATCGTCAGTGAACTCGATGGATACATCGTTGGCCAGCATAACGCCAAGCGCGCCGTGGCCATCGCGTTGCGTAACCGTTGGCGTCGCATGCAACTGGACGAAGCGCTGCGCCATGAAGTGACACCGAAAAATATTCTGATGATTGGCCCCACCGGCGTCGGTAAGACGGAAATCGCCCGTCGCCTGGCAAAACTGGCCAACGCGCCGTTTATCAAAGTCGAGGCCACTAAATTCACCGAAGTCGGCTATGTCGGCAAAGAAGTGGATTCCATTATCCGCGATTTAACCGATGCGGCCGTCAAAATGGTGCGTCTGCGGTCCATTGAACAAAATCGTTTTCGCGCCGAAGAGCTGGCGGAAGAGCGGGTGCTGGATGTCCTGATCCCCCCGGCCAAGAACAACTGGGGCCAACCGGAGGAGAGCGGCGAGCCCTCCAGCGCGCGCCAGAATTTCCGTAAAAAGCTGCGCGAAGGTCAGCTGGATGAGAAAGAAATTGAAATCAATCTCGCCGCGGCGCCGATGGGCGTTGAAATCATGGCGCCTCCCGGCATGGAGGAGATGACCAATCAGCTGCAATCGATGTTCAAAAATCTGGCCGGCCAGAAACAGAAGCCGCGCAAGATAAAAATCAAAGAAGCCATTAAGCTGCTGGTGGAGGAAGAAGCCGCCAAGCTGGTGAACCCGGAAGAACTGAAAGAGAAGGCGATCGAGGCGGTAGAGCAGCACGGTATCGTATTCATCGATGAAATCGATAAGATCTGCAAACGCGGCGAAGTGTCCGGGCCGGACGTCTCCCGGGAAGGCGTGCAGCGCGATCTGCTGCCGCTGGTGGAAGGTTGCACCGTTTCTACCAAGCACGGGATGGTGAAAACGGACCATATTTTGTTCATCGCCTCCGGCGCATTTCAGGTTTCCAGCCCGTCGGATCTGGTCCCCGAGCTGCAAGGCCGTCTGCCGATCCGCGTCGAGCTTGAAGCCCTGACCACCGACGATTTTGAGCGCATCCTGACCGAACCGAGCGCCTCGCTCACCACCCAATATATCGCGCTGATGGCGACCGAAGGGGTGAGCATCACCTTCACCGAGGATGGCATCAAGCGTATCGCCGAAGCCGCCTGGCAGGTGAACGAACGCACCGAAAATATCGGCGCCCGTCGTCTGCATACCGTTCTGGAGCGTTTAATGGAAGATATTTCCTATGACGCCAGCGAGTGGAACGGTAAAACTATTTCTATTGATGCAGATTATGTTCGCGGCCACCTGGATGAGTTAGTATCTGATGAAGATTTGAGCCGCTTTATCCTGTAACGCATTTCAGGGTAATCGACATCCGCAACGGGAGGCTCAGGCCTCCCGTTTTTTTCGGCGCGCCCGCCACCGTAGAGAAGAGTGAATCACCCCGGATAAATTAGAGTCTATACTTTAAAAGTGGAGGTCTCTATGACAACGACCAAACGTTACTCTCCGGAAGTCCGTGAACGGGCAGTTAATCTAGTGCTGGAAACTCAGCATGAGCA
>NZ_FRDB01000221.1 GCF_900143145.1 Candidatus Sodalis sp. SoCistrobi
AACTCCATGGAGTAGTTGGCTCGCGGTTTTTTGGGCTCTGTCATAGATAGTGTCCACTTAAAATAGGTGGACACCATCCTTAATCATCCCTGTCGAAATCGAAAGACGTCCTATATGGGGCGCTTACTTCTGCACAAACAAACGCCGAGGTTGTCCAATGGCCGCCGCGCCGTGGCGAATTTGAAGTTGCCCTCGCCAATTCATTGGCTGGGGTCGGGGGCGACAAAGATGGCCGGCGGCAACAAGCGCAGTCGGGCAGGGGAAGATGCTCAGGGCAACGAAAGCGATATGAAGGGTCAAGCGATAACGCAGCCACCCCGTGCCAGGGGCTCACGGTCCCGTGGTAGGGGCGCACGCGCCGACGGGCTATCCCAAGGTTTGATTAGGGATAGCCGAGGGAGGCTGACACTGGCTGGTTGCCCGGATAGTCGTTAGCGTTTATGCGCGCGCCGGAGAGGCCCCGCATCAGGGCGCTGGCGGGGGCATGCACCCGCTACCTTGGCGTTCAAAAGACCTTTTTGTAGGGTTTGACCTGCACGGTTGCATACACGCCGGCGGCGACATAAGGATCGGCTTCGGCCCAGGCCTGGGCTGCTTCGAGGGAGTCAAATTCGGCGATAACCGTTGAACCGCTAAAGCCCGCAGCGCCCGGATCGTTGCTGTCTATGGCGGGCGTGGGACCGGCGGTGAGCAGGCGGCCCTGATCCCGCAGCAGCTGGAGACGCGCCAGATGAGTAGGGCGAACGGACAGGCGCTTTTCTAACGAATCGGCCACGTCTTCGGCATAGATAACATAGAGCACGGTAAGACTCCCAACCAGGATTAGGTAAAAGTAATTCACGTTATGATATTGCACCCTGTAGCGCAACGAAAAGTTACGTGATAGAGACGGGTTGACAGCGGGTAGGCCGGCGGGGGCCGACACATGACCACTGAGGCTTTGGCCCCGAAGCGAAAGGTCCGGTGCGCCTGCCCTCTGACAGATAAATGCGCTAAACGATAAAGAGATCGCTGTCAGTTATTGAATATGATTGCTATTTGCATTTAAACTTTGCCCTCATCCACGACTTCCAATGATATGGCGTTAACTATTTTGAATCAGACCCGTCGCTTTTCCTGGCCGTTTATTGCCTCTGCCGGATTACACGCCTCTTTGGTCGCAGGATTACTTTATGCCACCGTGCCGCCGATAAGTTTGCCTTCCGCCGTCGAGCAGCCCATGACCGTGATGCTGGTGCCGCCTCTGCCCCAGCAGGCGCCGCCGGTGGAGCAACCGCCCGAGCCGCAGTCAGTCCAGCCCGAGCCGGTAGTCGTGCCGCAACCCGCCCCGGAACCGGAGCCCGAGCCGGTGCCGGAACCGCCCGCACCGGTGCAGGTGCCCAAATCGGTGCCGAAACCAAAACCGAAGCCCAAGCCCGAACGGCACCGTGAAATCAAGCCACAGCCGCCGAAACCCCAGACGCGCCCGGCGACGCCGGCCCCCAGTGCGCCAGCGGTTCGACCGACTACCGCGCCGGTCACCAGCGCGCCCACGACCAGCAGCATGAAAAGCGTGAGTAATGCGCCTCGGGCCATGCAGCGGGCCAACCCCATTTATTCCCCGCGGGCAAGAGCGTTGGGGATAGAAGGGCGCGTGAGCGTGATGTTCGATGTCAATGCCGACGGTCGGGTGGAAAATGTGCGGGTGTTAACGGCTCAGCCACGCAATATGTTTGAGCGCGATATCCGTTTAGCCATGCGCCGCTGGATCTACGAGCCAGGCAAACCGGCGACCAATTTGACGGTCAATTTTAAATTCGACCTTGAGGGCGTCAGCAGCGGCGAATAGGGGCACAAAACCCAGCGCAAGGACGGCGCCCGTCGAACACCTTAGTCCGCAGCGCTGCGCTGACGTTGGTCCGGCGGCAGCGGGTGCGGTTTACCGTCGTTATCGACCGCAACGTAAGTAAACACCGCTTCGGTCGCCCGGTAGCGCTGGCCGATGGGTTCCGAAGACACTTTTTTCACCCATACTTCAATATTAATGGTCAGCGAGCTGTTGCCGGTTTTCAGGCATTGGGCATAGCAACAAATCACATCCCCCACCGCCACCGGTTTCAGAAACGTCATGCCATCGACCCGCACCGTCACCACCCGACCCTGGGCCAGCTCTTTCGCCAGAATAGCGCCGCCAATATCCATCTGCGACATCAGCCAGCCGCCAAAGATATCGCCGTTGGCATTGGTGTCAGCCGGCATTGCCAGCGTGCGCAGCACCATTTCGCCGCCGGGCGGCTTTA
The DNA here is from genome assembly GCF_900143145.1 of Candidatus Sodalis sp. SoCistrobi. Lineage (GTDB taxonomy): Bacteria > Pseudomonadota > Gammaproteobacteria > Enterobacterales > Enterobacteriaceae > SoCistrobi. The sequence goes on from NZ_FRDB01000221.1 coordinate 2,280, forward strand.
TCTCTTCGCTCATCATCACTCCCGCTTAACGTCACCGGCGCCGAAGGCGCAGGATTAATGGGTATTGTTATTGCGCTCGTCCTCCGCCATATGGCGGTAGATATAAATGCCGCTGAGCAGTGTAAACACCAGCGTCAGGCCGGTAAGGCCGAAAACTTTAAAATTCACCCATACGCTCTGCGGCAGCCAGAAAGCGATGTAGATGTTCGCCGCGCCACAGGCCAGAAAGAATAGCGCCCAGGCAATATTCAAATGGTTCCAGACACGGGCGGGGAGATGGATCTCTTTATCCAGCATACGCTGGATGAGCGGCTTGCCGAAGACGAATTGGCTGACCAGCAACGCCACGGCGAACAGCGTATAAATCACCGTCACCTTCCATTTGATGAATTCCGCGTTGTGGTAGTAAAGCGTCAGAGAGCCGAATATCGCCACCAGCACGAAGGTTATCAGGGCGACCTTTTCCACCTTGCGATAGCGCAGCCAGGTGTAAACCAATACCAGTGCAGAGGCAATGATTAACGCGCCAGACGCGTAGTAGATGTCGTAGAGCTTATAGACGATGAAAAACACCACCAAGGGCAGAAAATCGAGAAACTGCTTCATAACACAATCCACCGGTAAAAAGGGAAAACGCCGGCCATCAGGCCTGCCGCAATAACATATACAGACGATAAAGATAGATCAGCAACAGCGCGGAAATCAGGTTGCTCAGCCCATTCAATAATATCGCCGCCACCAGCGACGACACCAGGGTGAACTGTGTCGCCAGCAACAACACCGCTGCCTTCGCCAGAAGCCAGAACAAGACCGCCGGCGCCAATAGCCGCAGATTGGCGAACGCCAGACGGGCGCTCAGGCGCATTGATTTGATAGCGCCCAGATTGTCGCTGGTGGCGATGACCGGCGCCAGGCTAAAGGCGATGGCCAGCAGAATACCCGGCACGATAATCAACAGCAATCCCAACTGTACCAGCAGCGTGGTGAGAAAGATAAGCAACAGCAGGCGCGGCAACAGCGGCGCCGATAAACCGATGGCGCGCAATACGCTGACGGGCTGGTGGTTGGACACCAGGCGAATCATGGTCAGCAGACCGCCGGCCAGCAGGACATTGCCGACCAGACCGGCCAGGGTACCGGCGGCGGAGGCTTTCAGTAACACGCGCTGCTGGTCCACCGACATCTGCTGTACCAGCTGCTGCAGACTCATACCGGCGGTATCGCCCATATGGGTACCGTCGCTCAACGTCATCAGCTGCTCACTTCCCGGGGACAGCGCATGCCCCAGGACGACGCTTATCAGCGCCGTCAGCAGTGCCAACAGCACGATACTGGCAAACTGGTTTCGGAAAAAATTCAGCATGTCGCGGTACAGGGTACTTGCCATAATTGGCATGGGGGCTCCTTGGCAAAACAATCAACGATTAGGCTAGCCCGCTATTCTACCCTGTTAATCCACGGCTTGGCACCCTAATGCATCATTCGAGGGCGAGGGCGGCACGACAATCCCCCGCGTCGTCGACGGCGGCAGCGGCGGCAGGCCAAAATGCGCCCGGGCGCGATCGCAGGCGGCGTTTGCCCGGCCGTCCTCGCCGCTCATCTGAAATGCCTGGCAGGGTGAAGGACGGCAGGCGTAGATGGCACAGCTGACGTGCTCGCCGACGTGACCCTGTAGCGCGCGACAGCGCACTACGCGAATCGTTGGTGCCCGACATGCAGCGTAAGAATGGGGTGAGTGGTTCCGTTAACGCCGCCGGCACGCGACCGGCGCCGTCATCCGCCTCGGCCCAGTAAAAAGACACGCGAAAAAAGGCGTAGCAGGCGCCGCAGGACAGGCAGGGGTTGCCATCATCGCTCATGCTGTTATCCACCGACGCCGCGGCGTCGAAGCTGAACTGACACCCCTCGAAAACTACCCAGCCGGCCGCTTGAAAGCAACAGAAATGAGTAATCACCGCTTTTTTTGCTGTTGTTGCCGATCCGTTGACATGGATCAACCTGTAAATAGTAAGGGAATTGATATAACACTGGCTATCAGTGTGACACATCAATTTGCCTCTACACCGCCGCGCGTGCGGAAGGTGACAAGGATCAAATTTACCCCTAACGGCATAGGTATCTACACATTTATCGTGATACCTGTTATTACTTTGCAGAATGATTTCAACCTATCTGTTGGCGGGATTGACTCTCGCCTTACCCGCCGATATCAGACGCTGGTTAAACAGCATATGA
>NZ_FRDB01000007.1 GCF_900143145.1 Candidatus Sodalis sp. SoCistrobi
AAGGAGGTAAAGTAGGCATCTGCGCGGCAATGCGAAAATTACTCCAATTAGCTTATGGTGTCTTAAAATCTGGAATACCCTTCGATGAAAATATAGCTCTTGCATCATGATGAGCAAGACGGTATCTGATTGTAATTTTGGCGCTGTCAGCCAAAATTTATTCGGCTTCTTCCTATAGCGTTCATTCCTGCTGTTTTTATTTTTTTCTCTGTCCGTATTATTTATCCTCACCTTGTTACAGCCGTCATTAGTTTTACAGTTCCTTTACTCTGTCATGCATTGATCAAAATACTTCCGCGGTAAATGATTTGACGTATCAAATTATTTACTCATGGAGTTAACGCATGCGTCATTTAATCATGTTTCTCGGCATTGTCTTTCTAAGCGCCGCCCTGAGCGGCTGTCTGTGGCCACCGCCCGGCGGCGGCGGTGGCTGGGGTGGTGGCGGCCCCGGCGGCGGCTTTTGTATTCCGGCCGTGGCCGGGTCTGCCAAGCTCGGCCTGACTAAAGGCCGATTTTATAACGCTTTTCTTGCCCACCGGCGGGCTTCATCACGCTTATCCCGCTCGTCGGTGGTCTTCCAGACTGTCCCCGCCCAAGGCCGCTTTTATTAACACCGCCGCCCGCTGGCAAATTCTTTATTGCCTTTCCCGATAGCAAGTTGCTCTCATCACGCCTATCCCGCCCATCGGTGGCTCTTCCAGACTGTCCCCGCCGAAGGCCGCTTTTATTAACACCGCTCGCCCGCTGGCAAATTCTTTATTGCGTTTCCCGATAGCAAGTTGCTCTCATCACGCCTATCCCGCCCATCGGCGGGTCTCCCAGACTCTCCCCGCCGAAGGCCGCCTTTATTAACACCGCCCGCCCGCTGGCGTATTCTTTAACGCGTTTCCCGGCCGCAGGCCGGTCTGGTCAAACTGATATTCCTTGGTCGGTCTGCGCCAACACTTTGCGTCCTCAAGGCGGAAGGCATAGGCAAATCTATTGGCGTTGCGACTTTGCTACCTTCGTCGGACAGGGATGGTGAGCGGTACTGGTTGTTAGGTGGGGTATTGGGCGGGTAAATTCACCGCGGCGGCGATGACCGTTTCACATCAGGACAGCGATGTAGCCTTGATGTTACTTTATCGGCCTGAAGTGGGTTTTCATTATTGTGCGCTGGCGTCAATAACTTAACTATATCTTTATTTGTCAACGAATCATTTATTGCCAAATTTATTCTCCTGTGACGCCCCTGGCCGCGAAATGTCATGCGAACAACAACAGTGCCAAAATAACGCGAGCGGGATGGCTTAACAGGAATTTTCTCATTATACGCCACTTGGAGTAGTCTTAATCTTGAAGGCCCGCGCGCGGCAATCCTTTTGGCTCGAAGATTACCAGGAAAATTATGAGTGAATTACGCCGTTTCAAACAAGTCGATGTTTTCTCCGCGGTGCCGCTTAATGGCAATCCGCTGGCGGTGGTGATGGATGCGGATGGTCTGTCTGACGGCCAGATGCTGGCTATCGCCCGTTGGACCAACCTGTCAGAAACCACGTTTGTGCTGCCGCCCTCCGAGCCACAGGCCGATTATCAGGTGAAAATTTATTCGCCAGCCGGCGAATTGCCCTTTGCCGGCCATCCCACCCTTGGCACCGCCCATGCGTTGCTGGAAAACGGCTTTAAACCCAAGCTGCCCGGCCATCTGGTGCAACAATGTGGCGTCGGCAATGTTGCTATCACTATCGCCCGTGACGGCATGCTGGCTTTCGAGGCCCCCCAGGCGACGATGACGCCGCTCGCCGCGCCATGCTACGCGTTATTGACCACGGCCGCCGGAGGCGAGCCTTCGGTTGGCGACGGGGCGCCAACCGTGGTGAATATGGGCATACGCTGGTTGATGGTCGAGGTGGCCAGCGCTGAGGTTTGTCTCACGCTGCAACCGGAGAGCATCGCGCTGGGCGAACTGTTGACGCAATGCGACGCCACCGGCGTGGCATTTTATGGCCGGCATGGCCCGGCAAGCGACATCGACTTTGAAATGCGGGCGTTTATCATCGAACACGGCAGCCTGGTGGAAGATCCCGTCACCGGCAGCGCCAACGCCTGTTTGGCGCGGCTGCTGCCGCAGCGTGATTTTGCCGGCAACCTGGCATTCGCCGAAAGTTACCGGGTGCGCCAGGGCACCTGCAAGCAGCGCGACGGGCGGGTGTTTGTCGATTACCTGCGGGGCGAGCCGTGGATCGGCGGCTACTCTTCGACGCTTATTGAAGGGCACATCACCCTATGAACCGTCTCTGCCCGGGCGTTTATCCCTGTCGGGCATTGAGCAACGGCCGATCCCGCGACCTCACCGCATCCCCGGCCGGTCGACCGCCGTTAGCCGCGGCAGGCGACGGCCATCGCTGGCGCCTACGCCGGAGGCACCTCGTCGCCGGCGGGGGTTTGTTGCTGCGCGTCACGCTCGTTTTTGGCGCGCAAGGCCTTGGCGCGGCTTTCCAGGCCGAGGTAGAGCACAATCGCCAGCAGCAACGGCGCGATAAAATAGAGGGCGCGGTAAGCGAGGAGCGCGGCGATAATGGTGCCATGGGAAATCGACTGCCCGTGCAGCATGGCAACAAACACCGCCTCCAACACCCCGATACCGGCAGGAATATGGATGATGACCCCGGCAATACTGCTCACCAGCAGCACCCCCAGCACCAGCGGGAAGTTCACTTTGTCATTCAGCAAAATATAAATGATGCCGGCCATGACCAGCCAGTTGGCGACGGACACCGCCAATTGCGCTAACGCCATACGCAACGACGGCAACACCAGCTTTTGCCCGCGTACCGTCCAGAGGCGACGTTTGGAAAAGGTGCATAAGCCGAGATAGGCCACAATAAACGCCAGCAGTCCAACCCCTATCAGCCGCAGCGCGACTTCGCCAATCCCCCAGCTGGCCGGCAGCTTAATGACGCCGAAAGCGCAAACCAGCCCGGCCAGCAGGATATATCCCAGCCAGTTGGTGGCAATACTCAGGGTAAACACGCGGGTGATGGCGCTGTTGGAGAGTCCCAGCCGCGAATACAGCCGGTAGCGCATGCCGATACCGCCCACCCAGGTGCTGAGCGTGAGGGTAAAGGCATAGCAGATAAACGACACCAGCATCACCTGGTGCCTGGCCAGCTTGTGGCCGCAATAAGCGCGGCCGATCAGATCGTAGACGCCGTAAATGAGGTAACTCACCACCACCAGTCCGATCGCCGCCAGCATGGCGCCAGGACTATAGTTCTTCAACGCCTGGAGGACGTTATCCCAGTCTACCTTACCGGCGTATACCCCCATCAGCACGACTACGCCCAGCAAAAATACCCAGGTGATGATTTTCTTGCCCCAGGTCAGCCAACGGTGCTTCGCATCGCCGCCGGATTTCTCGCCGTGCCGGGTGCCCTGGCGCGCGCGGTGAGAGGAAGGACTCATGGTTTTACGCCCCCGTTATCCGGTTCCGTCCGATCCTGGGTTTCCATCTCCGGCTGTACCGGTGCGGTGACCAGCGCCAGCTTCGGTGTATGCGCCGGCAACCAGCCGACCCAGGCCGGGAAGTGGCGCAGGAAGTGAAACACCACCACGCTTTTCGCCAAATGCCAATACGTCTGGCGCGGTACTTTGCTTTCATCGACCCATTGGCAATCGTTAACGATAAGACGGTTAAGGTTGTCGCGTAAGATGTGGTTAAAGCCGCGATCGTGAATGATGACATTGGCTTCCAGATTGAGCGCCAGACTCAGCGGGTCGAGATTGCTGGACCCGACGGTAGCCCAGGCATCGTCTTTCACCGCCACTTTGGCATGCAGCGGCCGACGGCAGTATTCATAAATTTTCACCCCCTCCGGCACCAGATAGTGATACAACATGCGCGCCCCCACCTGGACTATCGGCATGTCCGGTTCACCCTGTACAATTAGCACCACATTGACGCCGCGCCGGGCGGCGTTGCGCATCTCTTTAAGCAGGCGATAGCCGGGAAAGAAGTAAGCGTTGGCAATGATCACCTCCCGTTTGGCGGTGCGCAGCATTTCCAGATAATGCCGCTCAATATCGGTCGCATGCTCATCGTTATCACGAAAAACGAACAGCGCCTGGGCATCGCCGGGCTGGCGGTTAGCGGCAGGCGGGCGGGAGCGACGCCCCCACCAGTTGCGCTGCTCGTCGCGTTTATACAATGCCTGCAGGCAGTAGCGGTGAATATCCTCCACTACCGGTCCTTCAATCTCCACCGCGTAATCCTGTTTGGCCTGCGGCCCGTAATCGCTTAAGTGCTCGTGGGAAAAGTTGATGCCGCCGACAAACGCCAGATGGGCGTCGACCACCACTATTTTCCGGTGCAGGCGGCGAAACAGATTAGTACGCATCCCCATAAACGCCGGCCGGGGATCGTAATAGCGAAAACGGACGCCGGCGCTGGTCATCGCGCCGACGAAGTCGTCGGAAAGATCGGGCGAGCCGTAGCCGTCTACCGTGCATTCCACCCGCACGCCGCGCTGGGCGGCGGCGATCAGCACCTGCTGCAGTTCGCGGCCGACTTTATCCTCGAATAGGATAAAAGTTTCAAGCAGCACTTCCTTTTCGGCGTCATTAATGCTCTCGTGCAGACGCGGAAAAAACGCTTCGCCATTTTCCAGCAATTTAATGCGATTACCCTCGCGCCACTCCATGTTCATGGTGTCAGGCTTACTCATAAATGGATCTCCACCGCCAGCGGCGCATGATCGGACAGATGAGACCAGGAACGTTTCGCCAACAGCGTCGGCTGGCTGATGCGGACGTTGCGCACATAAATGCGATCCAGCCGCAGCAGGGGAAAACGGGCGGGGAAAGTGCGGGCCGGCCGGCCATGGGCTTCGGTAAACACCTCCTTTAACCCGGCGGCGCGTTGCAAAATCGGGCTGGCGCGCTGGCGCCAGTCGTTAAAATCCCCCGCCACCACCACCGGCGCATCGTCGGGCAAGGTGTTGACATGATGACTCATCTGCCGCAGTTGGGCCTGCCTGTCCTGCTCGCGCAGCCCGAGATGCACACAAATCATATGCAGCGGCGCCCGCGCATAGCCGGGGACCGTCAGCTCGCAGTGCAGCATACCGCGCTTCTCCTCGCCCGCCACCGAGATATCGACATTCTGATAACGACTGATAGGGAAACGGGAGAGCAACGCGTTGCCATGGTCGCCATCGGGGTAAACCGCATTGCGTCCATAGGCGAAATCTTCCCATAAACTGTCGGCAAGAAATTCATACTGCGGCACCACCGGCCAGTTATCGAAGCGCCGGGCGTGTTTTTCATTAGCGCCCAGCACCTCTTGCAAAAACACCACGTCCGGCGAGACGGTTCGGACCGCTTCTCGCAGTTCAGGCAGGATGAAGCGCCGATTGAAGGCGGCAAAGCCCTTATGCGTATTGATGGTCAGGACCTTAAATGAAAAGCCCTGACCGGCACGGATGACCCTGGTATTGGTATTATCATCCTGATTTTCAGCTCGAAGCATGTCGCCAAACCCCTAGTAAACACACAATGCCTCGCGTTCGGTCAATCGACCAACGCGGGCTTAAGACCACCTCAACGGGCATTTTCGTCTTGTCGCTGCCGGGTGAGAAAACGCTCAAGGGAGTAATTTCCCTGCAAGACAGCACGCAAATCGAACCCCGCCGCGTCCAGCAGGCGCACCAATGCGGAGACGCTCATGTCATTATTGGCCTGGGTCTCCATGCGTGCCACAGTGGTGCGCGCCACACCGGCACGCTGCGCCAACACCTCCTGCGATAGGCCGGCGTGGCGGCGGGCGCGTTTTAACATCACCGAGATATCAGCCAGTGTCGTCATCGAAATATCCATTTAAACGTCAGAAAATAAGCATGCTTATAATCGTAGCTTCCAAGACACAACTGCGCCACCCGCTGTAGCGCGAGGGCATCAGGCATAGCCCGTCTGCTGCCGCGCGGGCCCCGATGAACTCACGCCCCCGCTGTTGTGTGGGCTTGTCACTCCTCGCCGCCCGTGGGCGCACCGGTCCCTCGGCGCAGCCGGCAGCGCCATCCGCTATCGCGCAGGGGCCTGTATGCCCGCCGTACGTTGTCATAAAAGCGTCATCGCGCTTTCGTAGACTCCGGTCAGGTTTAAGACACTAAAATGACAATGGGAGCTCTATTATTATGTTATTATGTTGCATTGCTCTGGTTCACGTTCACTTCTCTCCTTAGCAATCAGCGCCACTATACTTGCAGCCAGCGGTTTCGCCGCGCCGGCGATAGCCGCGGACGATAGCCTGGCCGACCGCGCGGCCCATGGCGATATCACACAACCCGGCGGAGCCCGCCGCCTGCAGGGCGATCAGACCGCCGCGCTGGTGGCATCGCTTAACAACCGTCAGGCCAAAAACGTGATTCTGCTGATCGGCGACGGCATGGGAGATTCCGAAATCACCGCCGCACGCAATTATGCTTATGGCGCGGGAAAAATGTTTCCGGGCATTGACGCGCTGCCGATCACCGGTCAATACACCCACTACTCTTTGGATAAGACCAGCCACAAGCCCAGTTATGTGACCGATTCCGCCGCGTCGGCCACCGCCTGGTCCACCGGCGTGAAAACCTACAATGGCGCGCTAGGCGTGGATGTGCGCGGACAAGACCGCCCGACTATCTTGGAAATGGCCAAAGCGGCGGGTAAAGCGACCGGCAACGTCTCAACTGCCGAACTCGAAGACGCCACGCCGGCGGCGTTGGTGGCCCATGTTAGTTCACTGAAATGCTATAGACCGGTGAAAACCAGTGAGCTGTGCAGCGCGCAGGCGCTGGAAAATAACGGCCGCGGCTCGATTGCGGAACAGTTGCTGGCGGCGCGGGCCGACGTCACCCTGGGCGGCGGCGGCAAAACCTTTGCCGAGCAGGCGAAAGCCGGCCAATGGCAGGGCAAAACCCTGCGCGAGCAGGCGTTGGCGCGGGGATACCGGCTGGTGGACGATGCCGACGGTCTGCAGGCCGTTACCGTCGCCAATCAGCAGCAACCGTTGCTTGGACTGTTTGCCGAGGGCAACATGCCGGTACGCTGGCAAGGGCCGAAGGCGGTGTATCATGGCAACGTCGACGGGCAGCCCGTCACCTGTTTTGACAACCCCAACCGTAGCGCCAGCGTACCCACGCTGGCGATGATGACTCAAAAAGCCATCGATTTATTGAAAGACAATCCGCAGGGCTTTTTCCTGCAGGTAGAGGGCGCGTCGATAGATAAACAGGATCACGCCGCCAACCCCTGCGGTCAATTTGGTGAAACGGTGGATTTGGATGAGGCGGTACAAATTGCGCTGGAATTTGCCCGCGCCGAAGGCAATACGCTGGTGGTGGTCACCGCAGACCATGCCCATTCCAGTCAGATCATCGAGGCCGATGCCAAGGCGCCGGGTTTGACCCAGGCGCTGACCACCAAAGACGGCGCGGTAATGGCGATAAGCTACGGTAACTCGGAAGATGCGGAATCCCAGGGCCATACCGGCACCCAGTTGCGCATCGCCGCCTACGGCCCCCATGCGGCCAACGTGGCCGGCCTGACGGACCAGACCGATCTGTTTTATACCCTGCGCGATGCCATGGGTTTGAAATAATCCCGCGCTCAGCCGTCGGGGAGCAACCCTGCCCGACGGCGATAGCCCTTTGTGTGCACTAGCCGACCGCCCTCAGGGGCAACAGGCCGTCATGCGCCTTCCTCTCAGTTCCGTACCCATTGGCGGGCCAGGGTGTAACCGAAGAGGCCGTCATGCGCCGGCCTCTCAGTTCCGCACCAGTTGTCGAGCTATGGTGTAACCGAAGCGGCCGCCACGCGCCTGCCTCTCAGTTCCGTACCCATTGGCGGGCCAGGGTGTAGCCGAAGAGGCCGCCTCGCGGCGGCCTCTCAGTTCCGCACCAGTTGTCGAGCCATGGTGTAGCCGGTGAGGTGGAAGGCATGACTTTCATACAGCGCGCGGGCGTGAGGATTATTCGCCGCCACCCGCAGCGCCACCTCGGTGCAGCCCGCGGCCGTAAGCTCGCTATCCAGCGCCGTCAGCGCGGCACGACCGTAACCCCGCCGGCGCCACTCCGGCAGGATACTAAAATCGCAGATAAAAGCCTCCGGCAGGTTACGCAGGCTGACCCAAAGGTAGCCTACCCGCTCGTCGTCGCAAACGACACACCATAGCCGGTGGTCGGCGGTGTCAGGCCCCTCAGGAAGATAATCATGCATAATGCGCGCGGCGTTATCGCGGCCAACGGCCAGGGAATAGCCGTGATTGTCGCTGAGATCGCGGGCATAGTCTTCAATCGCGCTGGGCAAGTAATCGGCAAATTCCGCCGCAGTCATTTTTCGTAGTGTAATCATCTGCTTTCCGTTGTGCTTACTCATCATCGCCAGGGGTTTAGCCATCCTCGAGCAATGATACCGCGAATGCGTCATCTCATCACGTCCGGCCCTTATTTACTACCCACCGCTGCCCGTCTGCCCTCACAGGCTATGGCGCCTGCGCGCTTGTGGCCCCGCACAGCGAACCCGACACCCGCGCCCTACCTCACCAACTCTGCAATATCGCGCCCTGCCTTACCTGCCCTGCAATGTTGCATCTTGCCTTACCTTCAATGCAAATTCGCACATTGCCTTGCCTGTCATGCAATGTCGCGCCATGCCTTACCGGACCTGCAATGTTGTACCTTGCCTTCTCTACACTGCAAATTCACACATTGCCTTACCTGTCATGCAATATCGCGCCCTGCCTTACCGAACCTGCAATGTAGCACCTTGCCTTACCTACAATGCAAATTCGCACATTGCCTTGCCTGCCATGCAATGTCGCGCCCTGCCTTACTTTGCCGGCGGGCCATAACGCGATATCCCCGCCAATAACGCTATCTTTGTCACATTATTTGCCCACAACGGCGATTAACCACAACAACATTGCGTGAAAACAACTTATGCATGCGTTCATGGGGTCATTATTAGCATGCAAGTAAATAGTTTTCATAACAATCAATGAGCTTGCACTGAGCGGTTTAATTTTATGTGAGCAATCAATGGGTGATCGATGAAAACTAACTCCCTTTCCCCGCAGGAGCCGGTAGCTATCAGCCGGCGCGACCTGCTTAAAGGTGGCACCGCGGCCGGCGGTTTATTGCTGGCCAGCCATGTTCTGCCCCTGCCTTTCCGCCAGGCGCACGCCGAGTCCGCCATACCCGTCGTCGCGCAAGATAACGTTGTCTGGAGTATGTGCTCGGTAAACTGCGGCAGCCGCTGCGCGCTGCGCATGCATGTGCGTGATGACGAGGTGTACTGGGTGGAAACCGATCACACCGGCGACGACCAATATGGCGATCATCAGGTGCGCGCCTGCCTGCGCGGCCGCTCCATTCGCCGCCGTATGAACCATCCCGACCGCCTGAATTACCCGATGAAACGAGTCGGCAAGCGTGGCGAAGGGAAATTTCAGCGCATCAGCTGGGAGGAAGCGGCGTAGTATTGCCAAAATTACTCTCTAATAAACTCGGGGTTATTCATTCCAGCACTAGATTAACTGCCCGTTCACGGACTTCCGGAGAGTAACGTTTGGTCGTTGTCATAGAGACCTCCACTTTTAAAGTATAGACTCTAATTTATCCGGGGTGATTCAGTATAGAACCCCCTGGGGGGAATGAAGACGCTTACCGGGAGAGGCGGGTGTAAGCCGATCGGCTACAGCCCGTTCAAATTGTTACTATTTATTAAAAACTAATAAACTACTGAGCGGACATAGGCTGACGGACACGATACGCTGAACCAACGCTGTTATATTACCCTGTACATTCCGTCGTTTTCAACATAACGTGATATAAATCACTTTTAAGCCAGAGTGAATAATGGAAAGATTAAAGCGTATGTTAATCTTCGCCCGGGTGGTGGAAGCCAACTCATTTACCAGTGCCGCCCGCCGGCTGCAAATGAGCGTTTCATCCGTCAGCCAGACCGTGGCGAAACTGGAAAATGAGTTACAGGTTAAGCTGCTCAACCGCAGCACCCGCAGCCTCGGTCTGACCGAAGCCGGCAAGATTTACTATCAGGGCTGCCGCCGGATGTTGCAGGAATTCAACGAGGTGCACGAGCAATTGTTCGCCTTTAACAATACGCCTATCGGCACGTTGCGCATCGGCAGCTCATCAATGTTGGCCCATAATGTCCTGGCTTCGATAACCGCCGAGATGCTGAAAGAGTATCCCGGCCTGTCGGTCAATCTGGTGACCGGCATTCCGGCGCCGGACCTGATCGCCGATGGACTGGATCTGGTGGTGCGGGTGGGGGCGCTGCAGGATTCCGGTCTGTTTTCGCGCCGGGTGGGAATGATGCCGATGGTGGTATGCGCGGCAAAAAGCTATCTCGCGCAGTGGGGCACGCCGGAGAAACCCGGCGATATGGTCAATTTTTCTTGGCTGGAGTACGACGTGCGCCCGGACAGCGAGTTTGAGCTCATGGCGCCGGAAGGGAGTACGTTACATTTGTCGCCGGCGGGCCGCTTTGTCACTAACGACTCCCAGACGCTGATTCGCTGGCTTAACGCCGGCGCGGGCATTTGTTATGTGCCGATCATGTGGGTTTTGGATGAGATAAAACGCGGCAATGTCGAGATATTATTCAGCCGTTACCACTCCGATCCACGGCCGGTGTACGCGGTCTATACGGCGCGCGATAAGTTGCCGCTCAAGGTGCAGGTGTGCATTAACTATCTGACCGACTATTTCAGCAACGTGACGGAAATGTACCAGACCTTCCGCCAGGACAGCGGGGGGTAATGCCCGACAAGCCCGACAGCCCACGGTCTGAACGACGGGGCGCGCGCCAACGCGCTCGACGCTCAACGCGCACAAGCATACCGCGCTAGCGCAGGACTCCAGCCGCCACCGGTTGCAACGACGCGCAAACCAAGTGGCGTGCAGCGCTTGACGGGCCTGCCGCGCAAGCATAGTAAATTGGCGCCGCTTGACAGGCCTGCCGCACTAGCACTGTTTCTTGGCGCCGCTTGAGAAGGCTGACGCACTAGCACCGTATCTTGGCGCCGTTTGAGAAGGCTGGCGCACTAACACCGTATCTTGGCGCCGCTTGACAGGCTTGCCGCACTCGCTGAGTGTCTTGCGCCGCTTTATCGGCCCGCGACGCTTGTAGAGCGCAGCGGCTCAGGCGGTACCGCCCACGGTGATTTTATCCAGCTTCAGCGTCGGCTGGCCCACGCCCACCGGCAGGCTCTGGCCCTCTTTACCACAAACGCCAACGCCTTTGTCCAGCGCCAGATCATTACCCACCATTGAAATTTGCTGCATCGCCTCTATGCCGGAGCCGATAAGCGTCGCCCCTTTCACCGGCGTGGTGACGCGTCCATTCTCAATCAGATAGGCTTCCGAGGTAGAGAAAACGAACTTGCCGGAGGTAATATCCACCTGTCCGCCGCCAAAGTTAGGCGCGTAAATGCCCCGCTCCACGCTGGCGATAATCTCCTCCGGCGTCGATTGGCCGGCCAGCATGTAGGTATTGGTCATACGCGGCATCGGCAAGTGCGCATAGGACTCGCGCCGGCCGTTGCCGGTAGGCGCAACCCCCATCAGCCGGGCATTGAGTTTGTCCTGCATGTACCCTTTCAGCCGGCCGTTTTCGATCAGCACATTATATTGTCCCGGCACGCCTTCATCATCGATCGCCAGCGAGCCGCGCAGGCCGGCGAGCGTGCCATCATCAACCACCGTGCATAGCTCAGAAGCCACCAACTTGCCCATCTGGCCACTGAACACCGAGCTGCCGCGGCGGTTAAAATCCCCCTCCAGGCCGTGTCCCACCGCTTCGTGCAGCAGCACGCCCGGCCAACCGGCCCCGAGCACCACCGGCATAGCGCCGGCGGGGGCCGCAGCGGCACAAAGATTCACCAGCGCCATCCTCACCGCTTCCCGCGCCCAGCTTTCGGCACGCACCTCGCCGTCAACCTCTTCGAGGAAGAAATCGTAGCCAAAGCGGCCGCCGCCGCCGCTGGCGCCGCGTTCGCGTTTACCGTCCTGCTCGACCTGCACGCTGATGGAAAGACGCACCAGCGGACGCACGTCCGCTGCCAGCGTGCCGTCCGTCGCGGCGACCAGGATCTGCTCATACACCCCCGACAGACTGGCCGTGACCTCCTGGACACGCGCATCGGCAGCGCGCGCCGCCTTATTCACCCGATGCAGCAGCGCGATTTTCTCCTCGCGCGGCAGGCTGCCGAGCGGATCCAACTGCGGGTACAGGGGACGGTAGGTCACCGCGCCCAAGGTTTGCACCCGCCCGCTGCCCGCTTCGCTGACGATACTGCGCGCGGCCATCGCGCTTTGATTCAGTGCCGCGAGAGTGATTTGGTCGGCATAGGCGAAACCGGTTTTCTCGCCGCTTATCGCCCGCACGCCCACGCCCTGGTCGATGTTATACGACCCCTCTTTAATGATGCCGTCTTCGATGACCCAGGCTTCGTGATAACTTGACTGGAAATAGAGATCGGCATAGTCCAGACGCCGTGCGCTCATCTGTTCCAGCAGAGAGAAAAGATGCTCATGCTGCAGATGATTAGCCGAAAGTAGATGCTCACTGACTAACGTCAGACTCATAGGTTCTCGCTCTCAAATAAATGAATTTGACCCGCCACGGCTCGAATACAGGCTTGCGTCATGTTGATAGACTGCGGCAATTCCCTGTCGGCGTCAAATAACCGGCCTTTTAATTCGACTTGGCCTCTGCACCCCGCGGCTGACGTAAAACTTCCTGTATTTTCGGCTCGTCGAGGCTGCCGCTAATATGGTAGCGAATAAGCGATAGCTTTTTCCACAAGGGCGCCAATACTTTGCTGGCGGCAAAGACCGCGGCCCCCACCACCGGGTTAATGACGAAAGCCGTCGCCACCCCGACCGTTGCTGAAATTTCCGGCGCGATCACGGCTTGCATATCAATGCGCTGGCGGTTTAAGTCTACATCGCCGGTCATGGCGATATCCGCCTCCAGGCCGTCGACCAGCAGGTCATTGGTATGTAACGTGCCGTCTTTCAACCAGGCGGTACCTTTGATCGAATCAAAATAGAACCCTTTGCCGAAGGTGTCGCTAAAATCGAACTGCAATTTACGCAGCAGGGCATCGAAGCTCACCAACCGCAGGAGGCGCCCGGCGCTGCCGCTGCTGATGTTGTCGATTTTGCCTTTGCCCAGTTGGCTGTGCAGCACCCCGTTTAGACTGGCGATATCGGGCTGCCAGGGCGCCTCGCGCCAGTGCAAATCGTAATTGATATGAAAAGGCGCCTCGCGCAGCGGCAAATCCATGCCGATATAATCGGCCGCGGCGCCGATATCTTTCCCCGTCAGCGTGCCTTTCAACGAGGTCCGGTTCTCGCGGCGGTTGTGCAGCCAGCTGCCCTCGGCGTTCAGCCGCGCGTTGCCGGTATCGATAACACCGCCGGTGAGCATCAGCGTGTCCTGCTGCGGTTGGATAGTGGCGCTGACTTGCCCCAAATTCTGCCCTTTAATCCAGCACTGGCGGCAGGTGAAAGACAGCGCGGGCCAGCCGGCGAAGGTGTCGCCGTCGCTTAAAAGCTGTGCCGTGGGGGATGCACCAGCATCCCCGCCGGCGGTAGCAAATGTCGGGTTGTAGTAGAGATATGCCAGGTAGGCGTGCCAGGGCGCGTTCGCGGCCATGGTCAGCGTGCCGTTAATTTCTTTTCCCTGCGCCGTTACCTTGCTGCCGCCGGCCACATTACTGCGGGTCAACGCCAGCTGATGCCAGACCTGGCCGCCCAAAGTCAAGGCCGGGGTGCGCAGCGTCAGCGCATCGGGAAAACGAAAACGCGCGGCCGATAGCGGATCCCCCGCCGGGGCCGGCGATTTCAGCAACGCCAGCCATTTTTCACCATCAAGCGCCGGCAGCGACAGCGTCAGGCTGCGGTCTGCCGGCAACGCGGGTATCTTGCCGCCGTCCGCCCAGGCGCCACGCGCCAGCGTGACCTGACGCCCCAGCAGCCATTGGCTATTAAAACTGTTGCTGCCGCCGGCGTGGCCGCCCAATAAGAAGGAGCGCATGTCGCCGGTCGCATTTACCGCAAGCGTTAACGGCCGCCCACCCTGTTTATCCAGCGGCGGAGGCAAGTGACTGCTTACCTCTTTCAGATCGCTTTTCACCGCGACCTGATAGCGTATATCCCCTTTCAGCGGTAAAGCGACGGCGATATCGCTCTGCCAGGCGGCGCGGCCATTGACCGAAGTCTTCAACGCGTTCGGTAGCCCGGGCAATTGGTTAAGCGCCCAGTCCCCTTTCAGGCCGACGTTGACATCGAAGCCGGTGGGCTTCTCCCTGGTGGTGAAATTCACCGCGACCGGTTGGCCGAACCATTGCGCATCAAGCGGCGCACTGTCCAAATTCCCGTTGCTGTAATGGAAATTACCGTTTAGCCGCTCAAGCGTAGTGCCGAGCGGTTTGATAAACAGTGAATTATTCTGTAGCGCTACATTGCCGGCAGCGGTCACCGGCTGGCCGTCGAGAGGAATATCCAAATGCAGGTCGCCGTGCACCTCCCCGCCAACCTGCAACTCATCAAGCGTTTTGCCGAGCGACGCTTTAAGCGGTGTTTGCAGGAAATAGTCGCGGATAGCGTCGCCGGTGCCGCTAAGGCCGGCGTCAATCAACAGTTTTTCTTTGGAATAATCGGGAATACTGGCGGCGATATTACTGCCCTTAGCCTCACCGAGCGCGGTTTGCGGCGCATGCATAAACAGGCCGTCGTTGACGAAATCCAGGTCGATATCCAGCTGGGTCAGCGCCGGCCAACCGGGTTCAAACTCATATTCCGCCTGCCTGAGCGGCACCCACACCTCAAACTGTCCATCGTTATGTTTGAACGGGAACCGGCTGGGATTGCCGGCAAATAACAGAGTGGCATTATCGACCTGACCGCCTTTAAGCGCGCCGGTCAGGTAGTCCACCAGGCGGGTTCCCATCAGTGGTTCCGGGAAATAGCGCCAGGCATCAGCGGCGTCGTCCAGGCGCAAACCGGCAAGGATATCCAACCAGGGCTCGCCTTTCACCGGCTTATGGAAATAGAAATCGCCGTTGGCCCACAGCGACCTTGCCTGCGCATCGATATGACGGCCCCACAGCACCAACCCTTCCTGCGGGTTATGACGCCAGTCAAAGGTTGCACGGGCGCGGGACAGCGCCAGCGGCGCGCGGAACATGCTGGGATAGGGAAGCGTGCTGTCGTCCAGCGCCAGCTGCAGCCGGCCGGTGGCCAGCGAGCCTTCTGCCGAGCCAGAGACGTGCTCCGCCCCCGGCAGCAGCTCCCAGGTCTGCCAACTGAGGTTGCGCCAGCGCGCCTGAAAACGCGTGGCGCCGGGGTCGTTAAGCGGGATGTCCAGCGCCAATGCGGACAGCTCGCCGCGCGGCTGCAGATCATGCCAACGGGCGCGTAGCGTCGGCGTTACCGCCGAGATAAGCGGCAGCAGCGGGCTGAACCGCTCCAAAGCGAGCCCGCTGGCGCGCAGGCGGATCTCGCCTTGCCGATCGGGGAAAAAGAGATGCCGTTTCGCCGGCAGCCAGAATAAGGACAGCGCCGCGGGCGCCCAGGATTGGCCGTCGGTGGCAATATTCAGCGCCGGCACGTCCATCTGCCAGGCATCCTGCCGTTTACTGAGATGGAGCGCCAGCTGACTGACGTCGAGCCGGTGCGTCTGGTCGCCGTCCTGCCAGAGCGCCGCGCCACGGCTGAGCAGCGCGTCCGCACCGGCTATCTCCCCCTTTTCCAGGGTAAGCCAGGCCGCCAGACTGAAATCGGCGCTTTGCAGACCGGTATTGCTCTGCAGCAGTTGGCTAAACCACGGCTTGAGATCGACATCACGGGCCTGCAGATACACCTTGCCGTTATCCAGCAGCCCCTGCTGATCGTGCAGATCCATGCGCACGTCGATAGCCCCCTGCTGCACCTCGGTACTCGATAAGCTGATCTGGCCTTCTGCACGGTGGCGGTTGCGGGTATTAAGCCAGGTAAGTTGCGGTACGGAAAGCCGGGTGCGCTCTCCCGGCGGGGTTAAGAAGGTGATCTGGCTGTCGCGCAGGATAAAATGATCGAACTGACGCAGGAAAAGATTGGAAAGACGATCGGAACTGATGGGGCTACCGCGGTGATCCCGCCCCATCAACGTGGTATTAAGATCCAATTGCAGGCGGTAAAAGGTGACATCGCGGAATTGCCAGCGCCAGTGCAGCAGGGATTGCCACACGTCCAGCACCAGCGTGGCGCGCTGCACGTGCAGCCGCTCGTCCGCGGTAGCGGCATCAATGCCGCCAATATCCAGCGTCGGTCCAAAGGATTGCCAGCTGCCTTGTAGCTGTCGCAGCTGGATATCGGCATCGAAAGCGCGATTTAATACGGAGACTATTTGTGGACGGAAACGATCCAGGTGCGGTAACGCCAGACGCAGCGCGCTAACCGTCAACGCCACCAGGACGATCAGGGTGGCACCTATCGCCATCAGTATCCCCGGTAGTCGCTTCACGCCTGTCTCCTTGCTTGCTGTTGCGCGGCCGTCGCGTCCGACGTGACGGCTTTTACTGGTTGCAGAACTGCCTGAGGGCAACGGCTTACATCATCACCACATCAAACTGCTCCTGGCTGTAAAGCGGCTCGATTTGCACCTTCACCTGCTTGCCGACGAAAATTTCCACCTCCGCCAACGCGTGGGATTCATCGCTCTTCAGCGCTTCGCCCACCGCGGCCGAGGCATAGACCAGAAAACGGTCGGAGTCATAGGCATGGTGGACGCGCACGATTTCACGCATGATTTCATAGCACACTGTTTCAAGCGTTTTCACCGTTCCACGGCCGTGACAGGTAGGACACTCGCTGCACAGCACATGTTCAATACTTTCACGTGTGCGTTTACGTGTCATCTCCACCAGTCCCAATTGTGAGAAACCGTTAATACCGGTTTTCACCCGATCTTTACTCAGCGCCTGCTCAAGGGAGTGCAGCACCCGCCGGCGATGCTCCTCATTGCTCATATCGATAAAATCAATAATGATGATCCCGCCGAGATTACGCAGCCGCAGCTGGCGCGCAATGGCCTGCGTCGCCTCGATATTGGTATTGAAGATCGTTTCATCAAGATTGCGGTGGCCGACGAAGGCGCCCGTATTGATATCGATAGTGGTCATCGCCTCGGTTTGATCGATGATCAGATAGCCGCCGGACTTCAACTCCACCTTACGTTCCAGCGAGCGCTGAATTTCATTTTCCACATCGTAAAGATCGAAAATCGGTTGCTTGCCGCTGTAATATTCCAGCTTGGCGGTCATCTCGGGAATATATTCAGCGGTAAACTCCAGCAGTAATTCGTGCGTCAGCCGTGAGTCGACCCGAATACGGTCCAGCGCCGCCCCGGCGAAGTCGCGCAAAATACGCTGGGCGAGAGCCAGCTCGCCATACAGCATATAGCGGGTCTGATTACGGCGCTTGCGCTCCATGACCTTGGTCCACAGCCGTTTGAGAAAGGCGGCGTCCTGAGACAATTCTTCACTGCCAATACCTTCGGCCGCGGTACGGATGATGAAACCACCCTGCTCGTCGCAGTACTGCGCCACGATTTGTTTCAATCGTTCGCGTTCCGCCTCACTATCAATACGCTGAGATACACCCACATGGGCGGCGCCGGGCATAAACACCAGATAACGCGATGGCAGCGTAATATCGGTGGTCAGTCGCGCGCCTTTCGTCCCCAGAGGATCTTTCACCACCTGGACCATAATATCCTGCCCCTGGCGCACCAGCTCGGCGATATCGCGCACCTGAAAATTCTTTTGTTCTTCGCCGGCCACGCATTCGGTATGGGGCATAATATCCGAGGCATGCAGGAAGGCGGCTTTATCCAGGCCGATATCGACAAACGCCGCTTGCATGCCCGGCAGCACGCGACTGACCCGCCCTTTATAAATATTACCGACAATACCGCGCCGCGCTTCCCGCTCGATATGGATTTCCTGCAGGATGCCGCCGTCGATATAGGCAACCCGCGTTTCAGAGGGCGTGATATTGACCAGTAATTCAGCTGTCATAGATTCCTCTTGCTCAAACCTGAGCGTTGAATTCACCGAGCAGTTCCCAGGTTTCCACCAGCGGCAAGCCTACCACGGCATGATAACTGCCGTGTAATGCTCGCACGAACGCGCCGCCCTTACCCTGAATGCCGTAGGCGCCGGCCTTGTCCATCGGTTCGCCGCCCGCAATATAGCGGTCGATCTCGGCAGACGTTAGTGGGCGAAATGTCACGTCGGTCACCACCACACGGCTCGCGATCCGCCCGGCATCAGCCATCGCCACCGCGGTCATCACTTGATGGCGCTGACCGGAAAGCTGAGTCAGCATCTGCCGCGCGTGTCGACGGTCCTGCGGCTTTTCCAGCACCTGTTGCTGGAGCACCACTATGGTGTCGGCGCCCAGCACCGGTCGGGGTTCCGGCGCGCGGGCCACGCCGGCGCACGCTTTCTCGCGCGCCAGCCGCTGCACGTAGTCTAGCGCGCTTTCCCCGTATTGGCGCTGCTCTGCCACCGGGGCGGCAATCACCGCAAAGGGGATATCCAGCAGCGCCAGTAATTCCCTGCGCCGGGGCGAAGCGGACGCCAGATAAATCGCTTTCATTGCGGTTTCCCTCTCTCGCTACTGCACGGCAAATTGACGGCGTATTTTGCGCATCAGCAGGAACAGCCAGGGCCACAATACGCCATCCACCACGCTGCTCCAGAATATTTCCGGGCGGAATGAAACATTAATCACTAAAAATTCCGCCCAGAATACGATCACCTGGGTCGTTAATGACAGCAGTATCACAATCAGCGCCTGTTGCCAAAGGGCCATGTTACGAAATAACTGAAATTTGAAGACCACCAGATAGGCGAGAATACTTAGCGCCAGGGCGCGCACGCCCAGCGTCGAGCCGAGGATCAGATCCATTATCAGCCCGAGGATAAAGCCGGTGCCCACATTCACCCGATGCGGCAGCGCCATCACCCAGTAAATGAGCAGCAAGTTAAGCCAGGAGGGCCGGAAAAGATACAGCTGCGGCGGCCAGGGCATGATTTGCAGAACAATCGCGATAAGGAATGAGAGCCAGATGATCCAGCCGCCATGGCGGTGATACCGGTTCATTGCCGCTCTCCCGCGCCGCTGAACAGTGGCCGCCGCGGCGGCGCGTTCTGGGTAGCGCCAGCGGCGCCCTGACGACCGCCGCTGCCCGCGCCGGACGAAGCTGCGCCATTCGGCGTCACATTGCGGTTGCCCGCGCCGGACGAGGCTGCGCCATTCGGCGTCACATTGCGGTTGCCCGCGCCGGACGAAGCTGCGCCATTCGGCGACAAACTGCGGTTGCCCGCGCCGGACGAAGCTGCGCCATTCGGCGACAAACTGCGGTTGCCCGCGCCGGACGAGGCTGCGCCATTCGGCGTCACGTTGCGGTTGCCCGCGCCGGATGAGACTGCGCCATTCGGCGTCACATTGCGGTTGACCGCGCCAGACGAGGCTGCGCCATTTGTCGGTAAACTGCGGTTGCCCGCATCGGAGGAGGCGGTGCCATTCGTTAATGAACTGCGGTTGGCCGCGCCGGGCGCGGTTGCGCCACTGCCCGCGCTATCGGTCGCCGTGCCGCCCGCGGCGGGCTGGGCACCACCGCTGGCCGGCGGCGGCGGGCCCATGGCATCAGGCGGCGGCAGCACCTGCGGCATCATCTGCATCAGGCGCTCGTTGGCCACTCTGTGGACCTCGTCGGGCGGCAGCGGCACTTCGCCGCGCGGGTCGGCGCCCCATAGCAATAGCAGGTAGCGCAAACGCTGCAGGCCGGCGGTGGGCCGCGCCTGAATAATGGTATAGGCGCGCTGGGTATCGACTTTGACCGAAGACACGACCGCCACCGGATACCCTTCCGGGAAACGGCCACCCAGACCAGAGGTCACCAACACATCGCCGACGCGGATGTCGGTATTGCCCGGCAAATGCTCCAGCTGCAGATCCTCGGTGCAACCGTTACCGGCGACGATCACGCGGATATCGTTACGCAACACCTGAATCGGCAGCGCATGGGAAGCGTCGCAAATCAGCAGCACGCGGCTGGTGAGCTTGCTGGTGGCAATCACCTGGCCTACCACGCCTTTATCGCTGATGACCGGCTGGCCGACATAAACGCCATTGTCCAGCCCCTTGTCGATCACCACCTGATCGCTATAGGGATCGGTACTGGTGGAGATCACCTGGGTGACCATTTTCTGTTCATCCTGACGCAGCGGCGAGCCCAGCAGCTCGCGCAGCCGGGCGTTTTCCTGTTTATACTGGCCCAGCAACAGTTGCTCGCTGTTTTTTAACAGCAACTCCTGGCGCAGCGCCCGGTTTTCCAGCGCCAGCTGGGCGCGGGTCGCCAGCGTCTGCGACACATTATCCAACATCTGACGCGGGCCATTCGCCAGGAAGTAAAAAGGACTCACGGCCGTATCCATATAGGTACGGATTTTCACGAACGTCCCCAGCCGGCTGTCGGCGATAATGGCGGCAATAGCGACCATGACCGCCAGAAAAAGTCGCAGTTGCAGAGAAGGGCCTCTGCTGAAAATCGGCTTCATAAACTATGCGTTTTCCTCAACAAAAAAGGGGGGCGCCGTCCGGGACTGCCCATTGCCGCATTCACCCGGACGGTTCCCCCCTTTTCGAGGCAGGTTATTCTTCGCTGAACAAATCACCGCCGTGCATATCGATCATCTCCAGCGCCTTGCCGCCGCCGCGGGCGACGCAGGTGAGCGGATCTTCCGCCACCACGACCGGGATGCCGGTTTCCTCCATCAGCAGGCGATCGAGATTACGCAGCAAAGCCCCGCCGCCGGTAAGCACCATACCGCGCTCGGAAATATCGGAGGCCAGCTCTGGCGGACACTGTTCCAGCGCCACCATCACCGCACTCACGATACCGGTTAACGGCTCCTGCAGCGCTTCCAGAATCTCGTTCGAGTTCAGGGTGAAACCGCGCGGCACGCCCTCGGCCAGATTGCGGCCGCGCACTTCAATCTCGCGCACTTCGTCGTCTGGATAGGCGGAACCGATACCGTGTTTAATCCGCTCCGCCGTGGCCTCGCCAATCAACGAGCCATAATTGCGGCGCACATAGTTAATAATAGCTTCATCGAAGCGATCGCCGCCAATGCGCACGGAAGAAGAGTACACCACGCCGTTAAGCGAAATAACCGCGACCTCGGTGGTACCGCCGCCGATATCCACCACCATCGAGCCCGTCGCTTCAGAAACCGGCAATCCGGCGCCGATGGCGGCGGCCATGGGTTCTTCAATCAAAAACACTTCGCGCGCGCCTGCGCCCTGCGCGGATTCACGAATCGCACGGCGCTCTACCTGGGTGGCCCCCACCGGAACGCAGACCAGCACGCGCGGGCTGGGCCGCATGAAGCTGTTGCTGTGAACCTGTTTGATAAAGTGCTGCAGCATTTTCTCGGTGACGAAGAAATCGGCGATAACGCCATCCTTCATCGGCCGGATGGCCGCGATGTTGCCGGGCGTACGCCCCAGCATCTGCTTCGCTTCATGGCCGACGGCCGCAACGCTTTTCGGCGAACCAGCGCGGTCCTGACGAATGGCAACGACGGAAGGTTCGTTCAGGACAATGCCCTGTCCTTTTACATAAATGAGGGTATTGGCGGTACCCAGGTCGATGGACAAGTCATTGGAAAACATGCCACGAAATTTTTTAAACATAACTGAAGGATAATCCTGCAAGCTGGGGCGAAAAATGAAATCCGCCTACTTTACCAACCACGAGAAGCAGCGACAAGGCGTAAAAACGCGCGACTTCTATGAAAAATACGTCCCCGTTAACATTCCCACTTACCGAAGAAATTTCCTCTGCGGATTTTAGCCAGACGAAGTGCGAGATTATCACTTTTTCTGACGTTCAATATAACGAATATAAGGGTCATAATCGGGTAAATTCCCCTATTCGTGCATTGTGAGCGCCTACTAACGTGTGAGGCTGTTGGGGCGTATTGTACGTTAATTTTGCACGGACTTTTATACTAATCTCGGATCAAATCGTGAATATTTTTTTAGCAACTCTCCTAACGGCGCGATCGGCGCGAAAAAATCCCCCTCGCCGCCTGCCACGGCGTTATCCAGCAAGGTTTGCCACTCGCGCGCGCTGCGCACGCCGGTGGCAAAAACCCGCGTCCGGGTGCCCAGGCACGCTTCCGGTAAACTTTGCACGAACAGCTGATTCTCCTGACGCCGGTCGATATCGCGCACCAGACCGGGGTGCAGCTTGATGACCGAAATCGGCACCAGACTGATATAACCGGTACTGACCAAGGTCATCCCCGCCCGGTTGACCGTTAACGGGCAACCGAGTCCGGTCAGCAGGCGCAGCGCCGGACGTAAGGGCTCCAAATGTTGACAGAGATCCGCCTCAACAAGTTCAAACATAATTTGGCCACGAACCAATTTACCGCACTGCATGAGGGTATCACGCAACCAGCGGCGGAAATCGCGTTGCAAAAGTGAGTCCACACTTACCGCGATGGATAACACCACGCCGGGCAATTGGGACAACAGCGGGATGAGCCGCAGCAGTTGCTGGCGTTCATAACGCTGTGCCAGGCCGAGTTGGCGCATCACCGGCAGGAATTCGGCGGCGGTTAAGGTATCGCCGCCATCGTGGATGCGGTTGATAACCACATAATGATCAAGCGCGCCGTCGCGGCCGAAGGCAGGGCGGATGAGCAATTGCGGGCCGCCAGCGGCTAGTGTGTTCTCCAGCAAAGTGCGCCATTTGACATTCCCGCGCGCCTGCTGCGGCACGCGGTTATCATAGACCGACCAGCCGTTCCCCCCCTGCAGCCCCGCCTCGCGGGCGGCATGCTCGGCGCTTTCCATCACCTCCACCGCCGTCTGTCCTGGGCGGTAAGCGCTCACACCGATATGCAGCAATTCGTCGCGACAGGTGACCGGTATATCCGGCAGGGTGGCCAGCGCGCTCAGCAGTTGTTGGGTCAGCGATTCCGCCTCTTTTAACGAGCGGTGCGGCAAGAGTACCGCCAGATCGTCGCGGAAGTAGTGCGCCAGCAGCGCATCTGGATAGCGTTTGAGCGATACCGATACAAAATTGATCAGGGCGCCGTCAATCGCCGCGGCATGGGCCGCCCCGAGCCGCTCCGGGTCCGGTCGCATAAGCAACAGCACCACGCCGTGGGCGCCGACATCCTGATTATCCTCAAGCTGCAGCGCCAGTTGGCTCTCGAACGACAGCCGGTTGGTCAGACCGGTACGCGCGTCATGGGCGGCGAAAGCGCGGATCAAGATATCGACCCGACTACGCTGCTCACGCGCCTGCGCCAAATCGCGCAGCAGGCGATCGATTGCGCTGCCGGTCAGGCTAGGCATTTCATCCGGCTGTTCGCCCACATTGTCCCGCTCGCCGTAGATAATGCGTCTGGCGCGGGTTTCCAGCGACTCTTGCGGCTGTATTTGCCGTCGCAGCCAGCGCAGGGCAAGGAACAAAAACACGATGATTAACCCCAGTGCCACGCTGACCGGCGCGGTGGCGCGCAGGGAATGGACATCGCTGGCCAGCGTGTCGGTGTAAAAGATAACCAACCGGTAATCAGGATGGCGCGGCAGGGGCAATTCCCGCTGCCGCTGGGTGTCCGATAACGGATCGCCGCGCCCGCTGCCCGGCGGTAGCGCCAGGCGGTAAACGGTTTCCCCCTCACGCCGCAGCGCCAGTTGGGTGATGCCGGCGCCGTCCATCGCCAGCGGCAGCCAGGGCGTCATGGCAGACAGCGGCTCGGTCAACATCAGGCGATCGAAACTGTCGGCCATCGCCGTCAACTGCCTGTCCAGGCGTTTCTGGTGTAACCTGAAATAACTCAATGCGCTGCCCGCCAGCATTAGCAGCGTCACCAGGGCACAAAGCATGGCCGTCATGGCCGAGAGTCGGACGTTGAGTCGCATCCCTGAACTCCATAACAAAAGAAGGTTACCGGTATTTGTTCACGGGCCGCATTAAAAATAGCCGTTTCCGCCAGCGAATAAAAACGCAATTTATACGTCATACTTAAACCGGCACTAAAATAATTTCGCTGGAGTCTGCCATGAAACCTTTGCCCCCCTTACGCGAGGCCGACGTCACCGCCGAAGATGTGTTTTTTCAGCGCCGTAAGGTACTGAAAGCGCTAGGCATTACCGCCGCCACCGTCAGCCTGTCCCCTTCGGCGCGCGCCGACCTGCTGTCATTTTTCAGTCGCGATAAGGCGGTGGAGCCGCCGCCGGCCAAGCCGCTGGACTTTTCTCGACCGGCGGCATGGCACCTGGAAACACCGCTAACGCCGTTAGACAAGGTCACCGGTTATAATAATTTTTACGAATTCGGGCTGGATAAGGCAGATCCCGCCGCGCACGCCGGCGGGTTAAAAACCGAGGGGTGGCAAGTCCGTATCGACGGCGAGGTGGCGAAACCGATGACGCTCGACATAGCCGATATTGTTAAGCGGTTCGCGCTGGAAGAACGTATTTACCGGTTGCGCTGTGTGGAGGCCTGGTCAATGGTGGTCCCCTGGATCGGGTTTGAGCTTAACAAACTACTGAAGTTGGTAGAGCCCACCGGTCAGGCGCGATTTGTCGCCTTCCAGACCCTCCATGATCCCGAACAAATGCCGGGAGAGAAAGACAGTTTTATCGGCGGCTGCCTGCAATATCCGTATGTGGAGGCCTTGCGGCTGGATGAAGCGATGCACCCGCTGGCGTTAATGACCGTGGGCGTCTACGGCAAGACGCTGCCGCCGCAAAATGGCGCCCCGATTAGGCTGATTACCCCTTGGAAATACGGTTTCAAAGGCATTAAATCCATCGTGCATATCCGCTTGACCCGCGAAAAACCGCCCACCACCTGGAATTTGTCGGCGCCGAATGAATATGGTTTTTACGCCAACGTCAATCCCCATGTGGATCATCCGCGCTGGTCCCAGGCAACAGAGAGGGTAATCGGTAGCGGCGGGATTCTGGACGTCAAACGGCAACCGACATTGCTGTTCAATGGTTATGCCGATCAGGTGGCCAGTCTGTATCGCGGCCTCGACCTGCGGGAGAATTTTTAATGCGCCTGAGTCTGAAACAGATTGTCTTCTTGAAAGTCTTATTGCATCTGGCCGCCTTATTGCCGCTACTGTGGCTGGTCTACGCCGTCAACGAGGGGGCTTTCAGCGCCGATCCCGTCAAAGATATTCAACATTTCACCGGCCGCATGGCGCTTAAGCTGTTACTGGCCTCGCTATTGGTGACGCCGCTGGCCCGCTACGCCCGCCAGCCGCTGCTGATCCGCTGCCGGCGGCTGCTTGGGTTATGGTGTTTCGCCTGGGCGACGCTGCATTTAGCCAGTTATGCGCTGCTGGAGCTCGGGATCGACAATCTGCGCCTACTTAGCCGCGAGCTGGTGACCCGACCTTATCTGATCCTCGGTATGACCAGTTGGATCATTTTGCTGTTACTGACCTGCACCTCTACGCTTTGGGCGCAGCGCAAATTAAAAAATCGCTGGCAAATTTTGCATAATCTGATTTATATAGTGGCCATCCTGGCGCCGATTCACTATCTGTGGTCAGTTAAGATCCTGTCGCCGCAGCCGGTGCTGTATGCCGTGGCGGCGCTGGCGCTTCTGGCCTTGCGCTATAAGAAATTTCGCCAATGGTTACGGTGAAAGATCAATTTTCACTTTCGCTCCGACCGCCAGTTGCGTTATCTTGCTCCCGCCCGAAACAGGTCGTTAAAAGATATCTTCGCGGATACCGCCAGTAATTTGCTGCGAAAATCCGCGATATCATTATAATGCCTGACCCCGATGGCAAATCAGCACCGAAATGTCAGCAAAAAGATGACAAATCGTTTACCGTTGGTTATTTTCTACGGGGTAACGTAAATTGAAGGGAGATCGCCGCACAATGGCTGATAAGTTCCACATTTTGCTTCTCAATGGGCCGAACCTGAATTTGCTCGGCACCCGCGAACCGGACAAGTATGGTCATACCACCCTTGCCGATATTATCGCGGACCTGAGCACGCTGGCCGGCAGTCTGGGGGCAGAACTCAGCCATTTTCAATCCAACGCGGAGCATGCGCTGATCGACCGTATCCATCAGGCCCGGGGCAATACCGATTTTATCGTTATCAACCCCGCGGCGTTTACCCATACCAGCGTCGCCCTGCGCGATGCGCTGTTAGCGGTAAACATCCCGTTCATTGAGATTCACCTCTCCAATGTCCATGCGCGGGAACCTTTCCGTCATCACTCCTATCTGTCTGATATTGCGGTTGGCGTGATATGCGGCCTCGGCGCCGATGGCTATCACTTTGCTTTACAGACGGCGGTCAAACGCCTGTCCACATCCAATTAATTAGAGTATGGAACCCCACTCATGGATATTCGTAAGATCAAGAAACTGATTGAACTGGTTGAAGAATCCGGCATTTCCGAGCTGGAAATTTCTGAAGGTGAAGAATCGGTTCGTATCAGTCGTGCTACGGCGCAACCGGCCTATCCGATGATGCAACAGGCTTATATCCCTGCGGTTCAGCAACAGCCAGCGGCCCCGGCCGTCGCCGCGCCAGTCGCAGCGGAAGCCGCCGCCGTGCCCGCGACCATGAGCGGTCACCTGGTGCGCTCGCCGATGGTGGGGACGTTCTACCGCACCCCCAGCCCGGATGCGAAACCTTTCGTCGAGGTCGGTCAGAAGGTCAACGTTGGCGACACCCTTTGTATCGTTGAAGCGATGAAAATGATGAACCAGATTGAATCGGACAAAGCCGGCGTGGTGAAAGCTATTCTGCTGGACAACGGTCAACCGGTAGAATTCGACGAGCCGCTGGTCGTCATCGAATAACGAGGCGCCAAATGCTAGATAAAATTGTCATCGCCAACCGCGGTGAAATTGCATTGCGTATTCTGCGCGCGTGCAAAGAACTGGGTATTAAAACCGTGGCGGTACATTCCACCGCCGACCGTGACCTGAAACATGTGCTGCTGGCCGATGAGACTATCTGCATCGGCCCGCCGCCTTCGGTTAAAAGTTACCTGAATATTCCCGCCATTATCTCTGCGGCAGAAATTACCGGCTCGGTGGCTATCCACCCGGGTTACGGTTTTCTGTCCGAGAACGCCGATTTCGCCGAGCAGGTGGAGCGTTCTGGTTTTATCTTTATCGGCCCGAGCGCGGAAACCATTAGGCTGATGGGTGATAAAGTTTCCGCCATCAACGCGATGAAAAAAGCCGGCGTCCCCTGCGTCCCCGGTTCCGAAGGACCGGTCGGGGAGGATATGGATAAAAACCGCGCCATCGCTAACCGCATCGGCTATCCGGTCATCATCAAGGCCTCCGGCGGCGGCGGCGGGCGCGGGATGCGCGTGGTGCGCAGCGATAAAGAGCTGGAAGCTTCAATCCGTATGACCCGTGCAGAAGCGAAGGCCGCGTTCAATAACGATATGGTCTACATGGAGAAGTACCTGGAGAATCCGCGCCATATCGAGATTCAGGTGTTGGCGGACGGTCAGGGCAACGCGCTTTATCTTGCTGAGCGCGACTGCTCCATGCAGCGCCGTCATCAGAAAGTGGTAGAAGAAGCGCCGGCCCCGGGCATCACCGAAGAGCTGCGCCGCTTTATCGGCGAGCGTTGCGCCAAAGCCTGCGTGGAAATCGGCTACCGCGGCGCCGGTACCTTTGAGTTCCTGTACGAAAACGGTGAATTCTTCTTTATTGAGATGAATACCCGTATTCAGGTAGAACACCCGGTCACCGAGATGATAACCGGGGTGGATCTTATCAAAGAGCAGTTGCGCATCGCCGCCGGCCACCCCCTCTCGTTGAAGCAGGATGAGGTGAAAGTGTCCGGTCACGCGGTGGAATGCCGTATCAATGCCGAGGATCCCACCAGCTTCCTGCCGAGTCCGGGCAAGATTACCCGCTTCCATGCGCCGGGCGGCTTGGGCGTACGTTGGGAATCGCATATTTATGCCGGTTACTCGGTACCGCCTTATTACGACTCGATGATTGGCAAGCTCATCTGCTTTGGCGAGACGCGGGACGTGGCTATCGCGCGCATGAAAAATGCACTGGCGGAGCTGATTATTGACGGCATTAAAACCAATATCGATCTGCAGTTGAAGATTATGAACGACGAGCATTTCCAGCAGGGTGGCACCAACATCCATTATCTGGAGAAGAAACTCGGGCTGCAGGAAACCTAAGCACCAGGGCGAAAGCCCTTACGCTGCGCACGATACGTCAAGGCCGGTTAAACACCGGCCTTTTGCTATGACGGCGATGAACGTCCGGCAAAGCGTCAACGTGCCGTAAACGCGTGCGTTTTACGGCAAGCGTTAACTTCTTACGGCGAAGATCATTATGGATAAACGATTCCTTCAGGCTCACCGTGAAGCGCGGTGGGCCTTCGGCCTGACACTGGCCTATCTGGCCGCCTGGATTTTGGCGGCTTATCTGCCGGATAGTGGCCCGGGTATCACTGGCCTGCCCCATTGGTTTGAGATGGCCTGTCTGTGGGTGCCGCTGCTGTTTATCGGCCTGTGCTGGCTGATGGTGCGGACAATCATCGCGATATTTCGCTGGAGGACAGCGATGCGCAGTGAAGTGATAGTACCGCTGGTCGCCTACCTGGCGCTGGTGTTCCTGCTGTCGCTGTATGCCTTCCGCCAGCGCGCACAGGGCAATTTTCTCCAGGAATACTTCCTCGGCAACCGCTCAATGGGCGGTTTTGTCCTGGCAATGACCATCACCGCCACCTATATCAGCGCCAGCTCTTTCATCGGCGGGCCGGGGGCGGCCTATAAATACGGTCTCGGCTGGGTGCTGTTATCAATTATCCAACTGCCGGCGGTGTGGTTATCTCTGGGCGTCTTAGGCAAAAAATTCGCCATTCTTGCCAGACGTTACAACGCGGTCACCCTTAACGATATGCTGTTGGCCCGTTTTGGTAGCCCGCTGCTGGTATGGTTGGCCAGCATCAGTCTGCTGGTGGCGTTTATCGGCGCCATGACGGTACAGTTTGTCGGCGGCGCCCGCCTGCTGGAAACCGCCGCCGGCATCCCCTACGATACCGGCCTGTTGATTTTCGGCATCAGCATCGCGCTATATACCGCCTTCGGCGGCTTTCGCGCCAGCGTGCTCAATGACGCCTTTCAAGGGCTGGTCATGCTGTTGGGCACCGCCATCCTGCTGGTAGCGGTAGTGCACGCCGCCGGCGGTATGGGGCCGGCGGTGGAGAAACTGCGGCATATCGATCCAGCGCTGGTCTCCCCTAACGGCATAGGTATCTACACATTTATCGTGATACCTGTTATTACTTTGCAGAATGATTTCAACCTATCTGTTGGCGGGATTGACTCTCGCCTTACCCGCCGATATCAGACGCTGGTTAAACTGAATCACCCCGGATAAATTAGAGTCTATACTTTAAAAGTGGAGGTCTCTATGACAACGACCAAACGTTACTCTCCGGAAGTCCGTGAACGGGCAGTTAATCTAGTGCTGGAAACTCAGCATGAGCA
>NZ_FRDB01000159.1 GCF_900143145.1 Candidatus Sodalis sp. SoCistrobi
TGACCTTCCTTATAAATACGTGCTCGTAGCACAAGATACCGTTCGGTCTTGAAGACGATTATGAATATGTCACCAGGGTTTAATCTGACGTACAAGCTGTAAGCTTAAGGCAGAGTACAAACTCACCGGTAACATCCCAATGATCAGTTGGGGATCATTAACCTTTGAAAGTCAATGATCAAGATATAAGGCGGCTGGCGTGGGGAAACACGCAAGGTATGCAATGAATTTGGCGGGATGAAATGACATAAGCCATGTCGCTCATGTCTGAGGAAAGGGTTAGGGATCAGGCACGGGGGAAGGTTGCCGCCGATAAGGCACCGCGACATTAGAAGAATGAAGAAGGGAACGGGTGGCGCCGGACGGTCGGCTAAGACTATGCTGGCCCGGCCAGCGGTAATGCCGCAGCGGTTAGCGGCGACGCCAGACGTAAAGACGGCACAGCCATAACAGCAGCTGATACCCTTGGCGGATGCCACGCGCATTGCGGATCATGCGCTTGTGGGTACCGCTAGTGAAAATATCGCGGATGATCATCCGCCGCGCCGCCGGATCCGGCTCTCGCCGCGCCGCATGGCAGACAGAGAGCGCCTCGTGGGTCACCTGCCGCGCAAATTCAGGGTAAAGACGAATTTTGCCGCGATAGCGCCGGTTGATGTCTTCGAGCAATTCGGCGATACGCAGATAATGCCGCTGGTATTCGACGTTTTTCATGCCGGTTCGTTTACGGTTGCTTATCGACTGGTCGTGGATGTAATAGCGGTACAGTACATCTTGGGTATAACGGACGCGGCGGGCATTAAACATCAATTCGGTGGTCCAGGGAATATCCTGATGATGCAGCCCTGGCTCAAAGCGCAAATCCAGCTGCTTTATCAACGACAGACGATAGATGCCAAGCCATACCACATGCAGGTAACGTCGGGTCGCCAACGCCCGACGCAGCCACTGGGGGCCGCTCAACACGCCGGTCGAGCTTAGACGATCGAGGGGGATCAGCGTCTTTATGCGCTGTGAGCCGGCAAAAAAACGCTCGCCGTTGCACTGCGCCACATCCAGATCTTCTTGCTCCGCCATTGCCACCAGCCGCTGGTAGAGGGTGGGATAGAGCATATCGTCGGCGTCGGGAAAGGTCACATAGACGCCGCGCGCCGTCGCCAACCCGGCGTTGCGCGCGCGCGAGACGCCGCCGTTGGCCTGATCGATCACCCGGACATGGGGATACCGCTCGGCATACTCCCGCGCCAGCACTTCCGAGCCGTCCGTCGAGCCGTCGTTAACCAGAATGATTTCCAGCTCGGTAAGCGTTTGCGCCAATAAGGAAGACATAAAGGTGTGAAATATGGCGCCGGCGTTATATAGGGGCACGATAACGCTAAGCTTGATCGCTGCGGATACCGGTTGAGTCATTGTCGTCATGGGCCGTTCATCGGATAATTTGCGCCCGGCGCTGTCGCCGGGGTCAGGACGCATTGTGTGCCAGGGCGATATATTGCCGGCAAATTGTCCCTATCTCGTAGGCCTGCAGATGGGAAGGTGAGATTGCCGGCGGCCGGTCATACATCGCCCGCATGGTTTTCGCCAGCGAAGCGCTGCTTAAATCCGCCAGCCCCACGGACAGGTCGCCGTCCAGAATTTCCACCGGACCGCCGGGACAGCGGGTACTTACCACCGGCGTATGGCAAATAAGCGCCTCAACCAGCACATTGCCGAACCCCTCGCTGTCGGAGCTTAAAATCAACATACGGGCGTGGCGGATATAAGGGTAGGGATTGGTATTAAAGGCTTTGAACCGCACCCGATCGGTAATTTGCAAATCTTGCTCTAGGGATTGCAAACGGCGCAGCATCGCCTCGCTGCCTTTGCCCAAAATCACCAGCGGCGCCTGGATACCGCTTTCGGCGTAGGCTTTCAGCAGGCGATCCTGACGCTTATTTTCATGCAGACGACCCACATGAATCAAATAATCCTGACCGGCCAATTCGCACGGCGCATCGGCCAGCCGGCGTATAGCGGCGAAATCGAAGGGATTGTAAATCACCTCGGCCTGACGCGGCATAACATTGAAGGTTTGCCGCATATCCTCCAACACGCCGCGCGAGACGGCGATAATATTGCGATTTTGGTACAGCGCGCGAATTTTGTGGCGTTTCAGCCAACGCGAAAGGCCTTTACGATGGCCCAAATAACCTAACGAGAACATGGTATGCAGACAAAACCAGATACGATCTCGCGGCAGCACCCGGCTGCGCGCCACGATGCGATCGGTTTTATGCAGATGAGAAACCACCAGATCGAACTCACCGTTGCGCTGTTGCGACGCCAGGACCGTCTTATCCAGCGCCCGCGCCCGACGCCCCAGCTCCGTCAACTTGCGCCAGGGACTCTGGGCGTGGTCAGCGATAATCTGGTATTCAATACCTTCCGGTAAGGCGTAGTCGCACACGCCCCGCAGCGAAAATATCGATACTCGATGGCCTTGGGACACTAACCCCTGCGCGAGCGTCAGCAGCACTTTCTCTGCCCCTCCGCCGGGTAAACCATCAATGATCATCAATATACGCATGCTGAGTTCCGCTCTGTGCCGCTGTACACGGTCTGTTTTCCCCGTGATCCTACCCTAAGGCGCGATGAAAATCTCTTTTGATTTCATCAGCGCCGTAAAAGACTGCATCACGCTGGCTCACCGGTAGGGTAGATTATCGCGAACAATCCAGTTTGCGCTGTTAACGGCGGCTGCGTAACATGGATTTCTCTGATTTCAGACTGGATTCGGTATGGCTACCCCTGCTTTTATTATTACTATAGACACAGAAGGCGACAATCTCTGGGAAAACCATCGGCATATTACGACCGAGAATGCCCTTTTTCTGCCGCGTTTCCAGGCATTATGCGAAAAGTATCGCTTTAAGCCGGTCTATCTCACCAATTATGAAATGGCGATGGATGACGTGTTTGTCGATTTCGCCCGCGACGCCGTCGCGCGCGGTAATGCGGAAGTCGGTATGCATCTGCACGCTTGGAATAGTCCGCCGGCCCACGATCTCACCGGCGATGACGGGCGTCATAAGCCCTATCTGATCGAATATCCCGCGGCGGTGATGCGGGAAAAAATACTGTTTATGACCCAACTGCTGGAAGACACCTTCCAGACCAAAATGTTGAGCCATCGCGCCGGCCGCTGGGCGTTTGACGAGCGTTATGCCGCCATGCTGCTTGAGCTCGGCTACCAAGTGGATTGCTCGGTCACTCCGCGGGTGGATTGGCGTCGTTCCCCCGGCGCGCCGGCAGGGGCGGGCGGCAGCAATTATCGCCATTTCCCCGATCGCGCCTATTTTATCGATCCCGGTAATATTGCTCGTCCTGGCGCCTCACGGCTGCTGGAAGTGCCGATGACCACCCGCGACAAGCATGCGCCCTGGGTGAATGCGGTCAGTCAGGTTTACGATCGGCTGCGTGGCAAACGGCGCGGTCCCTCTGTACAGTGGCTGCGGCCCGCCGGCGGCAATGCCGCGCAAATGTGCCAGCTGGCGGCGCAGAGACTGGCCGCAGGGAGTGATTATGTGGAGTTTATGCTGCATTCATCCGAATTCATGCCGGGCGGCAGCCCGACGTTCAGGGACGAGGCCGCTATTGAGCGGCTGTATCGCGATTTGGAACAGCTGTTCGACTGGCTGCAACACCGGGTAACCGGGATGACCCTGGCGCAGTTCTATCAGCACCGCCTGGGGCAGGCGGGGACGTCGGCCTGACAGGCCGCCGCTGGCAGCGTCAACACCACCGCCAGCGGCAACCAGAACATGTTCCAGGCGACGGCGGGGTTGCCGATGATAAACATCCCCTGGGTGAGATAAAACCCGGCGGCGAACAGAAACAGCGCGCCCTCCAGCCCCTGCCGGCGATCACATTGCCGCTTGGCCATGATGACGCCGTAAATTATCACCAGCGCCAGCAGCAGCATGCCGCACGCGCCGCCTTTCAGTAGCGCGGCCAGATACAGGCTATGCGTGGTGGTGATGGTATCGCCCAGCAGGTTGACAAACGATAGCTGTTTATCAAGTCCCCAGCCAAAGAAGGTTTTTTGCGCCACCAGCTCCAGCGTGTGGCGCCAAATGCCAAAGCGGATGAAGCTTTGTTGATAGCCGCTCACCATGCGCTGCAAGAAGATAGCGCCAAAACGCGTCATGAACAGCAGCGCCGACACCCCTACCCCTATCAACGCCACCGCCAGGAGATGGCGTGGGCGTATCGCCGACCGTAAGGCCAACAGAACCCCCAGAGCGCAAAGCAAGGACAGCAGGGGGCCACGGCTCAGAGTAAGCAGTAGGGCGAGTAACAGCACGATGACCGGCAGATAGAGCCAGCGCGCGCCTGTGTCGCGCATCAGGATAAGGCACATAAAAATACCCAACGCGAAATAGCCCGCCAAATCGATAACGTTAGGCGGCGCGCCGAAGAAGCCATCCGTCATGCGATGGCTTAGCATGGTTTTGGCATCGACCATAACGAAAGTGAGTACCACCAGCACCATCATCCCGGCGGCTACGGCCCATAGCGCTATCGAACGCCGGCCTTGCAGGGCCATCAGCCGAAACATGAGAAGAAACAGCAGCAGATAAAGAGCATGGGTGAGGTCGGAAATCAGCGCCTGGGGATGGGC
Organism: Candidatus Sodalis sp. SoCistrobi; assembly: GCF_900143145.1. Taxonomy (GTDB): domain Bacteria; phylum Pseudomonadota; class Gammaproteobacteria; order Enterobacterales; family Enterobacteriaceae; genus SoCistrobi. The sequence goes on from NZ_FRDB01000159.1 coordinate 4,661, forward strand.
GGACCACAACGTAGTCAGGCAAAAATAGCCCAGCATCAAGGTGGTCAACGACAGCCCGATATTAAACCTGCGGTCGCTGAAGAGTTGACGGCGCAGGACGGCATTGCCCGCCAGCATTACCAGCAGGCACAGCGCGGACAGGTGAAACAGATTATTGACCCGAGTATAGCCGCAAAAAAGAGCGCTAAAGAACAGAAATAACGGAAAGAAAACCTGGAATCCCTTTCCAGCACACTCGCTAGCGCGGGAAAGCATCATGAAAGCTCACCTTCTCGAAGATCTCGTTGCTTAGCGCGCTGTGCACAGAAAGATTTTTCACCACCACGCCGTTTTGCTCTAGCACCTCGCTGGCCAAGCCGAAGGCGGGAACGATGAGGGTGGCAAATTTCTCCGCCAGGAACGAAGGCAGCTTGTCTTGATCGGTTTCATAAAAGCGCGGCTGATGGAAATTGGTCATGTCCAGCCCGGCGATGTACAGACGCGTGAAGCCCAGGAACAGCAAAATCTGCAGCGCCCAGAACACCACCGTGCCGGCATCAAACACCCCGGCGCGGATATAGGTAGTGAAGGCGATATTGGGATAGTTCGGACTGAACCGGATGTGGGGATCCTGGCCGAAGTGGCGGCTCACATCATCACTGGCAACCTTGGGTTGATAGACGCGATAACAGGCGTCTTCAATCAGCGCCAGCCGGCAGCGCACCGCCGCCAGCGTGAAACGGTCAATAATCCGGGCGATACCGTGCAAGGTGGTGAACAAGGTTAAGGCCGGATCGGCGATTATCGCCTGCAAAACGTCGGTGCGGCGATCGATAAAACTCATGTCCACGATGATATACAGCTGAAAATTGAGCCGATCTTTGAGCGCGTAGGCGCCGTTGACGCCCACCACCGTCATCGGCGGCAGCCCGGCGAAATCCATATCATTGATGGACGGACCGGTAGCGGTAATCAGCGCATCGCCGCTGAAACGGTGACGCCATTCGACCAGCGGCACCAGCGGCACCGGCTGCCCCTTATAGCATAGGTATCTACACATCAGGGAGGAGGCTTAAGAGCAACTCTCGCTAAATGAGTAAGTTCTTCCAGACTATATTCCGATAATAATTTTAGTGTATTCAACAAGATGGATAGGCCAGCGAGCAGAGCAGGAGCGCTCTCTCTGCGGCCTCGCTTTTGCTGTCGTCCTGACAAGCGACATATCAGCTGGCGGGCTGCCGCATTTTCTTCTCCTTCAGCGCGTTGCAGCCGCCATACCAGAACAGCAGCCATACTGGCTATTAACAACCTGCGTAGTACGGCTGGCGCGCTGCGCTGAAGCCATGTTTCTACGTCATGTCCGGCACCTTTCAGCAACTTAAAAAATGATTCAATATTCCAGCGCCAGTAATACCAACGAGCTACTTCCTCGCAGGTGATCTCGCTGCAAACGTTTGTAAGCAGCGTCCAGCGTCCCACCACATTACCGAGATCATCCGTAAGCCGAACAACAACCAATCTGACCGTCAGAGGCTCTCCAGGTTGGATTTTTATGCGGCGGCCGGTTTCTTTATCTTTACGCTTCTGCTGCGCAGCTCGGGTTATGACTATCGAGGTTTCACTGATTTCCATATCAGCTTTTTTCCCTTTCCAGTCTACCTGTCCGCATCCGTTGTATGGCAGAAGAGCAGCAATCTCACCAATTTTCAATGAATTACCTTGCCACTCTGCACCATGTCCTTCTTTTCCTCGGATAAGCCAGCATATTCCTTGAGTACTCAACGTCCGCATATGTCCAATAGAGTCACCCTCTCTATCAATTATATGAATCAGCTTTTTACCTATATTAAGCGATTCCACACGGGCAATATCGGTCGTCAAGGCGTCCATATGTGTCTGCCGTTCGGACAGTCCTTCCGCCAACGTTGAATGACAACCGGTTGCATCGGTAAGTGTCTGAGATAGAGGCGCTATTGGCAAACCCGTGCCAGCATCAACCAGCAAGCTGCTTTGAAGTTCATATCCAACATCGCCACCGTGCGTCATTTTTAAGCGTCCGTATTTGGCATGATGGTAAAGAAATTGTAAACGTGACCAATCATGAACAACGAGAGCGTATGGATGCGGGCTAAGCGAAATTTGCTCAAGTGCTAGCGAAATAATTGGCTCATTGAGTTGACTGAAGCTAATTCGCTTATTATTCAGAAAACGCCAGACAGCTTGGGTAGTTGCGAAAGTTGATTTTTGAGCACTTGCGAGGTCTTTAACCGCAGAAGCAAGAAGAGCCGCGGGCGTCATATGCTGTTTAACCAGCGTCTGATATCGGCGGGTAAGGCGAGAGTCAATCCCGCCAACAGATAGGTTGAAATCATTCTGCAAAGTAATAACAGGTATCACGATAAATGTGTAGATACCTATG
>NZ_FRDB01000064.1 GCF_900143145.1 Candidatus Sodalis sp. SoCistrobi
TGCTCATGCTGAGTTTCCAGCACTAGATTAACTGCCCGTTCACGGACTTCCGGAGAGTAACGTTTGGTCGTTGTCATAGAGACCTCCACTTTTAAAGTATAGACTCTAATTTATCCGGGGTGATTCAATCCCCGAAATAATACAGCCGTTGACGCCCAGTCTGGCGTTGCGGCGCAGCAGCATCGGCCACAGCGCCACCCGCGGCGCTTCAGCGCTGGGGGGCGCCATCGGGGCGAACAGCTCACCACCAGACTGACCGCCCACGGCAGCACCGCCGTCACGGCGGTGGCCACGCCGCTTAACAGCAACTGCCCGACCACGGTGCCCAAATAGTAAACCATCATATAGGCCGCTAACAGCTGGCCGCGGGTATGAAGGGTACCGCTGCGCATCAGCGCGCTTTCCACTACCACCCAAATCAGCGCGCAGGCGACGCCGGCCAGAAAGCGCAGGACCAGCCAGCTGTGGAACCCGTGCGCCAGCCCCAGCCCCGCGGTCGCCAGCGCGAACAGCACGCAGGCCGCATGGTAACTGCGGGTGAAACCCAGCCGCTTAATCAGTAGCCCGGCCAGCAGCGTACCGGCCAGATTACCGGTAAAGTAGGACGAACTGACCAGTCCGACCTGCCAGGTGGGCAGCGAAGCATGGCTGAGCCAAAGCGGCACCAGCGTGTTGAGTACAGCGATGGAAATCGTCAATAACAAAAGCCCCGCGAGCAATAATAGCACCGGGCGAGAATAGGCGGACATGGTATGGGAGACGCAGCCTCAGAGAAGAGATTGCGCGCATCATGCCACCACGGCGTAAAAAGTCAATCGGCCGCGTCTGGACAGCGCATTTTTTGCGCCAGCGCAGACGCAGATAAGCGGCTTGATCGCGCGCAAAAAAAACGCGCCACATTGGGCGCGTAGCACGTGCTTACGGCCGCTTAGCCGATATGGGTCAGGCCCTTCATATAGGGCTGCAGTACCGCCGGTATGGCGATGCGCCCGTCGGCCAGCTGATGGTTTTCCAGCACCGCCACCAGCGTACGGCCCACCGCCAGACCGGAACCGTTCAGCGTATGTACCAGCTGCGGTTTTTTGTCCGTCCGGCTGCGGTAACGCGCCTGCATGCGCCGCGCCTGGAAATCGCCGATGTTGGAGCACGAGGAGATTTCGCGATAGGTATTTTGCGCCGGCAGCCATACTTCCAAATCGTAGGTTTTACAGGAGGCAAAACCCATATCGCCGGTGCACAGCAGCACTTTGCGGTACGGCAGTTGCAGCAATTGCAGTACCTTTTCGGCATGGCCGGTCATCTCTTCCAGCGCCTGCATCGACTGCGCCGGTTTCACCACCTGCACCATTTCCACTTTGTCGAACTGGTGCATGCGAATAAGCCCGCGGGTATCGCGCCCGTAAGAGCCGGCCTCGGAGCGGAAACACGGGGTGTGGGCGGTCATCTTCAGCGGCAGCGCGTCTTCCTCGATGATCTCGTCGCGCATCAGGTTGGTCAGCGGCACTTCCGCGGTCGGGATCAGCGCATAAGCGCTGGTGTCCGCTTCTTCGCTCAGCGGCTGGGTATGGAACAGATCTTCGGCGAACTTGGGTAACTGGCCGGTGCCGTACAGCGAAGCATGGTTAACCAGATAAGGCAGATAATGCTCCAGATAGCCGTGCTGTTCGGTATGCAAGTCCAGCATGAACTGGGCCAGCGCGCGGTGCAGACGGGCTATCTGACCACGCATCACCACAAAGCGCGCACCGGTCAGCTTGACCGCTGCGGCAAAATCGAGTTCGCCCGCGATTTCACCCAGTTCCACATGGTCGCGGATGGGGAAATCGTACTGACGGGGTTCGCCCCAGCGCGACACTTCCCGGTTGTCGTTTTCGTCCCGGCCGTCGGGCACGTCATCGTCGGGAATATTGGGCAGCGAGAGCGCGTAGTCGCGGATCTCGCTCTGCAGGGCGTCCAGCTCGGTTTTGGCGGCGCTTAAGCGCTCACCAAGCTGATTGACCTCCTGGCGCAGTGGCTCGATGTCTTCCCCGCGGGATTTCGCGGCGCCGATCGCTTTGGAGCGGGCATTGCGTTCAGCCTGCAGATTCTCGGTTTCCACCTGAAGCACTTTGCGGCGCTCCTCCTGCTGGCGCAAGGTCGCCACATCCAGTTTAAATTTTCTGCGAGCCAATTTTTCGGCGACTGCGTCGAGCTCATTACGCAGTAGATTGGGATCGAGCATGCTAGTCCTGTGCTTATGATTATCTGATGTACGTTTACGGCCGCGCGGCGCCCCGGGCGGGGGTCGCGTCATGAATTCAGCACTGCTAACCTTACCGCAACGGCCTGGTTATCGGTAGCGTTTTGTCGGGCTATTTTGATCCAGCGCGTCAAGCCAGGCGAGCTTTTCGCCGATTTTGCCCTCCAGGCCGCGCGAGCTGGGATGATAGTAGCGGGTGTGCGCCATTTCCGGCGGGAAATAGTCCTCACCGGCGGCGTAGGCGTTGGGTTCATCATGGGCATAGCGGTACTCGGCCCCTAATCCCATGTCTTTCATCAGCCTGGTGGGGGCGTTACGCAAATGCGCCGGCACATCATAATCCGCCTTTTCGCGCGCATCGCGCATCGCCGCTTTAAACGCGGTATATACCGCATTACTTTTCGGCGCGCAGGCCAGATAGACAATCGCCTGAGCGATGGCCCGCTCACCCTCAGCCGGCCCCACGCGGGTAAAACAATCCCAGGCGGCGATAGCCACCTGCATGGCGCGCGGATCGGCGTTGCCCACATCTTCGGAGGCGATAGCCAGCAATCGACGCGCGACGTACAGCGGATCGCCGCCGGCGGTAATAATCCGCGCATACCAGTAGAGCGCCCCATCGGGCGACGATCCGCGCACCGATTTATGCAGCGCCGAAATCAAGTCGTAGTAACGATCGCCTTTGTTATCAAAGCGCGCGTTGCGCTCGCCGGCTAACTCATTTAGCAGCGCGGGAGTCAGCACCCGTTGGCCCTCGGCATCGGTTTCCGCCATGTCCGCCATCATTTCCAGACTGTTGAGCGCCCGCCGCGCATCGCCGTTCACCCACGCCGCCAACAGCTGGCGGGTCTCCGGCTGCAACACGATATTTTGCCCGCCGTAGCCGCGTTGGCTGTCCTGCATCGCCTGGTCGAGCACCAGGCCGATATCCTCAGCCGTTAAGCCTTTTAGCAAATAGACCTTGGCGCGGGAAAGCAGCGCCGAATTCAGTTCAAAGGAGGGATTTTCGGTCGTGGCGCCGATAAAGGTGATGGTGCCCTCTTCAATATGCGGTAAAAAAGCGTCCTGCTGGCTTTTATTGAAACGATGGACCTCATCGACAAACAGGATGGTGCGCCGCCCGGCATCGCGATTCAGGCGCGCCCGTTCGATGGCCTCGCGGATTTCCTTAATGCCGGACGTCACCGCCGACAGGCGCTCTACGTCGGCCTGGCCGTAGCGCGCAATCAATTCCGCCAGGGTAGTCTTGCCGGTCCCCGGCGGTCCCCACAAAATCATCGAATGGAGCTGGCCGTTTTTAATAGCCCGCGGCAGCGGTTTGTCCGCCGCCAGCAAGTGACTCTGACCGATATACTCCTCAAGCGTTGACGGACGCATACGCGCCGCCAGCGGTTGAAATGCATTTTGCGAAAAGTCCAGGGACAGGTTACCCATAGTTACCTCACTGGCGCTGGTCGTCCAGCGTCACGCCTTTCGGCAGCGTAAAGTGAAATTTGGCATCCTCCACCGGGCCGTTCTTCTGGCTTTTAAGCTGATAGGCGCTGCGCTGGCCATCTTGCTCGACGGCGGTAAAACCGGTAATGGTGCCATTGGCGGTGACGTTAATCGTAAATTGCTTCAGGTTGCCGTTATCGGCTTTCGGCACCAGCGAAAAACTGTCGCCCTGCTGCTTCACATTATACTGACCCCAGTCGGCGGCGCTGTTGCGAGTGATTAACATGAACGGCGTGTTGCCGGTGGCGTTTTTCAGCCAGTTGGCGGTCGCCTGTTCGACAAAAGGATTGTAAAACCACAGGGTTTTGCCATCGGACACCAGCACGCTTTCATCCGGCGCGGTCATATGCCAGTTGAACAGATTTGGCCGTTTTATCCACAATTCGCCCTCGCCCTCCTGCACCGCGCCGCCTTCGGCGCCGGTCACCCGCTGGGTAAAGCTGGCATGGAAACTGTTGACCTGATTCAGACGGCTTTGCAGCACGTTGGCATCGTCGGCAAACGCCGGGGCCGCCAGCACGGCGGCAAATAGACAAGCGGTCATCAACCGTTTTTTCATTATTGGCATTCCTTGAGAAAGTGAGCCCGCGCGCTCCCGTCCGAGGCGCGGTGACAGAATTAACTTTATCGGAAGATAAGCGGGACGCCATAGGAATATCCTCTGAAACGTCCCGGTTTACGCATCTTTGCACGGTGGCGCCCGGCGAGAGGCGCTTACTCCTGTGACGGCGGGGACAACACTTCACGGTTGCCGTTGTGGCCCGGCGGGCTGACAATGCCCTGCAATTCCATTTGCTCGACGATCCGGGCGGCGCGGTTGTAACCGATGCGGAACTGACGCTGCACGCCGGAGATCGACGCGCGGCGCTTGTCGATAACGAACGCCACCGCCTGATCGAACAGCGGATCCAGCTCCTCGTCGCCGTCAAGACCGGCGGCGGCGCCCTCGCCCTCATCGCCGGCGCTGGTGATACTGTCGATATAGTGCGGCCGACCGCGGGCTTTCCAGTCGCTGACCACCGCATGCACCTCTTCATCGCGCACAAAGGCGCCATGAACGCGCACCGGCAGCGAGGAGTTGGGCGCCAGATAGAGCATATCCCCCATGCCGAGCAGCGACTCGGCGCCGGCCTGGTCGAGAATGGTACGGGAATCGATTTTGCTGGAAACGGTAAAGGCGATGCGCGTCGGGATGTTGGCCTTGATAAGACCGGTGATAACGTCCACCGACGGCCGCTGCGTCGCCAGCACCAAATGAATACCGGCGGCGCGCGCTTTCTGCGCCAGACGGGCAATCAGCTCTTCCACTTTCTTGCCTACCGCCATCATCAGATCGGCGAACTCATCCACCATCACCACGATATAGGGCAGCTTTTCCAGCACCGGCGGCGCCTCCGCCATGCCATCGCCGGGCTTCCAGAACGGGTCCGGCACCGGCCGGCCCATGGCGTCCGCCTGCTCAATACGTTCGTTATAACCCGCCAGATTGCGCACGCCGAGCGCCGACATCAGCTTATAGCGCCGCTCCATTTCGCCCACGCACCAGCGCAGCGCGTTGGCGGCGTCCTTCATGTCGGTGACCACTTCGGTCAGCAGATGGGGAATGCCTTCATACACCGACAATTCAAGCATTTTCGGGTCAATCATGATAAAGCGCACTTCTTTCGGCGTCGCTTTATACAGGATACTGAGGATCATGGCATTGACCCCCACCGATTTCCCGGAGCCGGTGGTCCCCGCCACCAGCAAATGCGGCATTTTGCCCAGATCGGCAATCACCGGCTGGCCGCCGATATCTTTGCCCAGCACCAGCGCCAGCGGCGAGCGGGTTTCGCGGAATTTTTCGCAATCGAGCACTTCGCGCAGATAGACCGTCTGGCGACGCTTATTGGGCAACTCCAAACCGACGTAAGGTTTACCGGGGATCACTTCCACTACCCGCACCGCCATCGCCGATAACGAGCGCGCCAAATCGCGAGACAGATTGGAAATGCGCGCCGCTTTTACGCCGGGCGCCAGATCCAGCTCGAAGCGCGTAATGACCGGCCCCGGCGAAATGCCGACGACTTCCGCCTTGACGCGATAGTCGGCCAGGCGGGCTTCCACCAGGCGCGCCGTCTGCTCCAGGGCGAACATGTCCACCGGCTCTTCTTCTCGCGGCGGTGGGGTCAGCAGATCCATGGTCGGCAGCGGCGTGGACGGTTTTTGCAGCGGCTGTTCCTGACGCATCAGGAACGGATGGATCAGGCTGTCCATTGCCGGCGTCTGCGGCGCGGGCTGGCCGAAGGGATTATCCTGCGGCGCGCGCGAAGCCGCACCGTAGCCCTGCGACACGCCGTCGTCGTCAGCGCCATCATTGTGGTGCCAGGGGGCCTCGTCGTCCTGCCAGTCGGCGTCCTCGCTCGGGTTGGCGGCGGAGGGCGCATCATCAGCGGCGCGCGCTGGCGCAAACCGCGCTTCCTGCGCCGCAAAATCATCCTGCCGTTGGCTGTCCATGCCTGCCATCGGCGCAATACCCGCCGCACGGCGGCCGTCGATATCGGCCGCCGGCGACAGCGGCGAGGCGCCGCCGTGAGAATAACCGCCCTGCGCCGCCGGCGCGTCGCCGGGATAGCGCTGCAGCTGCTGATGGGCAAAATCCTCCGCCAGGCGCTGCTGCTGCTCCCACGCGGCTTGTTCTTCCGGTGAGGCGAACGCCGGCCTCGGCATGGCATCGGCTAAGAACGCGTCAGCGTCCTGCGCCGTCAGCGGACGCGCGTCGAAGCCCTCTGCCGGCGCCAGTGAATCAGCCTGCAGACCGTCCTGGGGCGACCGCTGCTGCGAGGGGATTTTGATGCCGTACGAGGCCAGTTCACGCCGCGTCGGGATACGCACCGGATTCGGGCGCGGCAGTTCAGGTCCAATACCTTGTTTTACCTGAGGATTGTAGTCATTGCCGCTGGCGGAAAATGCCGGCATAAAGGTCAACGGCGTGCCCCCTTGGCCCGCAGCGGCGGCCGAGGCACCCGCCGCCAGCGCACCGCTGTTTTGCTGCGCGACGGTGAAGTCATAGGGGGTGTGCGGGGCATCAGGATCCCGTGGCCAGTCCCCCCTACGCGCTCCCTCATCCTCCGCGGCCAAGGCCTGCGGACTGGCCGCCGCGCCGGGCAATTCAAACCGGTAATGCGGCACCTCGCCGGCCTGCGCCGGCGGCAGGGAAGCAGACGGCGCAGGCTCGGCCCAGGCGCCCTCGGGGGGATAATTCACCCGCGCGCCGTCGGCGAGAGGATCGCCGGCAATGACCTGACCCGCTAAAGCGGATGGGATAGCGCCCGGGGCTGCCGCCACACCCAAAGGGGCCGTCGCGCCTGAGGGAGCACCGGCGAAAGCGCCTGGATGCGCCGTGCCCTGCCCAGAGGCGTCAGGCCGCGCGTTGTGCGGGTAAGCGGTCGCGCCCTGGCCGGCGAGCGGGGTCGCTTCTGCCCCTTGGCCGGCCTGCGCCAGCTCGCTGTGGCGTGCGGCAACCGCTGCGGCCGAGGGCCGCAGCAGCGGATCGGGATTTGCCTCCTGCGTCGCGTACGGGCGCAGCAGCGGGTCGTCGTCCTGCTCACCGGCGCCCAGACGAACATCCTTCGCCGCTTCGGGGTGCGCCCGGCGGTCACCGTCATGCTCATCATCGTCACGCCGGCTGCGGTTGGAGATAAAGGTGGCACAGCCAAGCACCACCGCGCCGATTTTCTCGACGATGGTCAGCCACGACCAGCCGGTGAACAGGGTCAATCCCGATGCCCAGACGCACAGCAGCGCCAGAGTGGCGCCGATACCGTTGAACCACGGCAGAATGGCATTGCTCAGCAGACTACCGATAACGCCGCCGGAGGCGAAATAGTACAGATCGTCCACATTTAGCGCGGCCAGGCCGCAGGAGGTCAGCAGCAGTGCCAGGCTACCGATAAGCCGCAGCGACAGACCGAATAAATCCACATAGTCACGCCTGTCGCGCTGGGCAAAGGCGCTCCAGCAAAAGAACAGCATGATGGGCGGCAGCGCATAGGCCAACACGCCGAAGGTGAAAAACAGGGTATCGGCAAACCATGCCCCTACCCCGCCGCCCAGATTATGGATAGGGCCATGCCAGGCGGTCTGTGACCAGCTCGGATCGGAGGGGCTGAAACTGACCAGCGCCACCATCAAGTAAAACGCAAAAATACCCACTACAACCAGCACAGCCTCCAGTAGCCGGCGGCCGCTGCTGAGTTTTTTGAGGGCGATCTCTTTATCTTCTGTATATTCCTGGCTCAAGAAAGGCTCTCCAGGTTCCTGTTAACCGATATAATAACAGCGCCGAGGTGCTGTCCGGCGCTGGGACTGTATGAATTCACAGGAGTGTAACCAAAACAAACCGAATTTGCACCTGGAATGCTCCTTAACGCGTCTTTATGACCAGACGATTACTCTGTTTCACTTCTTCCATGACCACATAGGTCCGGGTGTCGTTCACGCCGGGCAGACGCAGCAGCGTCTCACCGAGCAGTTTACGATAGGCGGACATATCCGGCACGCGCGTTTTCAACAAATAGTCGAAATCGCCGGAAACCAGATGGCACTCCTGGATTTCCTCCAGCTTTTGCACCGCGGAGTTAAATTGCTCGAACACATCCGGCGCACCGCGGTTGAGGATTATCTCAACAAACACCAGTAACGACGCATCCAGATAATGCGGGTTCAACAGCGCCGTATAGCCCTGGATAAAACCCTGGCGCTCAAGGCGGCGTACGCGTTCAAGACAGGGTGTAGGCGATAGCCCTACCCGCTTTGATAACTCGACATTGGAAATCCGCCCGTCCTTTTGCAGTTCATTCAGGATATTGCGGTCGATACGATCGAGATCTTTCCCCGGGCGCTTTTTATTGTCTACCATCATTAGTGTCTCTCTCAATTCCTTCCCTGTACTTGCCATACCCTCACTAACTTCATTGTGTCAGGGGTTGTCTAAAGACCTGTTATCAGTTTTATTTTAAGGTCAACCTTTTCTGGAACCATTTAGAACCTGTCTGTCAACATACTCAACGGCGCAGGGAGCACGGGACATACCTTTCAGGTCTGTCGCACGCACGGCTTCGCAACCCCCACCGGTGGCCGCCACGGGCGCCAGCCACGGCCTGTTTAAATACCCGTCTAGATGTTTTCGCAAAAGCGCAGCCGATTGTCAAAGTAAAACGTTAAAAATCAGAACAACATACCGGTTGTGACCGACATCCTTTGCCGGGTGGCGGGTTTAGCGCGTTTTTTTACCCGATTATGCCCTGCCGACGGCCTTGATAGCCGCGATTAATTGGAAAAATCGTTAACTACTTTTTGCATCCTTTTTTAACTCTGGTAATTTTCTTACAATGCCCAAGTTAATGAGGCGACGACAACGAGGAAAACATGTCTACGGTGAAACACAGTAAATTACTCATATTGGGTTCAGGGCCGGCGGGTTATACCGCCGCGGTCTATGCCGCGCGCGCCAATCTGAACCCGGTTCTGATCACCGGTATGGAGCAAGGCGGACAGCTAACGACCACCACCGAGGTGGAAAACTGGCCGGGCGACCCCGACGGATTGACCGGCCCGCTGCTGATGGAGCGCATGTACGCCCACGCCACAAAATTCAACACGGAAATCATTTTTGACCACATTACCCAGGTCAATCTGCAGACCCGCCCGTTCCGCCTTGTCGGTGATAGCGGCGAATACACCTGCGATGCTCTTATTATTGCGACCGGCGCCTCGGCGCGCTATCTCGGTCTGCCGTCAGAGGACGCCTATAAAGGGAAAGGGGTTTCCGCCTGCGCCACCTGCGATGGCTTCTTTTACCGTAAGCAGAAAGTGGCGGTGGTCGGCGGCGGCAACACCGCCGTGGAGGAAGCCCTGTACCTGGCCAATATCGCCGAGGAAGTGCATTTAATTCACCGCCGCGACACTTTCCGTTCGGAAAAAATCCTCATCGACCGCCTGATGGACAAGGTCAAAAACGGCAATATTGTGCTGCATACCAACCGTACCCTGGAAGAAGTCCTGGGCGACGAGATGGGCGTCACCGGCGTGCGTCTGAAAGAGGTGGCCGGCAGCGCCCATGAAGACTTGGCGGTCGCCGGGGTCTTTATCGCTATCGGTCACAGTCCCAATACCGCGATTTTCGGCGACCAGTTGGCGCTGCAAAACGGCTACCTGCGCGTGCAGTCCGGTATTAATGGCAACGCGACCGCCACCTCGATTCCGGGCGTGTTCGCGGCCGGCGACGTCATGGACCACAACTACCGCCAGGCGATCACCTCCGCCGGGACCGGCTGTATGGCGGCGCTGGACGCCGAACGTTATCTCGACGGCCTGGCCCAGGCGGGTGCCCTTTGAGATAGCACTATCGCTGCGCGGCAGGGCCGCTGTGTCGCCCCGTTGCCGCCAGGATTGCTCAGGGCGGCCAACGGCCGCCTTTTCTTTGGCCGGCCCCCGCGCATAGTTGCGCGCGCGTGCGCGCTTGGTGCCGGCGTTACGGACGCGGGCTAATTCACCGGCAATGATTTTCACCTCGGCCGCAACAGGGTAAGATGTCGGCGCACCGGCGCTTCAGAGCATGCCGGTCTCGCTTCCCGGCATGGGATTTCCAACGTTAACCGTCTGCCGTTCCGGCTGGAAACAGACTTGCAATGAATAAGAATCGACAACAGATCCTGGTACGCTGGCTCCGATCGCAAAGTAAGCGGGTAAACCGCTGGCTGCGCCTTTCACTGCTGCTCGGCCTGATAAGCGCCGTCATTATCGTCGCACAGGCCTGGGCGCTCGCCGGTTTGCTACAGGCGTTGATCATGGATAACACCCCGCGCGCCAGCCTGACCGGCGACTTTGTCGCCCTGGCGGCGTTGTTCGCGCTGCGCGCGGCGGTCAATTACGCCCGTGAGCGGGTCGGTTTTATCGCCGGCAGTCTGCTGCGTCGCCAAATCCGCGCCCAGGTGCTGGACAGCCTCGCCCGTTTGGGGCCGGCCTGGATCCGCGGCAAGCCCGCCGGTAGCTGGAGCAGCATGTTGCTTGAGCAAATCGAGGATATGCACGATTTCTACGCCCGCTATTTGCCGCAAATGTCGCTGGCGGTGCTGGTGCCGCTGATGATCCTTATCGTGGTGTTTCCCATCAACTGGGCCGCGGGGCTAATTCTGTTTTTGACCGCGCCGTTGATTCCGCTGTTCATGGCGCTGGTCGGCATGGGCGCCGCTGACGCCAACCGCCGTAATTTTTTGGCGCTGGCGCGCCTGTCCGGCTATTTTCTCGATCGGTTGCGCGGGTTGGAAACCCTGCGGCTGTTCTTTCGCGCCGAAGCGGAAACACAAGAGCTCCGCCGCGCTACCGAGGCATTCCGTCAGCGCACCATGGAGGTGTTGCGGCTGGCGTTTCTTTCCTCCGGCGTGTTGGAGTTCTTTGCCTCGATTTCCATTGCCGTGGCGGCGGTGTATTTCGGCTTCTCCTATCTGGGGGAGTTGCATTTTGGCAGCTATGGCACCGGCGTCACGCTTTTTGCCGGCTTTCTGGTGCTGATCCTGGCGCCGGAATTCTTTCAGCCGTTGCGCGATTTGGGCACGTTTTATCACGCCAAAGCCCAGGCGGTAGGCGCTGCGGAATCGTTGGTCTCCTTTTTGGAACATGACGATGAAGCTCAGGGCGCCGGCAGCGAGACGCTGGCACCCGGACCGGTGAGTTTGCTCGCCCGCGATCTGTGGGTGCTGGCGCCGGACGGCAGTGAACTCGCCGGACCGCTGAACTTTTCCCTTTCGGCGGGCCAGCGGGTGGCCATCGTCGGCGCCAGCGGCGCGGGCAAGAGCTCCCTGCTTAGCGTACTGCTGGGGTTTCTGCCCTATCGCGGTTCGCTGCTGGTCAACGGCCGCGAGCTGCGCGCGCTCGCGCCGCGTCTTTGGCATCAACGATTAAGCTGGGTCAGTCAGAGCCCGGCGCTGCCGGCGGTGACGCTACGCGACAATATCCTGCTGGGCGCGCCGGCGGCGGACGACGCGCAATTGAACCAGGCGGTGGAGGATGCCTATGTGGCGGAGTTCCTCGCTGCGTTGCCCGACGGTCTGGATAGCGCCGTCGGCGAAGACGCCGGCCTCCTCTCCGTGGGTCAGGCGCAACGTGTTGCCCTGGCGCGCGCGCTGATCCGCGCCCCCGACCTGCTGTTGCTTGACGAGCCCACCGCCAGTCTTGATGTCCACAGCGAGCGGCTGGTGATGCGCGCGCTGGAAAGCGCCACGCGCCGTCAGACCACATTACTGGTAACGCACCAGCTACAGGCCAGCGCGGATTTCGACGTGGTCTGGGTGATGCACGACGGTGTCATCGCGCAACAGGGCCCCTATGCCGAGCTTGCCGTTAGCGCATAGGTATCTACACATCAGGGAGGAGGCTTAAGAGCAACTCTCGCTAAATGAGTAAGTTCTTCCAGACTATATTCCGATAATAATTTTAGTGTATTCAACAAGATGGATAGGCCAGCGAGCAGAGCAGGAGCGCTCTCTCTGCGGCCTCGCTTTTGCTGTCGTCCTGACAAGCGACATATCAGCTGGCGGGCTGCCGCATTTTCTTCTCCTTCAGCGCGTTGCAGCCGCCATACCAGAACAGCAGCCATACTGGCTATTAACAACCTGCGTAGTACGGCTGGCGCGCTGCGCTGAAGCCATGTTTCTACGTCATGTCCGGCACCTTTCAGCAACTTAAAAAATGATTCAATATTCCAGCGCCAGTAATACCAACGAGCTACTTCCTCGCAGGTGATCTCGCTGCAAACGTTTGTAAGCAGCGTCCAGCGTCCCACCACATTACCGAGATCATCCGTAAGCCGAACAACAACCAATCTGACCGTCAGAGGCTCTCCAGGTTGGATTTTTATGCGGCGGCCGGTTTCTTTATCTTTACGCTTCTGCTGCGCAGCTCGGGTTATGACTATCGAGGTTTCACTGATTTCCATATCAGCTTTTTTCCCTTTCCAGTCTACCTGTCCGCATCCGTTGTATGGCAGAAGAGCAGCAATCTCACCAATTTTCAATGAATTACCTTGCCACTCTGCACCATGTCCTTCTTTTCCTCGGATAAGCCAGCATATTCCTTGAGTACTCAACGTCCGCATATGTCCAATAGAGTCACCCTCTCTATCAATTATATGAATCAGCTTTTTACCTATATTAAGCGATTCCACACGGGCAATATCGGTCGTCAAGGCGTCCATATGTGTCTGCCGTTCGGACAGTCCTTCCGCCAACGTTGAATGACAACCGGTTGCATCGGTAAGTGTCTGAGATAGAGGCGCTATTGGCAAACCCGTGCCAGCATCAACCAGCAAGCTGCTTTGAAGTTCATATCCAACATCGCCACCGTGCGTCATTTTTAAGCGTCCGTATTTGGCATGATGGTAAAGAAATTGTAAACGTGACCAATCATGAACAACGAGAGCGTATGGATGCGGGCTAAGCGAAATTTGCTCAAGTGCTAGCGAAATAATTGGCTCATTGAGTTGACTGAAGCTAATTCGCTTATTATTCAGAAAACGCCAGACAGCTTGGGTAGTTGCGAAAGTTGATTTTTGAGCACTTGCGAGGTCTTTAACCGCAGAAGCAAGAAGAGCCGCGGGCGTCATATGCTGTTTAACCAGCGTCTGATATCGGCGGGTAAGGCGAGAGTCAATCCCGCCAACAGATAGGTTGAAATCATTCTGCAAAGTAATAACAGGTATCACGATAAATGTGTAGATACCTATG
>NZ_FRDB01000057.1 GCF_900143145.1 Candidatus Sodalis sp. SoCistrobi
CATAGGTATCTACACATTTATCGTGATACCTGTTATTACTTTGCAGAATGATTTCAACCTATCTGTTGGCGGGATTGACTCTCGCCTTACCCGCCGATATCAGACGCTGGTTAAACAGCATATGACGCCCGCGGCTCTTCTTGCTTCTGCGGTTAAAGACCTCGCAAGTGCTCAAAAATCAACTTTCGCAACTACCCAAGCTGTCTGGCGTTTTCTGAATAATAAGCGAA
Organism: Candidatus Sodalis sp. SoCistrobi; assembly: GCF_900143145.1. Classification (GTDB taxonomy): domain Bacteria; phylum Pseudomonadota; class Gammaproteobacteria; order Enterobacterales; family Enterobacteriaceae; genus SoCistrobi. Next base: position 231 of record NZ_FRDB01000057.1, read on the forward strand.
TTAGCTTCAGTCAACTCAATGAGCCAATTATTTCGCTAGCACTTGAGCAAATTTCGCTTAGCCCGCATCCATACGCTCTCGTTGTTCATGATTGGTCACGTTTACAATTTCTTTACCATCATGCCAAATACGGACGCTTAAAAATGACGCACGGTGGCGATGTTGGATATGAACTTCAAAGCAGCTTGCTGGTTGATGCTGGCACGGGTTTGCCAATAGCGCCTCTATCTCAGACACTTACCGATGCAACCGGTTGTCATTCAACGTTGGCGGAAGGACTGTCCGAACGGCAGACACATATGGACGCCTTGACGACCGATATTGCCCGTGTGGAATCGCTTAATATAGGTAAAAAGCTGATTCATATAATTGATAGAGAGGGTGACTCTATTGGACATATGCGGACGTTGAGTACTCAAGGAATATGCTGGCTTATCCGAGGAAAAGAAGGACATGGTGCAGAGTGGCAAGGTAATTCATTGAAAATTGGTGAGATTGCTGCTCTTCTGCCATACAACGGATGCGGACAGGTAGACTGGAAAGGGAAAAAAGCTGATATGGAAATCAGTGAAACCTCGATAGTCATAACCCGAGCTGCGCAGCAGAAGCGTAAAGATAAAGAAACCGGCCGCCGCATAAAAATCCAACCTGGAGAGCCTCTGACGGTCAGATTGGTTGTTGTTCGGCTTACGGATGATCTCGGTAATGTGGTGGGACGCTGGACGCTGCTTACAAACGTTTGCAGCGAGATCACCTGCGAGGAAGTAGCTCGTTGGTATTACTGGCGCTGGAATATTGAATCATTTTTTAAGTTGCTGAAAGGTGCCGGACATGACGTAGAAACATGGCTTCAGCGCAGCGCGCCAGCCGTACTACGCAGGTTGTTAATAGCCAGTATGGCTGCTGTTCTGGTATGGCGGCTGCAACGCGCTGAAGGAGAAGAAAATGCGGCAGCCCGCCAGCTGATATGTCGCTTGTCAGGACGACAGCAAAAGCGAGGCCGCAGAGAGAGCGCTCCTGCTCTGCTCGCTGGCCTATCCATCTTGTTGAATACACTAAAATTATTATCGGAATATAGTCTGGAAGAACTTACTCATTTAGCGAGAGTTGCTCTTAAGCCTCCTCCCTGATGTGTAGATACCTATGCATCATAAGGCGGCATCGGCATGGTGGTAGCGATGCCGTCGCCATCAATATAATGATCGATGGTACCGTCAGAGTCGCAGGTAATATCCAACAGCACCGCGCGCCCTTCCGGCGGCTTATCCAGCCCCGCCAGCGGCAGAACCGGGAACAATTGGTCGATACCCCAGGCGTCCGGCATCGACTGGAACAGCGAGAAGTTCACATACAACTTATCCGCCATGCGCTCCTGCAACTCATCGATAATCGGCCGGTGGGCGCGATTACTCGGATCGAGCTGGGTCTGAATCAAGCGGCAAATGCTGAGATACAGCTGCTCCGCCCAGGCACGCTGCGTCAAATCCAGCATACCGTGGGTATATTGCGTATGAACATCATGCAGGTCCATCTGGCTGTCGTGCAACCACTCACGTAACGAACGGCGGTTGCGCGGCTCTTGCATCTCCTGCCAGGTCTGCCACAGGCTTTCCAGCGCGCGCGGGGCGTCCGCCTCCGGCGGGTGCGGTTCACTGAATTCATTGCGCTCCACGCCGATAACATTCGACACCAGCACGGTATGGTGCGCCGTTACCGCCCGCCCGGACTCGGTAATGACCGTTGGGTGCGGCAGTCCGTATTCATGACAGGCATCGCCGATGCCCCAAATAACATTGTTGGCATACTCGTTCAGGCCATAATTGGCCGAGCCGTCGGATTGTTAGAGCGGGTGCCTTCATAATCCACCCCCAAACCGCCGCCGACGTCGAAACATTCAATATGGACCCCCAGTTTATGCAATTCGACATAAAAACGCGCCGACTCCCGCACGCCGGAAGCGATATCGCGGATATTCGACAGTTGGGAACCCAAATGGAAATGCAATAATTGCAGACTGTCCAGCCGGCCTTTCGCGCGCAAGTAGATCGACCAGTTGCAGCACCTGAGCCGCCGCTAGGCCGAATTTGGACTTCTCGCCGCCGCTGGATTGCCATTTACCGGAGCCCTGAGAGGCCAGACGAGCGCGCACGCCGAGGCGCGGCACGACATTCAGTCGCTCTGCCTCTTCAAGTACCAGCGTAATTTCGGAAAGTTTTTCAATCACCAGATAGACTTTATGGCCGATTTTCTCGCCGATAAGCGCCAGACGAATATATTCCCGATCTTTGTAACCGTTGCAGACGATTACCGTGCGGGTCATGCCGGCATGGGCCAGCACCGCCATCAGCTCCGCCTTGGAGCCGGCCTCCAGACCCAGGGGCTCACCGGAATTGACCAGCGACTCGATAACCCGGCGGTGCTGATTGACCTTAATCGGGTAAACCAGAAAATAGCCGCCTTGATAGCCAAAGGAATCCCGAGCGCGCTGTAAAGCGGCGTTAATGGAACGCAAGCGGTGTTGCAGGATCTGCGGAAAACAGAACAGCGCCGGCAGACGTTGGCCGTCGGCTTGACGCTGTTTCACCAATTCGGCCAGATCGACGCACGCTTCGGGAAAGTCCGGATCCGGGCAAACGCTGATATGACCTAACTCATTGACGTCATAGTAGTTATTGCCCCAGTACGTGACGTTATAGGTTCGCAGCATTTTACTGGCGTCGCTGTCGTTCATGGCTACCTCCTGCATTGAGCGCAAAGTGTCTTGTCGAGCCGCGTGGCGCGGCTCCGGCTCCGGGTTCGGTCGCGAGTCAGTCATGGCGGCATCCTCCCGCACGCGTTGCCCGCTTGCCGGCCACCATCGGGTAAGCGCCGGCAACGGAACCCTGCCCGCCCGCGCGCAACGAAAGCGGCAAGAAACGTCGCCGAACGCCGCCGGCGCCCGGTCTATCCAGACAGTAATTGTAAAACACCTTGGTGAACTCCGTGCTACAGGATGGCGGAACGCCATCAATTAGGATCGCAAGAAAGGCCGACTGACCCGTAATCAGAACCCCGCGGCACTTAGCCGGCCCGGGCGTCCTGAGCCGCTCCGGTCGGGCGACGACTTCGACAAGAAAGGATACACGCGGCGCCGAGGGCGCAGGCGGCCCGACGCGCCGCACACGGGAGACGGGGGGCAGAAACGACCGGCATCGTACGCGTCATGAATCCTGTCTCCTGAGCAAACACGGTCCGCAACCGGGGCCGGAAATTGAGTGTAAAAGGTTTGCGCGCTTTTTCGGTTAATTTTTACGTTACCTGATGTTAACGCGCGCGATTTTATACCGCCGCAGGGGGAAAAAAGCAAAATGAAATTGTCCTATGTCACTTTATTGACGTTTTTTTGTCCTTTGTCGTCTCGGGCTGATTTATTTCAGCCAAAAAATTACTGGCGTTCAACCAAGACCCTACCCTAAAATAGCCATCCAGAAGTTAATCCATCTATACTGATTAACTGTTTTACTGCTGAACGACAGTTTCCGGGGGAGGCAGCATGACGCGTACCGTCATCATCAGGGCATCTTGCAGTGCGGGTGCCCCGTCCCCAGCGCTACGCAGTCATTTCCAACCCGCATCCAAAGGTAAAAAGACCAATGGCTAAACACCTATTTACATCTGAATCTGTTTCAGAAGGGCATCCTGATAAAATCGCGGACCAGATTTCCGACGCCGTGCTGGACGCCATTCTGGCGCAGGATCCCAAGGCGCGCGTCGCCTGCGAAACCTATGTTAAGACCGGCATGGTCCTGGTGGGCGGCGAAATCACCACCAGCGCCTGGGTGGATATTGAAGAATTGACGCGCAGCACTATCCGCGAGATCGGTTACATCCATTCGGATATGGGGTTTGACGCCAACTCTTGCGCCGTACTGAGCGCCATTGGTAAACAATCTCCGGATATTAACCAGGGCGTGGATCGCACCGATCCGCTGGAACAGGGCGCGGGCGATCAGGGGCTGATGTTCGGCTACGCCACCAATGAAACCGATGTGCTGATGCCGGCGCCGATCACTTACGCGCACCGTCTGGTGGCGCGCCAGTCACAGGTGCGGAAAAACGGGACCCTGCCCTGGCTGCGTCCGGACGCCAAAAGCCAGGTCACCTTCGCCTACGACAACGGCAAGGTGGTGGGCATCGACGCCGTGGTGCTGTCGACCCAGCATGCCGAAGATATCGCCCTGCCGCAGTTGAAAGAAGCGGTGATGGAAGAGATCATCAAGCCGGTTCTGCCTGCGGAATGGCTCTCCGCCCAGACCAAGTATTTTATCAACCCGACCGGCCGCTTTGTCATCGGCGGCCCGATGGGCGATTGTGGTCTGACCGGCCGCAAGATCATTGTCGACACCTACGGCGGCATGGCCCGTCACGGCGGTGGCGCCTTCTCCGGCAAGGATCCGTCCAAGGTGGACCGCTCGGCCGCCTATGCCGCGCGCTACGTGGCAAAAAACATCGTTGCAGCCGGTCTGGCCGAACGTTGTGAAATCCAGGTGTCTTACGCCATCGGCGTGGCGGAGCCGACCTCCATCACCATCGAAACCTTCGGCACTGAAAAGATCCCGGCGGATAATCTGACGGCGTTGGTGCGCGAGTTTTTCGACCTGCGTCCTTACGGGCTTATCACCATGCTGGATCTGCTGCAGCCCATCTACCGTGAAACTGCGGCCTACGGCCACTTCGGTCGCGAGCATTTCCCGTGGGAGAAGACCGATAAAGCTGAACTGCTGCGTGACGCCGCCGGCCTGAAATAACGCGCGTTGTCGCGCTTATAGCAGCCGAAATCTCCGCTACACCGCAACGGCGATCGTAACGCTCGCCGTTTTTTATGCCCGCAGGTTAGGTGTTGTCATGCCCGCAGGTGAGGGGTTGTTATGCCCCCAGGTAAGGTGCTGTCACGCCCGCAGGTGAGGGGTTGTTATGCCCCCAGGTGAGGGGTTGTTATGCCCCCAGGTAAGGTGCTGTCATGCCCGCAGGTGAGGTGTTGTCATCCACGCAGGATATATCGTCTTAATGCCCGTTATGCCACCCTGCGTGCACCGAAACGGTCCTGATAGTACTTATGTCGCCACTGATTACGTTTGAATGCACACATAGCCTTATGCCGCCGTGAATACACTCTAGTCGCTCCGTTTACGCCTATTAAAACTTATTGAGCGAAAATTTCTGCTTCATCTACACTAAAAAACGCGGCTGTTTGAGACAGACTGCGCTCTTTTTTGGAACCGATTACAAATTAATTATGTTTTGTAATCAATACGGTAAACAAGTTATGTCGTCTAAAACGAGCTAAATTTTAAAATCGTTACAAAATGAATATGACATCCGGATTATTCCCGATGACAACGCCTCTTAAAGCCCTATATTAGCCGGGCATCGCATTACGCTACGGATGAATATGCTGATGGACAGGGATAAGCGTGTGTAACCGATTACATACTTGTGATCGACTTCACACTTTGTCAGCATACATTTACATAACATTCATAATTATTAATTTACGTAGTACACGGAGGCATTATGAGTACTGCCACACGTAAACCCGGCAGATCCCATGCTCGTTTTACTTTTTTTGTTTGCTTTATGGCGGCATTGGCCGGCCTGCTGTTTGGCCTGGATATCGGCGTCATCGCCGGCGCGCTGCCTTTTTTGTCTACGGATTTGCACATCGATAACCATCAACAGGAATGGGTCGTCAGTTCCATGATGTTTGGCGCCGCGGTAGGCGCCGTCGCCGCGGGCTGGATGTCGGCCAAGCTGGGGCGGAAATTCAGCCTGCTTACCGGCGCCGTTTTGTTCATTATCGGTTCGCTGTGGTCGGCGCTATCGCCCAATGTGGAATCCCTTATCATCGCCCGTATTCTGCTGGGTCTGGCGGTCGGGATTGCCTCCTACACCGCACCGCTTTATTTGTCGGAAATCGCGCCGGAAAAGATCCGCGGCTCGATGATTTCCATGTATCAGTTGATGATCACCATCGGGATTTTAGCAGCCTACCTATCTGATACCGCTTTCAGCTATAGCGGATCCTGGCGCTGGATGCTGGGCATTATCACCATCCCCGCGGTGCTGCTGTTTATCGGCGTCCTGTTTTTGCCGGGAAGCCCGCGCTGGCTTGCGGCGCGAGGACGTTACCGTGAAGCGCAAAAAGTGCTGGATATGCTGCGCAGCTCCAGCGAACAGGTACGCAAAGAGCTGGATGAAATTCGCGAAAGTTTGAAAATCAAACAAACCGGCTGGGCACTGTTTAAAGACAACGCCAATTTCCGCCGCGCGGTATTTCTCGGCGTCCTGTTGCAGGTGATGCAGCAGTTCACCGGTATGAATGTCATTATGTATTACGCGCCGAAAATCTTCGGTATCGCCGGTTTTACCAGTACCGCCAACCAAATGTGGGGAACGGTGATTGTCGGGTTGGTCAACGTACTGGCGACATTTATCGCCATCGGTCTGGTGGATCGCTGGGGCCGTAAACCAACGCTGAAACTCGGTTTTCTGGTTATGGCGGTCGGCATGGGCGTGCTGGGCACGCTGCTGCATCTGGGCGTCGATACCGACTTCCAAAAATACTTTGCGATTGTCATGTTGATGCTGTTTATCGTCGGTTTCGCCATGAGCGCCGGCCCGCTGATTTGGGTATTGTGTTCCGAAATCCAGCCGCTGAAAGGGCGCGACTTTGGTATTACCGTCTCCACCGCCACCAACTGGATTGCCAACATGATAGTCGGGGCCACCTTCCTGACCATGCTGGAAACGCTGGGCAATGCCAACACCTTCTGGGTCTACGGCGCGCTTAACGTTCTGTTTATCGTATTGACCATTATGCTGATTCCGGAAACCAAAAACGTTTCCCTTGAGCATATCGAACGTAACCTGATGACCGGCAAACCGCTGCGCGAAATCGGCGCGCGGGACTGACCGCTTACGTCTGTGGCCAAAACGCCGCCGCCCGACTGGACGGCGGCGTTTTTTTGCCCGATAACCTGCTCTGGATTTACCCTGTGCCCTTGGCGCGCGGCGGCGTGGTTATGAACCCTGCGTAGCCAGGTCTCGCCGCGTGTCGTCGCCTGAGATTGCCATAGGGTTGCATCCTTTGGCGCCGACGATTAGGCTGGCGAATATGAAAACGTTACGCATCCCTATCGCCCTGCAGCAGGGCGTCATGCAGTGCCTGCGGGCCAAGCTCGCACAGGCAGGGGAGTATTTTGACTGTACCTTTCCTGAACCGGCGATAAGCTTTCAACAGCGCGGCACCTCCGCCGGTACCGCCTGGCTGGAGCGCTGGGAAATCCGCCTGAACCCGCAATTATTGCTGGAGAATCAGCAACGTTTTATCGACGAAGTGGTGCCGCACGAGCTGGCGCATCTGCTGGTGTATCGCCAATTTGGCCGGGTCGCGCCTCACGGCCGGGAGTGGCGCTGGATGATGATGACCGTGTTACAAACGCCTGCCCGCCGCACCCATGAATACGATTTGGCGGCGGTGCGTTCCCTACCGCTGCGGTTGTCAGCAGCATGCCCTGACCGTACGCCGCCATAACCGCGTGATACGCGGCGAAACCCAATACCGTTGCCGGCGCTGCGGCGACATCTTGCAACCCGAGGCATCCGGTACGGAACGGTAATAGTCCGCCAATGCTTCCCCTGATTTCCACCTGACGGCGCGCCACGCGTTCGATTTGCCTGTCGCGGCGCAATTAGGTAACCTGCGCTTTTCCAAATTGAACACACTGATATGCTGCATAAAATTTTTGGCCTGCTGGTCGCCGCCTTACTTACCTTTTCCTTTCCCGCCGCGGCCAAGGTGCATGAGATCACCAATTTTAACCCGGCAAAAGCGGCAGCGGTGAAAATCAATCGCGACGCGCCCGGTACTTTTTATTGTGGTTGCCGCATCAACTGGCAGGGCAAAAAGGGCATCCCGGACCTGGCGTCCTGCGGCTATCAGGTGCGTAAAAGCGAGCTGCGCGCCAACCGCATCGAATGGGAACATGTGGTACCGGCTTGGGAATTCGGTCACCAGCGCCAATGCTGGCAAAACGGCGGGCGTAAAAACTGCGCCAAAGACCCGGTGTACCGGCAAATCGAAACCGACCTGCACAACTTGCAGCCCGCTATCGGCGAGGTCAATGGCGATCGCGGCAACTACCAGTACAGCCAGTGGCGCGGCGGAGAGGGTCAATACGGGCGCTGTGAAATGAAAATCGATTTCAAAAACAAACAGGCGGAGCCGCCGGCCCGCGCCCGCGGCGCTATCGCCCGGACCTACTTCTACATGCGCGATCGTTATCAATTGCGTCTTTCCCGGGCGCAGACCCAGCTGTTTGAGGTATGGGATCGCGCCTATCCCGTGACCGAATGGGAATGCAAGCGCAACCAGCGGATCGCCGCGGTTCAGGGCAACCCTAATCCGTACGTACAGCGGGCTTGCAGCCTTTAAAAGCGCTGCTCTACACTAGTATCGCTCCGCCGGCCGTGCCGGCAGGGGGCGAGTGCGCCGCAAGCGGCAAGACAACCAGGACTGAAGCCACGTCTTATGCGAATACCTCGAATCTATCATCCGGCGCCGTTGGCCGTCGGCACCGTCCTCGCGCTGGACGAGGACGCTGCGCATCATGTGAGCCGGGTGCTGCGCATGACCGTTGACGCGCCGATAGCGTTGTTTGACGGCAGCAATCACGTTTTTGCGGCCCGGTTGACCCGGGTAGACAAAAAGGGCGTCGAGGCCACCGTGCTGGCCACACAGCGAGAAGATCGCGAATCGCCGCTGCATCTGCATCTGGGACAGGTGATGTCACGCGGGGAAAAAATGGAATTCACCATCCAAAAATCCATCGAATTGGGGGTAAATGTGATCACCCCATTGTTTTCGGCGCGCTGTGGCGTCAAGCTGGAGGGCGAGCGGCTGGAGAAAAAGCTGCAGCAGTGGCGCAAAATCGCCATCGGCGCCTGTGAGCAGTGCGCCCGCAATCGCCTGGCGGAGATCCGCCCCGCGATGACGCTTGAGGCCTGGTGTGCGGAACAGGAAGCGGGGTTGAAACTTAATTTGCATCCCCGCGCCGAACAGAGCATTAATACTCTGCCGCTGCCGACGCACGGCATTCGCCTGCTGATTGGGCCTGAGGGCGGCCTGTCGGCGGAGGAGATTGCATTGACCGCCAATCATGGGTTTACCGATATTCTGCTGGGGCCACGGGTGCTACGCACTGAGACCACCGCACTCACCGCCATCACCGCCCTGCAGGTGCGTTTCGGCGATTTGGGGTAAAGGAGAAGACAATGATTAAGCTTGGCATCGTGATGGACCCGATTTCCACCATCAATATCAAAAAAGACAGCAGCTTCGCCATGTTGCTGGAAGCACAAAGCCGCGGCTACGAAATTCACTACATGGAGATGAGCTCTCTGTATCTGCGCGGCGGCGAGGCGCGGGCCTCCACCCGTTTGCTGTCGGTAAAGCAGGATTATGATGCCTGGTATAGCTTCAACGGCGAACAGGACATCAATCTGGGCGAACTGGATGTCATCTTGATGCGCAAGGATCCGCCTTTCGATACCGAATTCATTTATGCCACCTATATCCTGGAGCGTGCGGAAGATGAAGGGGCGCTCATCGTCAACAAACCGCAGAGCCTGCGGGACTGTAACGAAAAACTGTTTACCGCCTGGTTCGCGCGCCATACGCCGGATACGCTGGTAAGCCGCCGGGACGATCACATCCGCGCTTTCTGGCAGGAGCACGGCGATATCATCCTTAAACCGCTGGACGGCATGGGCGGTACGTCGATTTTTCGCGTCAAGCAAGATGATCCCAACCTGACGGTCATTGTTGAAACCCTGACCGGTTACGGCCGTCACTTTTGCATGGCGCAAAATTATCTGCCGGCCATCAAGGAGGGTGATAAGCGGGTGCTGGTGGTGGACGGCGAACCGGTTCCCTACTGCCTGGCGCGCATTCCCAAAAGCGGCGAAACCCGCGGCAATCTGGCGGCCGGCGGGCGCGGCGAGGCACGCCCGCTCAGCGACAGCGACTGGAAAATCGCCCGCGACGTGGCGCCGGTGCTGAAAAAGAAAGGGCTGATTTTTGTCGGTCTAGATATCATCGGCGACCGCCTGACCGAGATCAATGTCACCAGCCCCACCTGCGTGCGGGAAATCGAAGCCGCCTTTCCCGTTTCCATCACCGGTATGCTAATGGACGCCATTGAAAAACGTCTGGCGGCGCAACAACGCTGATGTGTGTGACGTGGCCGCAATCCGATTTCGCTTGCGGCCAGTGACTTATCCCCATTTTGCCCGCATACTGAACACCGTCTATTTTTTAAACTTACTGATGTTGCCTAATTAAAGCATGAATTTACAGCACCATTTTCTTATTGCCATGCCCTCGTTGCAGGATCCGTTATTCAAACGCTCGGTGGTCTACATCTGCGAGCACAACAGTGACGGCGCCATGGGTATCGTCATTAACAAGCCCGTCGAGCAGTTCACCGTGGAAAACGTGCTGCATAAGCTCAAGATCATGCCCGCCGACCGCAATCCGGCCATTCGGCTGGATAAACCGGTGTTTGCCGGCGGCCCGCTGGCGGATGACCGCGGCTTTATTCTGCACACGCCGCGCGACGGGTTCGGCTCCAGCATCGGCATCTCGCCGCAAACGATGATCACCACGTCCAAGGACGTGCTGGAGACGCTCGGCACCGCCGATCAGCCCGACGATGTGTTGGTGGCGCTGGGCTACTCCGGCTGGGAACAGGGGCAGCTGGAGCGCGAGCTAATGGAAAACGCCTGGCTCACCACCCCTGCCGACAGCGAGATCCTATTCCATACCCCCATCGCCGCCCGCTGGCGCGAAGCGGCCAAGACCCTGGGCATCGATATTCACAATATCGCCAACCAGGCGGGTCATGCCTGATGGCCGCCGCCGGCAGCATCATGGCGTTCGATTTTGGTACGCGCAGCATCGGCGTGGCGATTGGTCAGCGTATAACCTGTACCGCCCGGCCGCTGACGGCGTTTAAGGCCTGCGACGGCGTACCTGACTGGCAACAGATCGAAAAATTGCTGAATGACTGGCGGCCGGAAACGGTGGTGGTGGGTTTACCGCTGAATATGGACGGCAGCGAACAGCCGCTGACCCCCCGGGCGCGCAAATTCGCTAACCGGCTGCACGGCCGCTTCGGCGTTCAGGTGGTGTTGCACGATGAGCGCCTTAGCACCGTCGAAGCCCGCGCGGGTCTGTTTGAGCGCGGCGGCTTTCGCGCGCTGGAGAAAGGCAAAGTCGACGCGGGGTCGGCGGTGGTAATCCTGGAAAGCTGGCTCAAGCAGTTTCCCGAGTAACGCTATGGCCCCCCGTCGCTCCACCTGTAGCGTTATCACCGACACCCTCGGCACTGCGCCTGTGGCGTAATGAAAGCCCCCCGTCACTCCGCCTGTGGCGTCATCAGCAACGCCCTCCCCGCTCCGCCTGCGGTGTCATGCGCGGCATAGGCACGCGCATGCCGTGCGGCGGCACGGCCACGGTACGCAGCAAGATGTCCCGGCCCGCAGCAGTGGCAGCGTTATCACCGGCGGCAACGGCGCGCCCCTCCCGCCGCTGCCGCGGGACCGGCTTACTCCAGGTAAAACACCGGCCGCAGCGTCGCGCTGACGGGGCTGTTATCTGCGTTGGCGGGCATGACGTCGGTCATATGACGCCACCAGCGCTGGCAAACCTCCGTCTCCGCCACCGCGTTCCAGCGCTCTTCCGACTCCATCTCTACATAGGCGAACAGCAGATGGCGCTGCTCATCGAGAAAAATACTGTAGTGATGGGCGCCGTGCTGCTTCAGCGTTTCCGCCAGCGCCGGCCAGACAGGGTTGTGCCGGCGTTCATACTCCTGATGCGCATCAGGATTAACCCGCATTACAAATGCTTTTCGTATCATCATGCTCCCCCGGTCAACGCGCCTCAACGTCCAACGCCGCCGCCATCGGCGTCACGCCAAAACGCTCGCCGAGGGCGATGAGTTCAGCGCGGCTGATGGTCTGCTTTTTGCCACCCATCGCGCGGACTTTCACCATGACCTCCGCCGATTTTTCTGCCGTGTCGATCAGGCCAAAGGCGTCATCCAGCGAGGGACCGCTGGCGAAAATACCGTGGAAAGGCCACAGCACCAGCGAATGCGCGTGCATTTTCTCTGAAGTAGCGGCGCCAATTCCGTCGGTGCCGGGGACCATCCAGGGGATAATACCCACCCCATCAGGGAATACCACCAGGCATTCCGTACTGCCTTCCCACAGTTCGCGGGTAAAGCGGGCGGTATCCAGCTCCAGCACGTAGCTCAAGGCGATAAGGTTGGTGGCATGGCAGTGCATGATGACCCGATCGCCGCCGTCGGTGACCTGCTTGCGCACGGCGTGGGACTGCAGGTGCGTGGCCAGCTCGGAGGTAGGCAATCCCCCCGCGATAAGCCCCCACAGAATACGGTAACCGGTGCCCTCCTCATTGAGTTGCAGCAGCGTCAAACTGTCGGCGGGCGAGAGCTGTACGTTGCGAAAAAACTTGCCGGAGCCGGTGACCAGAAAATAGCTGCCGGCCAGCGCCGGTACCGGCGCAGATAACGTTTCGCTGCGCGGCTGCGGATTAAATTCCGCCCGGTAGGGCGCGACATCCTCGGGCGTCAGGCGCAGGCTTACGTTACCGCCGTTGCGCTCGTCCCAGCCTTTGAGCCATAGGTATCTACACATCAGGGAGGAGGCTTAAGAGCAACTCTCGCTAAATGAGTAAGTTCTTCCAGACTATATTCCGATAATAATTTTAGTGTATTCAAAAAGATGGATAGGCCAGCGAGCAGAGCAGGAGCGCTCTCTCTGCGGCCTCGCTTTTGCTGTCGTCCTGACAAGCGACATATCAGCTGGCGGGCTGCCGCATTTTCTTCTCCTTCAGCGCGTTGCAGCCGCCATACCAGAACAGCAGCCATACTGGCTATTAACAACCTGCGTAGTACGGCTGGCGCGCTGCGCTGAAGCCATGTTTCTACGTCATGTCCGGCACCTTTCAGCAACTTAAAAAATGATTCAATATTCCAGCGCCAGTAATACCAACGAGCTACTTCCTCGCAGGTGATCTCGCTGCAAACGTTTGTAAGCAGCGTCCAGCGTCCCACCACATTACCGAGATCATCCGTAAGCCGAACAACAACCAATCTGACCGTCAGAGGCTCTCCAGGTTGGATTTTTATGCGGCGGCCGGTTTCTTTATCTTTACGCTTCTGCTGCGCAGCTCGGGTTATGACTATCGAGGTTTCACTGATTTCCATATCAGCTTTTTTCCCTTTCCAGTCTACCTGTCCGCATCCGTTGTATGGCAGAAGAGCAGCAATCTCACCAATTTTCAATGAATTACCTTGCCACTCTGCACCATGTCCTTCTTTTCCTCGGATAAGCCAGCATATTCCTTGAGTACTCAACGTCCGCATATGTCCAATAGAGTCACCCTCTCTATCAATTATATGAATCAGCTTTTTACCTATATTAAGCGATTCCACACGGGCAATATCGGTCGTCAAGGCGTCCATATGTGTCTGCCGTTCGGACAGTCCTTCCGCCAACGTTGAATGACAACCGGTTGCATCGGTAAGTGTCTGAGATAGAGGCGCTATTGGCAAACCCGTGCCAGCATCAACCAGCAAGCTGCTTTGAAGTTCATATCCAACATCGCCACCGTGCGTCATTTTTAAGCGTCCGTATTTGGCATGATGGTAAAGAAATTGTAAACGTGACCAATCATGAACAACGAGAGCGTATGGATGCGGGCTAAGCGAAATTTGCTCAAGTGCTAGCGAAATAATTGGCTCATTGAGTTGACTGAAGCTAATTCGCTTATTATTCAGAAAACGCCAGACAGCTTGGGTAGTTGCGAAAGTTGATTTTTGAGCACTTGCGAGGTCTTTAACCGCAGAAGCAAGAAGAGCCGCGGGCGTCATATGCTGTTTAACCAGCGTCTGATATCGGCGGGTAAGGCGAGAGTCAATCCCGCCAACAGATAGGTTGAAATCATTCTGCAAAGTAATAACAGGTATCACGATAAATGTGTAGATACCTATG
>NZ_FRDB01000333.1 GCF_900143145.1 Candidatus Sodalis sp. SoCistrobi
TGAGAAAACGCCGGTCTCAGGTTGACCAAAGTGAACAGAAGAGTTAATAAAAACACAGTAGGCGCGTTAAGAAAAAAAAGCGTTCACGTTCGTCCAGAATCAGCGTTCACTTTCACCGGAATACGCATTATGCACCACGGTAAAGTTGAGTGCTCAATCAACCCAACAAGCGGGATGTCGTTAATTGATTTGAAGGTTAAGTGTCTATTGCTGGTTATCTGTTCATTCTCCATAATATCACCTAGAAATTAATGTTAATGATTAACTAGCCAGAGTAACTATCTCACTACCATAATAAAGAGTATAGAGTAAGTTGGCCCTAAATTTTTGAAGACTAAATAGAATGACTTCCCGGTAAATATATTAGCCGCTATCTGTTGATCGTAGTTGTATCGTTTGGCGGTTCAGGCTCGCGGCAAAGAAGCAAGGGCTAGTTACTGGCGAGGGCGGATAAACAACGAGGCGAATATGACTGGCCTGACAGTGACCGCTGTAGCACTCAGTGTGGAGGGGGGTATATTCGAGCGTAATAAGCCCGCTTCTAAATGGCGGGCTAGCAGTGCATTAACATATTATTCATCACCAACAAAAATTAACGCCTTCTCTGATGAGTTTTTTAGGTACGTAATTATTTAACCCAACAGTATGACAATATTCTATAAGCCCATTTATTGAATTTACTTCAATTTTATTGTATATAGTGAACAATCTGTTTTCTATGGTCCTATGAGAAATATTTAGCTTTACTGCAATCTCCTTCGCTGAAACTTTTTGAATTGCATAAAAAATGATCTCAAGCTCTCTTTCCGTGAAAATGTCTACTGGAGGATTTAAACTGATAACGGAAGGTTTTAAATTATCAAAAAAATCATATATTGAAATAAAATTAACTTTTTTGGCATAAAAAAGAGTTCCAGTTACCTGATTCTCAGCGTCAAATATCGGAAATTTATGGCAATACCACGGTTCTAGAACAGCGTGACGAGTAAAATATGATGTTGTTATTATTTCAGCGCCATCTGGACTACACTCTGCTTTTCTATCGTGGGCTCGATATTCTTCAGCCATCTCTGACCATGGGGTAGGGAAATCTTCATCTAGTCTACCCTCGAAGTCAAACCTGTTAGGAATACGTAGAAAATCTTTTGCGGGTTCATTTACGAATGCAAATCTTGACTCTACGCTTTTAACGGCCCAAGGTATTTTTGATTTTTCAAGAAATGTTAGCAGTGGTAAATTTTCAAGTGAATAGTTGCCTTGATCTGAAAATATATTTTTCACGATTGCCTCCTGGCTAAAGCTTCCATCATCATCAATAAATATACATATTTATCCATACATGTAAAGAGTATATTTCCCCAATTATGCATGATGCAAATATCATATTATCAAGATAAATATAATCGCAAAAATATTTGAAGCCATGCCGGCTTGGGTGAGGGGGTAGGGTTCAAAGTTTTTTTTGTAACGGGAGGCGAGTACAATGGCGCGTGATGATTGTCTGTGATGTGAACGGTTATTTCAGACTATCGAGAAAGTCAGCATACCATTGCATCATTTCTCTCCGTTTGTCGAGAGACAGAGCGTGATTAGAGATTCCTTTCACTTTGTTGCAATCTCATTGTGCTGGTTGCCGCTCAATCAGGTCCGGGTCAAAACCGTGCTCATTCAGAATGGTGCTCATTTGATGTCTGAACCCGTGTCCGCTGGCCCTGACTTTAACGCTTTCGCGTGTAGTCACGCCCAGGATTACATTGCTACGAATTGGTTTATTCTTGTCGTTTCGCCCAAGGGAGGTGGACTTTGCGTGGCCGATGATAGGCTTTAAGTTTTCAAGCAGAGCGATAACTTATGTAAACATCGGTCCAATCTGAGGCTGACGAAATTTCATCAAAAATCAATGAATTCCCCTCGTTTTATTTTAAAACCGACGATGACCAGCTTAACTCACTCAATTCACTTTACCTACTTAGCCCACTAAACCCACCAATCCTACTAAAGCCACTAAAGCCACTAAAGCCACTAAAGCCACTAAAGCCACTAAAGCCACTAAAGCCACTAAAGCCACTAAAGCCACTAAAGCCACTAAAGCCACTAAAGCCACTAAAGCCACTAAAGCCA
>NZ_FRDB01000193.1 GCF_900143145.1 Candidatus Sodalis sp. SoCistrobi
CGTCATATGCTGTTTAACCAGCGTCTGATATCGGCGGGTAAGGCGAGAGTCAATCCCGCCAACAGATAGGTTGAAATCATTCTGCAAAGTAATAACAGGTATCACGATAAATGTGTAGATACCTATGGCTTAAAGGGGGATCGGCTGGAGGACGGCGCGCCGCTGACGTTTTATCCGGGCGAAGTGCCGGCACGTTTACCGGGACCCGCTTTTTGGCAGCAACAGCGTTTTCAGTTCGAGGCCTTTCGTCCTCAGGCGCGAGAAACTGACGCGCCGTTGCCGCATATTCGCATGGATGCGGTCATGGAATTCTTGCTGGGAGACAAATTGCGATGACCGATCCTATTCGACCACGTATCGATTTCGACTCGCCACTGGATACGCCTGCCGAGCCGCCCCTGCGCGCCGCCAGGCACTTCACCGATAACGTCAGCGAAGCGTTTATACCGCAGTCGACGGAGGCACAAGACAACGACAGCGGCAAGCCGGAAGCGCTGATTACCTATGCTTTGACGCCGAAACGCAGCCTGTGGCGGCGCATGGTGGTGGCGGGTGCGGGTCTGTTGCTACTGAGTAGCATTGCGCAAGGTATCGGCGCCTTTGTCAGCGCCTGGCAACATCAGCAATGGTTCAGCCTGGGCGCGCTGACGGCGGGCGGCATCTTCATACTGGCGGCCGTCGGCGCGATAGGCGGCGAATGGCGCCGGCTCTACCGGTTGCGCGAGAGGGTGACGCAGCGCAGCCGGGCGGCCGACTTGCCCAAACTGGTGCAACCGGTGATTGACCGTCAAGTACGACTGACCATTAGCCGGTTTGCGGCAGAATCGACACTGCTGGTGGCGGTGAGTCCGCTGGCGCTGGTAGATATGAGCTTTATCGCCTGGCGAAATTTCCGCTTGGTTAACCGCATTGCCGCGCTGTACGGCATTGATTTGAGCTACTTTAGCCGCATCCGCCTGTTCCGGCTGGTGCTGGTGAATATCGCTTTTGCCGGTATCAGCGAATGGGTGCGGGAGATCGGCATGGATTCGGTATCCCAAGATCTGACGGCGCGCCTGTCCGCCCGTGCCGCGCAGGGGATGGGGGCGGGGCTGCTAACGGCCCGGTTGGGGCTGAAGGCGATGGAACTGTGCCGCCCGCTGCCGTGGCTGCCGGGAGAGAAACCACGCCTGGGTGAGTTTCGTCGCGAACTGTTGGGCCAGCTTAAAGCCGCGCTGGACAAGCGTCAGTCCCCCGGCTGACGTGGGATGGACGTATTACTGTCCAGACTGTCAACTTTTAGTGACAGATGGCTTCTACCGCGCTGCAATGGCCAGTATGATAGCCCCAGACACCCTAATCGCTTGAGCGAGGCAATACATGCGTTTGGAAGTAGTTTGTCAGGACCGTTTGGGTCTGGTGCGGGAGTTGTTGGCGTTATTAGTCCCACGCGCCATCGATTTACGCGGCATCGAAATCACCCCCGCCGGCCGCGTCTATCTCAATTGTACGCCGCTGGAATTTGATATTTTTCGTTCGCTGATGGCGGAAATTCGCCGCATAGAGGGCGTTACCGATGTGCGAACGGTGGCCTATATGCCCACCGAACGCGACTCGCGCGCCATGCAGGCAATATTGGCCGCCATGCCGGAAGCCGTGTTATCCATCGACCTGAAAGGCCGGATCGCGTTATCCAATCCGGCGGCGGCGTTGCTGTTTAATCTCAGCGAGGAGAAGTTATTAGGCCAATCGGTGTCATCACTGGTCGGCGGGTTTGACTTCAATCACTGGCTGGGAGAGGCCCAGCCGCAGCCGGCTGCTGAACGGGTGGTGATCCAAGGCCAGGATTTCCTGCTGGATATCACCCCCGTGCAACTGCCGGGGGACGATGGCCAGACCGCCACCGTCGGCGGGGTGGTGATGTTGAAATCGGCGTTGCGCATGGACCGGCAATTGAAGGACCATTCGGTCAACGACGACAGCGCATTCAGCCATCTGCTGGCCAGCAGCGAGCGTATGCGCCAGGTGATTAACAGCGCCCGCAAACTGGCGATGCTCGACGCACCGTTGCTGATTGTCGGCGAAACCGGTACCGGTAAAGATCTCCTGGCCCACGCCTGCCATCTGCGCAGCGCCCGGGGGCGTCAGCCCTTTCTAGCGCTCAATTGCGCCGCCTTGCCCGACGAAGTGGCCGAAAGCGAGCTGTTCGGCCACGCCGCGGGCGCTTATCCCAATGCGTTCGAGAGTAAAAAGGGCTTTTTCGAACAGGCGGACGGCGGCTCGGTGTTGCTGGACGAGATAGCGGAAATGTCGCCACGCATGCAAAATAAATTATTGCGCTTTCTCAATGACGGCACGTTCCGCCGGGTTGGGGAGGACAAAGAGATGCATGTGGATGTGCGGGTTATCTGCGCCACGCAGAAAAACTTGCTCGAACTGGTGCGGGACGGTCATTTTCGCGAAGACCTCTATTATCGTCTGAATGTACTCACCCTGACTATTCCGCCGTTGCGCGATCGCCCGGAAGATATCATGCCGTTAACCTCGCTGTTTGTCGCCCGCTTTTGCGACGAGCAGGGGGTGGCACGGCCGCAACTGGCGCCGGATCTGGCCGCCACATTGACGCTTTACCCCTGGCCGGGTAACGTACGGCAGTTAAAAAATGCGCTGTACCGCGCGATGGCGCAGCGGGAAGGGCCGGCGTTGAGCGCCGAAGATATCGATTTGCCTGATTTTGCCCAGGCGCTGCCGCTGACAGACGACGTGCTTGACGGCTCGTTGGATGACATCAGCAAACGGTTCGAGCGTTCGGTGCTTACCCGCCTTTACCGCGCCTATCCCAGCACCCGTAAATTGGCGAAACGGCTGGGGGTTTCCCATACCGCCATCGCCAATAAATTACGCGAATACGGTTTAAACGGTAAAAAAACGGACGAGGACACCGCGGTCTAGCGCCGCGCCTTCGCTCCGCCGAACAGACAGGGCAGCGGCGCCGCGTGGTAGCTTGAGCTTAACGTAGCGGTGTTGCGCGGCGGCAACGCCACCGCCGCGATACCGATATTATGCTGCGCCGCAGGCGCAGATCGCAGCCGGTCTGTGTCGCGGGGCGACGGCCTGAACCGGCAGGTCAGCGGTGCGCCGGCGGGTGCCGGTCGGTTCATCGCCGGCGCACCGGTTTTCACCGACCAGATCGGCGTCTTCCGCGCCTATGTCGCGCGCTCAGGCCTGCAGCGCGGCGAGCGCGGCATCATAATCCGGCTCTGAGGCAATCTCGCTGACCCGTTGGCTGTAAAGCAAGGGGTGAGTCGGGAGGTCTTACTGCAACCACGCTCACGCCCGCCCGCGCTAAACCGGTCAGCGAACCTGCACCGTGACCCGCGATGTCAGCGCGCTCATCAGTTCATAGCCGAGGGTACCGGCGGAGGCCGCCACTTCGTCGATTTTGACGTGATCGCCCCAAAGTTCAACCTGAGAGCCGATGCGGGCTTGCGGACAAGGCTGTAAGTCCACCATCAGCATATCCATCGACACCGCGCCAAGGGTGCGCGTCCTCACGCCATCGACCCAAATGGGGGTCCCGGTCGGCGCGTGGCGCGGATAGCCATCGGCGTAACCGCAGGCGACGACGCCGACCCGCTGCGTTTCGCTCACCCGGTGACGGCCGCCGTACCCGATACGTCCACCTGCAGGCACCGATTGCACGGCAATCAATTCGCTTTGCAGCGTCATGACCGGCTGCAAACCGCTGGCGGCAATGTCCTGCCAGTCACCGCTGGGAGACGCGCCATAGAGAATAATGCCGGGCCGCACCCATTGCCCGTGGGTCTTGGGATGCCACAACGTGGCGGCGGAATTTGCCAGACAGCGCGGGCCTGGCATACCGTCACCGGCGCGCGCCACAACCGCCATTTGTTCCTCAACCCCTTCCGGCATATCGGCATAGGCGAAATGGGTCATCAACGTCAGGGTCGCCACATGCCCCAGCGCCTTCAGCGCTTGCCAAGCGCCGGGCAATGCCCGCTCGCTGAAGCCCAACCGATTCATACCGCTATTAAGTTTCAGGTAGATATCCAGCGGCGCTCGCGGGGTCATCCGCTTTAAAGCCTCAATTTGCCAGTCGCTGTGCACGGCGGTGGTCAACCGATAGCGATCGATGACCGCTAGATCGGCTGGCTGAAAAAAACCTTCCAGCAATAAGATGGGGCCTTGCCACCCTTTTTCCCGCAGCACAACCGCCTCGTGAAGATCAAGCAGCGCAAAACCATCCGTTTGCTGCAGCCCCTGCCAAACAGCATGCAAACCATGGCCATAGCCATTGGCTTTGACCACCGACCACACGCGCGATTGCGGCGCATGGCGGCGGACGACGGTTAAATTTGACGCCAGCGCAGCGCAATTCACTTTGGCGACAATCGGACGTGGCATGAACAGCTCCTTACCTCTACAAAATGGCCGCTGTAAGCGGTCTCAGACCCGCCGCGCGACGGCCACGGCGTCAAAACCGGGCGCATAACGCGCAACGGACAAATCGTCATAACGAATTTCCGGTGCCCGCGCGCTGATAATATCCGCCAACAGGCGCCCCGAGCCGCACGCCATTGTCCAGCCGAGGGTACCGTGGCCGGTATTCAAATAAAGATTACGCAGCGCTGTGGCGCCTACCAGCGGCGTGCCGTCCGGCGTCATCGGCCGCAGGCCGGTCCAGAACGTCGCCTGATCAATATGTCCCCCGGTGGGGAATAAATCCCGTACCACCGTTTCCAACGTCAGCCGACGTTTGGCCAGCAACTCGGTATTAAAACCGGTGATTTCCGCCATTCCCCCCACCCGAATGCGCCGATCGAAGCGGGTGATAGCGACTTTATAAGTTTCATCCAGTACGGTGGACACCGGCGCGCCCTGCTCGTCCGCCAATGGGATCGTCAGCGAATAGCCCTTCAACGGATAAACCGGAATGGTGACCACATCCTGTAGCATCGCGGTGGAATAGGATCCCAGGGCCATCACATAAGCGTCACCGCGCAGGATTTCACTGCCGCAGCTCACGCCGTCAATCCGGTCACCATTACGCACCAGCGCGTCAACAGGGCAGTTATAGCGGAATAAAACGCCCTTTTCCGCCGCCATGGCGGCAAGATGGCGGGTAAACAACTGGCAATCGCCGGTTTCATCGTTCGGCAGGCGTAAACCGCCGGCGAGCTTGTGAGCCACGCCCGCCAGCGCCGGTTCGGCATTAACCAGTTCGTTGGCTTCCAGCAGCGCATAGGGTACGCCTTCCGCGCGCAATACCGCAATATCTCGTTGCGCATTAGCGAATTGCTTTGCACTGCGAAACAGTTGCAGCGTACCTGCCTTATATCTTGATCATTGACTTTCAAAGGTTAATGATCCCCAACTGATCATTGGGATGTTACCGGTGAGTTTGTACTCTGCCTTAAGCTTACAGCTTGTACGTCAGATTAAACCCTGGTGACATATT
>NZ_FRDB01000017.1 GCF_900143145.1 Candidatus Sodalis sp. SoCistrobi
GTCATATGCTGTTTAACCAGCGTCTGATATCGGCGGGTAAGGCGAGAGTCAATCCCGCCAACAGATAGGTTGAAATCATTCTGCAAAGTAATAACAGGTATCACGATAAATGTGTAGATACCTATGCATCAACGCAGGGGCGGCCGTCAGTCCTCATTGGACAGATGTTCACGGATAAGGGCCAGAAACGGCAGACCGAAACGCTCCAATTTGCGGTTGCCCACCCCATTGACCCGCAACATCTGGCCGCTGTCGGTGGGCAGCTGCTCGGCCATCTCCAAAAGCGTAGCGTCATTGAACACCACATAAGGCGGGACATTGGCCTCGTCCGCCAGCGCTTTACGCAGCTTGCGCAGCTTGGCGAACAGCGGGCGGTCATAGTTGCCGCCGTAGGTTTTGGGGGCCGCGCGGGTTTTCAGATTGGTCACCCGCGGCTCCGCCAGCATCAAGTCCACCTCGCCCCTGAGCACCGGCCGCGCTGACTCTGTCAGCTGTAACGCCGAATGCTGAGTAATATTCTGGCTGACCAGCCCCAGATGGATCAATTGCCGCAGCACGCTTATCCAATGCTCATTGCTGCGCTCGCGGCCAATACCGTAGACCGGCAGCCGATCGTGCGCGTATTCACGTATACGCTGGCTGTTGGCGCCTCTGAGCACCTCAACGACATAGGCCATACCGAAACGCTGCCCGACCCGGTAAATGCAGGAGAGCGCTTTGCGCGCCTCCTCCAGCCCATCGTAGCGCTTGGGCGGGTCGAGGCAGATGTCGCAGTTGCCGCAGTTGCCGCATGCCATCTGACGGCCTTCGCCGAAGTAGTTCAGCAGCACCAGCCGCCGGCAGGTCTGCGCCTCGGCGAAGGCGCCCATGGCGTTGAGCTTATGGCGCTCGATATCCTGCTGCTGGCCGGCGGGTTTTTCTTCCAGACAGCGCCGCAGCCAGGCCATGTCCGCCGGATCATACAGCAAAATGGCTTCGGCCGGCAGACCGTCGCGGCCGGCACGCCCGGTTTCCTGGTAATAGGATTCGATGGTGCGCGGGATGTCGAAGTGCAGCACAAAGCGCACGTTGGGCTTATTGATGCCCATGCCGAAGGCGACCGTCGCCACCACGACCTGTAAATCGTCACGCTGAAACGCCTCTTGTACCTGAGCGCGGCGATCGTTTTCCAGACCGGCGTGATAGGCGGCAACGCTGACGCCGCGGCTTTGCAAACGCGCGCTCAGATCTTCCACCCGCGAACGGCTGTTGCAATAAATAATACCGCTTTTACCGCGCTGGCCCTGCACGAAATGCCAGAGCTGCTCAAAGGGTTTGTACTTTTCCACCAGCGTGTAGCGGATATTGGGGCGGTCGAAGCTGCTGAGCTGGATCAGCGGCTCGCGCAAATCCAGCAAGCGCAGAATATCCTGCCGCGTGGCTTCTTCCGCGGTGGCGGTCAGCGCGAGGAACGGCAAGGTAGCAAAATGGCGTTTGATTTGCCCGAGCGCACGGTATTCCGGGCGGAAGTCATGTCCCCATTGGGAAATGCAGTGCGCCTCGTCCACCGCGATCATCGCCAGCCGCCACTGCTGCAATTGCTCGAGCATGTTGTCCATCATCAGACGCTCGGGGGCGATGTAGAGCATTTTGATGCGCCCGGCTCGGCACGCCGCCATTATCTCGTACTGCTGCTCGCGGCTCTGGGTGGAGTTCAGGCAGGCCGCCGCGACGCCGTTGGCCAGCAGTTGATCTACCTGGTCCTTCATCAGCGAAATCAGCGGCGAAACCACCAGCGTCAGCCCGTCCATCACCAGGGCGGGGATCTGATAGCACAGCGATTTACCGCCGCCGGTGGGCATCACCACCAGGCAGTCGCGGCCGCTGAGTACCGCGTGAATGATCGCTTGCTGGCCCGGCCGAAACTGCTGGTAGCCGAAGGTGTCGTGCAACACCTGCTCCGCCAACGCTTCCCGCTGGATTATTTCCGCCGTAGACACATCTGCTCCATCTTAGTCTTCAGACGAACGCCGCTGCGGCGTCCGTGGTTAAGTCCCTATGAATTACATCATATCATTGAGCATAAAGCCCATCCCGATACGTGTCTGGCGATGATTATAATCGATTAACGACTCGCCATAGCCGCTAAACACCTGAGTATAAAAACGGACGTGCCGGCTGACGGGATAGCTCCAGCCCACCTGCGCGCCACCGTAGCCGCTGTTCCAGTTGTAACGTCCTTCCGCGCTGAAGATGCTTTCACCCCAGGCATAACCTATCTTCAACCGGTAATGGCCCATGTACTTGATAATATCGGGGTTATCGCTGCTGTCATCCAGCCGCAGCCACGGCTTCACTTCCACCTGCCAGTTCCCGTTTTGCGCCATGAGCCGCGTATAGGCGCGGTTCCAGCTGCGCGACGTGGGATCCGAGCGGCCGTTGGACTGATGGTTCAGGCCCAGCTCCACATCGCGCAGGGTCCAGCCTGCGAAATCATAATCCGTTGCCCAACCAATGAACAGCTGTGGTTCATAGTTGGTTTCGCGAAAGGGCGACGATTCTTCACTGTTGGATAACTGCCACCAGGAGCGCTGGGTATAGGACGCGCCCAGCAACGAGTTATCGCCCGCGATACCGCGCCACAGCGGAAATCCCAAGCTTAACTGGAAAGCCACTTCGTCTTTTTTGGCGTTATTGGCCCAATCGTAGCTGCTTATCGCCTGTTTGTTGATGTTGCTGGTATAGGTGTAGAGCAGGTAATTGCTCTCATACGGGTAAAGCGTGAAGGGATTGTCGTGATCCTGCAATAGATTGGCAATGATGCTTCCCTTCACCGCCGGTGTATCATGGATCTTCTCAACCGTGGCTTCTTGGGCGTAAACGAAAGAAGTCGATCCCAGCAAGAGAGCGGTTGCCCCCCAAAGTTTGCGCATAAAATGTTCTCCGAAAGCGCGTAACCCATCAACACAAGCATTCAAAGCTAATCATTTTACACGCTCTTGGAACTTTGTTTTAGGGAAAACTGCCTAAAGTTAACGCCGCCACCCGAGGCTGGTAAGCCACATTAATTAAGCATACTATGAACATAAATATTACATTACTCCGCGCATCAAGCGTTGCCCCAATCCGGAATTAACTATGTCTGCAACCCCACTTACCGCCGATCACGTCCGCCGTTTGATCGGGGATATCTTTGTCTATCATATGCCGTTCAACCGCGAACTGGGTTTGAAACTCACCCGCCATGAGAGCGATGCCGCACAACTCGAATTTGAGCGCGATGAGAAACTGGTGGGCAACGCCCTGCAGCGCATTCTGCACGGCGGCGTGATCGCCTCGGTGCTGGACGTCGCCGCCGGGATCACCTGCGTGACCAGCGCACTATTGCGCCAGCCCGCGCTTTCGGAGCAGGATCTGCGCCATCGCCTGGCGCACATGGGGACACTATCGACATGCGGGTGGATTATCTGCTGCCCGGTCACGGTGAGCGGTTTATCGTTACCAGCCACCTACTGCGCGGCGGCAACAAGATTTCCGTAGCGCGCGCGGAGCTGCACAACGATCGGGGGCATCATCTCGCCACCGCCACCGCTAACTATCTGGTGGGCTGACCAATGAGCGACAATAGCGCCCGTCAGGGCGTTCTGTGCGCCCTTGGCGCCTATTTTATCTGGGGCCTGGTACCCGCCTATTTCAAATTGATAGCCCAGGTGCCCGCCAACGAAATTCTCGCGCACCGAATTCTCTGGTCGGTGGTGTTTATGCTGGTGTTACTGAGCCTCGGCCGCCGCTGGCCGCAGGTGCGCCAGTCTTTACGGCGCGGCAAATTGCTGCTGATGCTGGCGATGACTTCTGTGCTGGTCGGCAGCAACTGGCTGCTGTTTATCTGGGCGGTTAATCACCACCATATGCTGGAAGCCAGCCTCGGTTATTTTATCAATCCGCTGGTCAACGTATTGCTCGGCATGCTGTTTTTGGGCGAACGTTTCCGCCGGTTGCAGTGGTTCGCGGTGGTATTGGCGTCCGCCGGCGTGCTGGTACAGCTGTGGATATTCGGTTCACTGCCGCTTATCGCCCTGGGGCTGGCGCTCACTTTCGCGCTCTATGGCCTGTTGCGCAAAAAGATCGGCATCGACGCACAAACCGGCATGCTCATCGAAACCCTCTGGCTGCTGCCGGCGGCCGCCTATTATTTGTTTATCGTCGCCGATAGCCCGACCAGCCACCTCGGCGCCAACGGCTGGCATCTTAATCTGCTACTCGCCTGCGCGGGGGTGCTGACCACGGTGCCGCTGCTGCTGTTTACCGCCGCCGCCAACCGCCTGCGGCTGTCGACGCTCGGTTTTTTCCAGTATCTCGGGCCGACGTTGATGTTCCTGCTGGCGGTGGGGTTTTATGGCGAGGCGTTAAGCGCCGATAAGCTCTATACCTTCGCCTTTATTTGGCTGGCGCTTGGGGTTTTCATTACCGACGCCCTTTTGGTCCAGCGGCGGCGGCTTTCGGTCGCTTGAGGCGGCGTCAGCTGCGCGACTGGCTGGACGGACGCCGGACGGAGGTGCGCGAGATAAAGCGCGCCATCGCCGGCCCGAACAGCAGAATGGCGAATAAACGCAGGCTTTGCATCGCCATGACAAAACCGATATTCACCTGACTGCCGGCGGCGATAATCGCCACGGTATCCAAACCTCCGGGGCTGGTGGCCAGATAAGCGGTCAGTAAATCCACCGGCAGCAGTTTAGTCAGCAGCCAAGCCATGGCGCCGCACAGCAGCATCAGGCCGGCGATGGACGCCAGCATCTGCGGTAGCGTTTTCAGCGCCAGCAGCACGATAGCGCGGGTGAAGCGCAGGCCAACGCTCCAGCCGATAAATGCATAGGCCAGCGCCAGCAGCCATTCCGGCACCTGCAGCGTCAGCGTGCCGGTGGCGTGCAGCGTGGCGCCGGCCACCATCGGCAGCAGCAGCGGACCGGCGGGAATACGCAGCCGGCGGCCGAGTATCGCCCCCACGGCCGCCACCGCCAGCGTGGCGATAAAGCGGGCATCCAACGGCGGAAACCACGTCACCGCCGGCGCAACGGCCCCCTGTTCGCCCAGCGCAATATGCGCCACCGCGGCGGCGGTGGCGACGAACAACACCCGCAAATATTGCATAAACGCCACTAGCCGCACATCAGCGCCGAAGTCGCCCGCCATCGCCACCATCGCCGACGCCCCGCCCGGGGACGCCCCCCAGGCGCCGGTCGGCCCGGGCAGGCTGCTAAACCTGACCAGCAACCAACCCGACAAGCCGCTGGCCAGCAGCGTGACCGCCAGCGTCAACACCACGGGTAACCAGTCGCTGACCAGCACCGACAGAATGGAAGGCGAGAGGGCGCCGGCTATCATGCACCCCAGGATGGCCTGACAGCCGATAAATACCTTGGGCGAGATGGCGATGCGGGCGCCGGACAAGGCCATCACCAGACCGACCATCATGGGTCCAAGCAGCAGCGCGGCGGGAACGTGATAATGTTGCAGGATAAATCCCAGCGCCAGCGAACACGCCAGCAGGATCAACCATTGGAGATAAACCGGCAAAGCTTTCATGAATGAAGGTCGTTTCAAAGCAGGCGTAGGTAGCCGTTTTATCATATTGCGGCCACGGAGCAAAATATCCTGCGTCTGGAGCGGCGTCCTGACCGGCCGCCGTCTCCGCCCCGCCACTTCCTACAGCCAGTTTTTGCGCTTGAAATACAAATACGGCGCCAGCCCGGCCAAAATCATCAGCATAATGGCGCCCGGATAGCCGAAAGACCATCTGAGCTCGGGCATAAACTCGAAGTTCATACCATAACTGGAGGCAACCAAGGTCGGCGGCAGGAAAACCACCGAAACCACCGAGAATATCTTGATAATGCGGTTCTGCTCGATATTGATAAAGCCCATTGCCGCCTGCATCAAGAAGTTCACCTTCTGGAACAGCGATTCGTTATGGGGCAACAGCGACTCGATATCGCGCAGGACTTCCCGCGCCTGCTCCAGCTGCCCTGACGGCAGCCGCGCCTTGCGCACCAAAAAGTTCAGCGCCCGCTGGGTATCCATCAGGCACAGCCTGACTTTCCAGCCTACATCCTCAAGCTCGGCGAGGGTGGAGAGCGCGTTATCATACTCATCGCCCTGACGGCCCTCCATGATGACCAGGCTTAAAGCCTCCAGATCGCTGTAGATATTTTCAATCTCGTCCGCCAGTTGCTCGATTTTGGTCTCAAACAAATCCAGCAGCAGCTCGTAGGCATTGCCGTCAATCAGCGTCTGGCTGCGGGTTCGCATCCGGTAGAGGCGAAACGCCGGCAATTCCCGCTCGCGCAGGGTATAAAGCCGGCCATCGCGGATAGTAAACGCCACGGTGGCGTTACCGGCGTGATCTTCGGCGTCGGCGTAAAAGAAGAAGGAGTGGATATGCAACCCGTCCTCGTCCTCGAAAAAGCGGGCGGACGCTTCGATATCCTCCAGCTCCAGACGCGTCGCCAGGCTTTGTCCCAGCTCGTGCTGCACCCGTTCGCGTTCATCATCGCCGGGCTCGATCAGATCAACCCATACCGCTTCAGGTAGGGTGCCCAGCTCATCGGCGTCAAGACGCGATAAACGATGGTTTTCCAGTTGAAATGCGTTAAGCATACGCCCTCGTTTCCTTCACGGTAGCCAACGGGAAACGCATTAGATCACAGAAATACGGGGTGAGGAGTCACCGTCGAGTTTCAGACCGTCAAAGATCCGACTCTGCGCGACGCTAATGGAAGGTCGCTGACAACCACTGAGGCGGCCAGCGCTGGAGGCAGCCTTAGTGGATGTACCTGATTAACAGATTATCGAGCCAGTATCTACTGGGGGTGTCCAAGGCGTAATCCTCTCCTAATAGTAGTGCGCGCATGTTACGCCGAGAAGAAAAAGACTGTCAATACGTGAGAAAAATCGTTTGGTCAGTTTCTGTCCAATGGCGCGGCGCGCAACGGCCTTAAACGGTTTCCAAGCGGGCGTAAGCCGCCACCAGCCATTTGATACCCTGGCCTTGAAACGCAATCTGCAGGCGGCTATGTTCGCCGCTGCCTTCCAGATTGACCACCGTGCCCTCGCCAAATTTCGGATGACGTACCCGCTGACCCAGGGTGAAACCGCTATCGCTTTCGCTCAACGGCGCGCCGATGCGCGGCTGGCTGGCCGGACGGGTTACGCTTGCGCGCAGGCGCACTTCTTCCACGCACGCCGGCGGCAGTTCGCCGACGAAACGCGACGGCCGGTGATAAGCCTCTTTACCGTACAGCCGGCGGGTTTCCGCATAGGTAATGGTCAGCTTGTCCATCGCGCGGGTAACGCCCACATAGGCCAGGCGGCGCTCTTCTTCCAGGCGCCCGCCTTCGTCCAGCGACATCTGGCTGGGGAACATGCCCTCTTCCATACCGACGATGAACACTTGGGGAAATTCCAGCCCTTTGGCGGAATGCAGCGTCATTAATTGCACCGCGTCCTGATAGGCGTCGGCCTGGCCCTCGCCGGCCTCCAGGGCGGCGTGAGACAAGAATGCCTGTAGCGGCAGCAGATCCTGATCTTCATCGTTGTAGCTGAACTGGCGGGTAGCGGTGACCAGCTCTTCCAGGTTCTCGATACGCGCCTGGCCCTTTTCCCCTTTTTCCTGCTCGTACATGCTCCACAGGCCGGAGTTTTTAATCACCCTGTCGGTTTGCACATGCATCGGCAGCTCCGCCGTCTCTTCCGCCAGCGCATCAATCAGCTCCAAGAACCGCTGCAGCGCGGCGGCGGCACGGCCGGCCAGCACGCGCTCCGCGAGCAGCGCCCGGCTCGACTGACACAGCGTCAGCTGCCGATCGCGGGCGGTCTGACGCACGACATCGAGGGTGCGATCGCCGAGGCCGCGCGTCGGGGTATTGACCACCCGCTCATAGGCGGCGTCGTCGTTGCGATTGGCGATAAGCCGCAAATAGGCCAACGCATCCTTGATTTCCTGACGCTCGAAGAAGCGCATACCGCCGTAAATCCGGTAAGGCAGCCCCGTTTGCAGCAGCGCCTCTTCCAGCACGCGCGACTGGGCGTTGCTGCGATACAGAATGGCGCAGTCCTTGAGCGCCCCGCCCTGCTCCTGGCTTACCTTAATGCGGTTAACCACAAAGCGCGCCTCGTCCAGTTCGTTAAAGGCGCAGTAAAGGGTAATCGGTTCGCCTTCAGCGCCCTCGGTCCACAGGTTTTTGCCCAGCCGGCCGCCGTTGTGGGCGATAAGGGCGTTGGCCGCCTGCAGGATATTGCTGGTGGAGCGGTAATTTTGCTCCAGTCGAATGGTCTGCGCGCCGGGGAAATCGTCCAGGAAGCGCTGGATGTTCTCGACCTGCGCCCCGCGCCAGCCGTAGATCGACTGGTCATCGTCGCCGACGATCATCACATTGCCGTCATCGCCGGCCAGCATGCGGATCCAGGCGTATTGGATTTGGTTGGTATCCTGGAATTCGTCCACCAGAATATTGGTAAAACGTTCGCGGTAATGGCGCAGAATATGCGGCTTGTTCAGCCACAGCTCGTGGGCGCGCAGCAGCAGCTCGGCAAAATCCACCAGCCCGGCGCGGTCGCACGCTTCCTGATAGGCCTGATAGATGCGTTGCCAGGTCGCCTCGACCGGATTGCCGTAGCTCTCCACATGCTGTGGACGCAGGCCCTCGTCTTTTTTGCCGCCGATATACCACATCGCCTGGCGCGGCGGCCACTGTTTCTCATCCAGATTCATGGCGCGGATAAGGCGTTTTAACAAGCGCAGCTGATCTTCACTGTCGAGGATCTGAAAATCCTGCGGCAGGTTGGCATCCTGATGGTGGGCGCGCAACAGGCGATGGGCCAGCCCATGGAAGGTGCCGATCCACATGCCGCCCTGGCTGGTGCCCACCAGATGTTCGATACGGTGGCGCATCTCCGCCGCCGCCTTGTTGGTAAAAGTGACCGCCATTACCGAATAAGGCGAGCAATTTTCCTCCGACAGCAGCCAGGCGATACGGTGCACCAGCACCCGCGTTTTGCCGCTGCCGGCGCCGGCCAGCACCAGCAAATTACCGCGCGGCGCCGCCACGGCTTCCCGTTGCTTGTCGTTCAAGCTGTTGAGCAAATCAGAAACGTCCATAGGTGGCCTTTAACATGCGATGAGGAACGCCGCCCGGCGGCGGCAAAACACTGGTCATTTATACAGAGTATACGTTGATTATAACAAGGCTGTTAGGGATGCCAACCGCGAAATTTCCAGATGCGGCAATAGACGCGCATCGGCGGCGGCGGCGAAATTACCGCCGCGATCGTTGATCCAGCAGGCCTGCATCCCGTAGCGGATGGCGCCGGTGATGTCCGCTTCCAGATCGTCGCCCACGTGCAAAATCGTCTCGGGCGGCACCTTCAGCCGCGTCGCCGCCAGATGGTACATATCCTGCCAGGGCTTGGCGCGGCCATCCGGGCCAGCGCGCAAAATGTGGCTGAAATAGCCCGCCAGCCCGCAGGCCGCGGGTGACGCATTGCCGTTGGTGATCGCCACCAATGGCCGGCGGGCGCCAAGGGCCGCCAACGTTTCGTGCGTGTCGGCCGGGACATCAATCTGACTGCGCCAGCGCAAGACGACCTCCATGGCGGCATCGGCGCCGACGCGCGCGTCGTGCTCGCTGAGCCCCGCGTTACGCATCGCCAATTCGATCGAGCGCCAGCGCCAATGGCTTACATCGTGATAAATGTCCGGTTCGCGCTGACGCAACTCACGGCGCAAACGCTGATAATCTTCCTGCCCCAGGTGGCGCAGCGCGGGATGATAATGCTGTAGAAACCGCACCGACTCATATTCGGTGCGGGCAATCACCGGCCGGTTATCGTACAGGGTATCATCGAGATCAAAGGTTAACGCGCGCAGCTGTCGCAGAGGGCGATAAAAATGCATCAGGTTTTTTCCCGTTTGGCTCGTGGGTGCGCGGCATCGTACACCGATGCCAAATGCTGAAAATCGAGGTGGGTATAGATTTGGGTGGTGCTGAGGTTGGCATGACCCAACAGCTCCTGCACCGCGCGCAAGTTGCCGCTTGACTCCAGCATATGGGTGGCGAAGGAGTGGCGCAGCTTATGGGGATGGATATGGCTGTTCACTCCTTGCTTCACACCCCATTCGGCGAAACGTTTTTGTACGTTACGCGCCGAAATACGACGTCCGCTGTTGGCGATGAACACCGCATCATCCTTGGGCGCGTAACGGTCACGTAGCGCTAACCAGCGCGTCAGCCAGGTGACGGCGGTGGCGCCAATGGGCAATTTACGCTCTTTGTTGCCTTTACCCACCACCCGCACTTCGCCGCCGCCGAGATCAACGTCCGCGCAATTAAGACCGACCAGCTCCGCCAAACGCAGGCCCGCGCCGTACATCACTTCAAGCATTGCGCGATCGCGCAGGGCCAGCGGGTCGCGGGTGTCGATATCCAGCAGGTGGTCTACTTCATCGACATCCATGTTTTTCGGCAAATGCCGACCGTGGCGCGGCGCGGAAACGCCGCGTGCCGGGTTCGCGCCCAGCGCGTCGATGCCCACCAGCCAGTCGAGAAAGCTGCGTAACGCGGAGAGCCGCAGCGCCAAACTGGCGGACTGCAGGCCCTGGCGCTTGCTGCGCGCGGCCAATGAGCGCACCTGGCTCACCTCAAGCTGGCGCCATTCCGTCAGCCCCATGTCATCGACCATGGCGATAATGGTATACAGCTGCCGCTGGTAGCTTTCCCGCGTTTTGGCGCTCAGTTGCCGCTCTACCCGCAGATAATGCAGGAAAGCGTCAACCTGCAGCTGCAGCGAAGAGCCGGTACCGGTCATGCCCGGCTGACCCAACGTTCCAGCAGGCCTGGTAGCAGTGTGGCCAACTGCTGTAATAGCACCGTGCCCATGCCGTCCTGGAAATGCTGGCTGTCGCGGCTGGTAAACATCAGCACGCCAAGCGAGCCATCATCCCCCAGCAGCGACATGGCGACGGAGCCTATCTGCCGCACCTGAGGCAGTAGCAGCAGCAGTTCCGGGCCGTTCAGCTTGCCGAGATAATGGTTGTCCTGACCAAGGCGCTGGATCCGCAGCGGCTCGAACGCGCTGCGCGCCAGCGCCAGGTGGGTAAATCCAGACGGCGCGCCCAACTGCCATT
Organism: Candidatus Sodalis sp. SoCistrobi; assembly: GCF_900143145.1. Lineage (GTDB taxonomy): Bacteria > Pseudomonadota > Gammaproteobacteria > Enterobacterales > Enterobacteriaceae > SoCistrobi. The sequence goes on from NZ_FRDB01000017.1 coordinate 11,162, forward strand.
GGTCGCTAAACAGACGCACATGGGCGCCCGCCAGTCCCAGGCCGCGCGCCCAGCGCTGCAGGCGATTAAGCAGCTCCTGCAGACTGCCTGCCGCCGCCAAATCGGACTGTAGCCGCAATAACCGATAGAACAGCGGCTCGTTGGTGCTCGCGTGTTCCATGAGGCGGGTGATATCGTCCTCCAACTGCTGAATATGGGCGCGCTGACGCCCCAATTGCCATTCCAGCAGCGACACGCAGCCGCGCACCGGATGCGGTACCACCATCTGCTCCACGACCCGGGCATTGCGGATAAAGAAATTCGGGTGCGTAAGCAGATATTGCACCACCTGTTCGTCATCCAGCGTTTGCGCGTTGTCCGCCTGTTCACCGACTTGCTTCATAGATGAATAAATCCGTCATAGACATGGGTGGCCGGCCCGGTCATGTACAGTGAATGACCCGGTCCGCGCCAGCTGATGGCGAGCCGACCGCCGGGGAGATCCACCCGTACCTGTTCCGCCAGCTGGCCTTGTGAGATCCCCACCGCGACCGCGGCACAGGCGCCGCTGCCGCAGGCTTGGGTTTCCCCTGCGCCGCGTTCATAAACCCGCAGGCGGATATGCCCGCGGTCTAACACCTGCATAAAACCGATATTGGCCCGTTCTGGAAAGCGTTCGTGGCTCTCCAAAACCGGTCCGAGCGTCGCGACCGGGGCGTTGTCTACACTGTCCACGGCAATCACGCAGTGCGGGTTGCCCATGGACACCACGCCGCACAGCACCGTCTGCTCCGCCGCGCGCATAATATAGGTTTTTTCCGCCCTGGCCGCGCGAAACGGCACCTGCTGCGGGTCGAAATTCGGCTCACCCATATTGACGCGCACCATATCGTCTTCGGTGACGGTCAACACCATGCGTCCCGTTTGGGTACTGACATGGATATCGCGTTTGTTGGTCAGATTTTTCATGCGCACGAAGCGGGCAAAACAGCGGGCGCCGTTGCCGCACTGCGCCACTTCGCTGCCGTCGGCGTTGAAAATACGATAATGGAAATCCAGTTCCGGATCATAGGGCGGTTCCACCACCAGCAATTGATCAAACCCCACGCCGCAATGTCGGTCCGACAAGCGGCGGATCATTTCGGGTGAGAAATAGACATTTTGCGTCACGGCATCCACGACCATAAAGTCGTTACCCAGGCCGTGCATTTTGGAGAACTGCATATCTCACTCCGCTGAGTAGCCGATAACGCAGCATAGCGCGTCTGCCGGCAGGAAGCGACTGCGTCGCGATTACGGCTGTTCGGTCCCGACGGCGGTGCTGCTGCCGTCATCCCCGGGGGACGCGGTCTGCACCGGGGATTGGGTCGAGGACGGCGTGGTCGTCAGTTGATGCTTTTGTTCGCTTTTGTCCGCTTTGTCTGCCGGCGGAAAATAAAGGGGACCTTTCAGGCCGCAGCCGTAAAGCCCCAGCAGCATCAACCCCAACGCCGCGCGGCGCAATTCGCTTTTCATTTCACCCATTACCTATTGTTCATCCGTCTCAGCTTCCTATCATCGCAGTTGGTATATGAAAAGCAACAGCAATTGTCGTTGGCAAGCGACGCGACGGGCGGGAAATGGCGGGCGCGGGGAAGGCGTACCCCGCCGGCGGATTAGCTGCTGCGCGCGTTTTGCGCCAGCGGCGGCGCGCCATTTGCAAATGGCGTGGCGCACAAATGGGACAGCACGCTGCTGCGAAACGGCACCACCTGGATGCGGCCGTCCAGATTCATAATCTGGTAGAACTGCGGCAAATTGAAATTAATGAAACTGGAACCGTAGGTAAACCGGTCGTGGGAAGAGGAGTAGAACCGGCTGACGTCGCGCACCAGCTCTTCTTTACTGCCTTCGCAGTGATGATAGGCTTCCACCCGATTGGTCTCATCGAGAATATAGATATTGAAACCGCTATCGTCGCTGGTGTCTTCAAAAAAGAACTGAATGATGCCTTCGCTGGCGAACCCGTCCACCACCGGCGGCAGGTGGACCTGCTCGGTCTCCATCTGAATGGACAGCCCGTGCAGCTTATTGTTGGAAATGGCGCCGTAGAACTCCACCGCATTTTCCAGCTTCTGCACCGAAACGCTCAGGCGCTCGAAAAACAGCCCCCAGGTCTGTCCCGCCACGCGCACCGCTTTAAACCGCGCCGGATCCTGACGGGTACTGGAGAGGCGCAGCTCGATACATTCGGAAACCAGCTGCTGTACCCGGGTGCGGATAAGCCCGCGCAAATGCTGGCTATAACAGAACACCTCCACCGTATCCGGTGGCGCGGCATCCTGATGCATTTTGCCGAGAATGGTTTTTAGCGCTTCCAGCACCGCCTGCTCGCCGCTGAAATGCAGGGTGCGCACTTCATTCCACGAATTGCGATAAAGCAAATCGATGCTGCCCACCAGACACTGCTGCTGCTGGCCGAAGCTGAACACATCCAGTTTGCGGAAATCGAAATGCACCACCTGATTACGGAATACCGCGGTGGGATCGTGCTCAAGATTGACGATAATCGCCAGATGACGGATTTCGCACGGGCTGTAGAGCGCCTTGGGCGTCGGCGCCGGCACCCGCAGCGGGAAGTGGCTGGCCACATCGGCGATAAGCTCATTTAGCTTGGCGCTATCGCAGGTGTCGCTGCCCTTGATATGCACCTGGGTCGAGCGGGTCAACAGCCCGTTAAACCAGGCCCAGGCCACCAGTTTATTGAGATAACGGTTATATTCCAGCGGCTGATGGCTGATGATGGAATCCATCGACGGCGACTGATTGTACAAATACCAGCCGGTACGGTTGGCGCGACCCTGCGGCACATGGATAAACGTCAGATCGGGTTCCGACAGATCCGGCGAAATCTGCGGATTGAGCAGGGTCACTTTACCGGGCAGCGCCTCGAAGGCCGCATACAGCTTGCGGGTCAGCACGCCGATATCCTGCGGGCTGGCGCTGACGCTCAAGTTGTTGCGGCGGGCAAACCGGATAAGATTACGGTAACTCTGCATCATGGCGTCCAGCAGCTCATTGTTCGCTTCACGCACCTGGGCAATCTTCCAGTTGGCGCGATCATCGAGCATCTGCAGCCGCGCGTCATCCCAGCCCCAGCTGGTCACCAGCTGCGTCAGGATCTCCCGCCGCCAGGGCGTGCCCGCCGGATCTTGCGACAGTTTTTCGCACACCTTCAGATAGAAGCAGCGGCGCACCATATCCAGCCGCGTCATGTCGTTTATCTGCGTCAGATAGTAGGTCACCCGCTCCAGCATCATGCAATAGGGATCGAGGCCGAAGGAAACGATTTCGCCGTCGTGCAACCGCTGTTTGATTTTCATCGCCAGCAGTTCGGTGTGGGGACATTCCCAGGAGTAGGCTTCCAGCAGCAGCGTTTTCAACACCGCCTTATAAGGTGAGTCGATGCTTTTATACAGCTGCCACAGGCTGGCGCCGAAGTACTCTTCCGCAGACAGGGTGCCGAGGCCACCTAAATCCAGCCACTCGTTGGGCGTCAGCGCGCCGCGGGCGTACAGCGACAAGACATACTCATCGTAGTGCGCTTCTTCGTCGCCGGGCACCATATTCCACAGGATACGCTTACCGCCCATGCGCACGGCGGTGCGATAGAATTCATCCAGCAGCAGGATGTGCTGAGTGGAGCCGCAGTCCTCATCGCCGAGGCTGCCGCTTTCATTATGGCGAAAACGGTTTTCATCGATCAGGAAGAAATTGACGTCCACGCCCCGGCGGTTCGCCCACTGCTCAAGCAGATGACATTTACACTGCAGTTGAGCGCGCTCCTCGCTGTCCAGCCAGGACTGATGACACACCCAGATATCGAGATCGGAGTTGGCGTTCTGGCCGATGGAAGAGGTGCTGCCCATGGAGTAAACACCGGTAATGGGCTGCTCGCCGCTGTCCGGCGCCACCACCGACGCGCCGGCCTGACGGCCGATGTCGTCGAGCCAGGCGCGCTGGGTCTCATCGGGGGCATAAAAGCAGATGCCGTGGGGCACGGTGCCGTCCAGGTAACCCGGAAGCATCGAATGATGAAAATGTAGTAAGGTTGGCAGCAGACTGTATACGTGTTGAAAATCCGGCCCCATGGCCGCCAACGCGCGATCTACCCGTAGTTGGTTAATCGCGTCCAGTCTCTGTTTCAAGGTCTCGATGTAGAAGTACAAGACGTCTCGCCTGATTATCCCGGTGTCAGAAGAACCCGTTTCTCCACCCGACCGGCGTAGTGAGTTGTAGAGTTATTGGCCGGTAAATGCTGGAAACGTGATCAATCTAACACCTTGCTGATTGACCGTAAAGAAAGTTAAGCTACCCAATGAGTATAGCACTTTCCCCAATGGCAACTTGTTATTCCTTTTTCCCCCTTCCCGCCTGGTTTCTCCGCCGCCGAAAACTGACAGTGATTCACTATCGGTGTTAGGATGGTGGGTGAATGATAAAATCGGTAATGACTATGCAAGACAACCTTATCAGAATCGCCACCCGGCAAAGTCCTTTAGCGCTTTGGCAGGCAGGGTACGTGCGCGATGAATTGCTACGCCATCACCCGCATCTGCAGGTTGAGCTAGTGCCTCTTATCACCCGCGGCGACATCATTCTTGACACGCCGCTGGCAAAGGTCGGCGGCAAAGGGTTATTCACCAAGGAATTGGAACGGGCGCTCCTGGAGCATCGCGCCGATATCGCCGTGCATTCGATGAAAGATGTCACGGTGTCATTCCCCGCCGGCCTGGGACTGTGCGTGCTGTGCGAGCGCGACGACCCGCGCGATGCCTTCGTCAGCCCGCGTTACGCCAATCTCGACGCGCTGCCGCCGGGCGCGATTGTGGGCACCTCAAGCCTGCGCCGGCAGTGCCAGTTGCGCGAACGGCGTCCCGATGTTGTCGTGCATGACCTGCGCGGCAATGTCGGCACCCGGCTGGCGAAACTCGATCGGGGCGACTTTGATGCGGTCATTCTGGCGGTGGCCGGGCTGAAACGGCTGGGTCTGCAGGACCGCATCCGTCAGGCCATCGATCCGGCGCAGTCGCTGCCGGCGGTGGGTCAAGGAGCGGTCGGTGTCGAATGCCGGCTGGACGATACCCGTACGCTGGCGCTGCTGGCGCCGCTGCATCACCGGGAAACCGCCCTGCGCGTCGGCGCCGAACGCGCCATGAACGCCCGTCTGCAGGGGGGATGCGAGGTGCCTATCGGCAGTTATGCCGTGCTTGATGGCGAGGAGATATGGCTGCGCGCGCTGGTGGGATCGCCTGACGGCACCACCGTCATTCGCAGCGAAGGACGCGCGCCGCTGGCGCAGGCGGAGCAGCTTGGCCTGCGTCTGGCGGATGATTTGCTGGACCGCGGCGCCCGCGCCATCCTGGCCCGCGTTTATCAGGATAATCCGCCGCAATGAGCATCCTCGTCACCCGCCCATCGCCTGCGGGCGAACAGCTGGTGAACAGGCTGCGCGCACGTGGCAAATCCGCCTGGCATCTGCCGCTTATCGACTTCACCCCGGGCAACGATCTGCCGCACCTCGCCCAGCGCCTCGCCGATTTAAGTGTGGGGGATTTGCTATTTATCGTCTCCCAACATGCGATTAACTACGCCCATCCCTGGCTGACGCAACAAGGCGTCAGCTGGCCGGCCGGGCTACACTATTTCGCCGTGGGGCGCACTACCGGCCTGCGGCTGCACGGTCTTTGCGGGCTGCCGGTCAGCTATCCCGATGAGGGAGAAACCAGCGAGGATTTGCTGCGCCTGCCGGCGCTGGCCCACATCGAGGGCAAGCGCGCGCTGATTTTACGCGGTAACGGCGGGCGGGAAGTGCTGGAGCAAACGTTGCGCCAGCGCGGCGTGCACACCTCCTATTGCGAATGCTACCGCCGCAGCCCGATCCACTACGATGGCGAAGAGCAGGGCCGGCGGATGCGGACGCTGGGCATCGACACGCTAGTAATTACCAGCGGCGAAATGTTACAACAATTCTATACTTTAATGCCTGAATACTATCGCCACGCCTGGCTGACGCACTGCCGGCTGATAGTCATCAGCGAACGTTTAGCCATGCTTGCCCGCCAATTGGGCTGGACGGATATCGTCGTAGCGAACGCGGCAGACAACGATGCTTTGATGCGCGTATTGCTCTAAATTTAATCATGGGACAGGCCAACATGACGGAACACACTACTCCAACGATCCCGCAGGATGACGCGACCAGGAAGACTGATAGCCCGCATGCTTCGACCCCGCTCTCCGGCGATGCCGGGCCTCGGCCCGCCGCCGCCACGCGCGCCGCGGGGGGGGAAATCCCGCCCGCCGGTAATGGCAAACCGGGTAAGACGGCCGGTGGACGCCGGCCGCTCGCGCTGATAGTGGCGGTGCTGGCCTTGATCATTGCGCTATTATTGGCGCTGGGCGTCTATATCGCCGCGCGCCAGCAGGCGCATCAGCAAGAAGTCGCCCGCACGCAGTTGCAGGAAGGTCTTGATGCACTCAGTCAGGCCCAACAGATGCAACGCCAGCAGTACCAGGACGCGCTGGACGCGGCTCGGGCGCAGCAAGACGCCCAGGGGCGCGAGCTGGAGGATTTGCAAAATAAACTGACGGCCATTACCGGCACCAACGCCAATACCTGGCTGCTGTCGCAGGCGGATTTTCTGGTTAAAATGGCCGGGCGTAAATTGTGGAGCGATCGGGATGTCGTCACCGCCGGCGCACTGCTGAAAAGTGCTGACGCCAGTCTGGCGCAAATGAACGATCCCAGCCTGACCGAAGCGCGACGCGCAATAACCGACGATATCGGCACCTTGGCCGGCGTCAGCCAGATAGACTTCGACGGTATTATTCTCAAGCTCAATCAGTTGACCAATCAAGTAGATAATCTGCGTCTGGCGGATAACGACAGCGACGAATCGCCCATGGATAGCGACAGCGGTGAATTGTCGGGGTCAATCCAGGAGTGGCGGCAGAATCTCAGCAAAAGCTGGCACAACTTCATGAACGATTTTATTACCGTGCGTCGCCGTGATACCGGCGCCGAGCCGCTGCTGGCGCCGAATCAGGATGTTTACCTGCGGGAAAATATCCGCTCCCGGTTACTGGTCGCCGCCCAGGCGGTGCCGCGCCATCAAAACGAAATCTACCAGCAGTCGCTGGATTCGGTCTCCACCTGGGTGCGCGCTTATTTCGACACCGACGACGCCACTACTCGCGCCTTCCTGAGCCAGATCGACGCGCTGGGGGAGGAGGATATCACCATGAACCTACCGGACAGCCTGCAGAGCCAGCCGCTGCTGGATAAACTGATGCAGACCCGGGTGCGCAATCTGCTGGCCCAGCCGACGGTCCCCGCCGCACAGGGAGAATAAGCGATGCTCAAGGTCTTGTTGCTGTTCATTCTGCTGTTCACGGGCATTGTGCTCGGTCCGCTGGTCGCCGGTCATCAGGGTTATGTGCTGATTCAGACCGACAATTACAATATTGAGACCAGCGTTACCGGTCTGGTGATTGTTCTCATTCTGGCGTTTATCGTCCTGTTTATCATCGAATGGGTCATCCGCCGACTGTTTCGGACCGGGGCGCGTACCCGCCGCTGGTTTAACGGCCGCAAAAATCATCGCGCCCGCAAGCATACCCGGGCGGCACTGATGAAGCTGGCCGAAGGGGATTATCGCCAGGTGGAAAAACTGCTGGCGCGCAATGCCGACCACGCCGATCAGCCGGTGGTCAACTACCTCCTGGCGGCGGAAGCCGCACAGCAGCGCGGGGACGATTTGCGGGCCAACCAATACCTGGCGCGCGCGGCGGAAGTGGCGGATAACGATCAGTTACCGGTGGACATTACCCGGGTACGTATTCAGCTGGCACGCCATGAGGATCATGCCGCGCGCCACGGCGTCGACCGGTTGCTGGAAACCGCGCCGCGCCATCCAGAAGTGCTGCGTCTGGCGGAACAGGCATTCATCCGCACCCGTGCCTGGCAGTCGCTGCTCGATATTTTGCCGGCGATGCGTAAGGTCCAGGTGTATGACGACGAGGCGTTAAACCGCGCGCAAAATCAAGCCTTTAACGGGCTGATGGACCAGATTATGGAGGAACAGGGCAGCGAAGGGCTGAACCGCTGGTGGCGCGAGCAGAGCCGTAAGGTACGCAACGACGTGCCACTGCAAGTCGCGCTGGCCGAACATCTTATCGAATGCAACGATCACGACACCGCCCAGCGCCTTATCGTCAAAGCGCTTAAGCATCACGCCGATGATAGATTGCTCTTGCTGCTGCCGCGGCTGAAAAGCGGCGATCCGGAGCAGGTTGAAAAAGCCCTGCGCCAGCAAATCCGTCAACAGGGAGATACGCCGCTGTTAGACAGTACGCTGGGGCAGCTGTTGATGAAACGCGGCGAATGGCAGGCCGCCGCCGAAGCCTTCCGCGCCGCGCTTAAGCAGCGCCCGGATGCCCATGACTACGCTTGGCTTGCGGACGTGCTGGACCGGCTGCACAAGCCGGAAGAGTCGGCGCAGATGCGTCGCGAGGGCTTGATACTGACGCTGGCGGCGCCGCAAAGTAAAATATCCGGCCCGGCCGACGCGCCGGCGGCGCCGAGTCAAACGCCTGCCGCCGCCGCCGCAGGCACGCTGAAAACGCCCCCCGCCGATCCCCGTCCTGACGCCTAAGGGGAAAAGTGAAACACTGCGCCGTCGGCAGCGGCAGCATGGCGCTGTGCCGGCGTAAAATGCCATACCGCCCTGACGCCGGCCAGTAGAGAGAATGGCCGCCATTCTGCCGCCGGCCGCTAAAAATGGACGAATACGCCGCCGGGGACGGCCCCATGCCGGCAGGCGGCGGGCGTCAATCCTGTACCGTCAGTTGCCGCCGCTCGCCGAGCCCCTCGCCCCCCCAGCCGCAGCCGTTGGCCGGCCCGCAAGAACATCGGCTGCGGTTTCTGCCCCAACCCCCCCGCCGGCGTGCCGGTGGCAATGATATCGCCCGCCACTTTTGGCAGCGTATCAGGATCCAGGGCACGCAAGCGGGCAAGCGCCGACGGTAGCAGCGCTTCGCCTGCACTATCGTCTATTACCCCGGCCAGCGATCGCAGCTGACCGTCCCCGTCCAGCAGGCCTGGACGCTCTTTGCCCGGCGGACCGTAACGTAATAGCTTCTTACATCACCTCCTTACCGGCGAGTAAAAATAAAAGCGTTGCAGGCCCCCGTTAGACGCATAGGTATCTACACATCAGGGAGGAGGCTTAAGAGCAACTCTCGCTAAATGAGTAAGTTCTTCCAGACTATATTCCGATAATAATTTTAGTGTATTCAACAAGATGGATAGGCCAGCGAGCAGAGCAGGAGCGCTCTCTCTGCGGCCTCGCTTTTGCTGTCGTCCTGACAAGCGACATATCAGCTGGCGGGCTGCCGCATTTTCTTCTCCTTCAGCGCGTTGCAGCCGCCATACCAGAACAGCAGCCATACTGGCTATTAACAACCTGCGTAGTACGGCTGGCGCGCTGCGCTGAAGCCATGTTTCTACGTCATGTCCGGCACCTTTCAGCAACTTAAAAAATGATTCAATATTCCAGCGCCAGTAATACCAACGAGCTACTTCCTCGCAGGTGATCTCGCTGCAAACGTTTGTAAGCAGCGTCCAGCGTCCCACCACATTACCGAGATCATCCGTAAGCCGAACAACAACCAATCTGACCGTCAGAGGCTCTCCAGGTTGGATTTTTATGCGGCGGCCGGTTTCTTTATCTTTACGCTTCTGCTGCGCAGCTCGGGTTATGACTATCGAGGTTTCACTGATTTCCATATCAGCTTTTTTCCCTTTCCAGTCTACCTGTCCGCATCCGTTGTATGGCAGAAGAGCAGCAATCTCACCAATTTTCAATGAATTACCTTGCCACTCTGCACCATGTCCTTCTTTTCCTCGGATAAGCCAGCATATTCCTTGAGTACTCAACGTCCGCATATGTCCAATAGAGTCACCCTCTCTATCAATTATATGAATCAGCTTTTTACCTATATTAAGCGATTCCACACGGGCAATATCGGTCGTCAAGGCGTCCATATGTGTCTGCCGTTCGGACAGTCCTTCCGCCAACGTTGAATGACAACCGGTTGCATCGGTAAGTGTCTGAGATAGAGGCGCTATTGGCAAACCCGTGCCAGCATCAACCAGCAAGCTGCTTTGAAGTTCATATCCAACATCGCCACCGTGCGTCATTTTTAAGCGTCCGTATTTGGCATGATGGTAAAGAAATTGTAAACGTGACCAATCATGAACAACGAGAGCGTATGGATGCGGGCTAAGCGAAATTTGCTCAAGTGCTAGCGAAATAATTGGCTCATTGAGTTGACTGAAGCTAATTCGCTTATTATTCAGAAAACGCCAGACAGCTTGGGTAGTTGCGAAAGTTGATTTTTGAGCACTTGCGAGGTCTTTAACCGCAGAAGCAAGAAGAGCCGCGGGCGTCATATGCTGTTTAACCAGCGTCTGATATCGGCGGGTAAGGCGAGAGTCAATCCCGCCAACAGATAGGTTGAAATCATTCTGCAAAGTAATAACAGGTATCACGATAAATGTGTAGATACCTATG
>NZ_FRDB01000302.1 GCF_900143145.1 Candidatus Sodalis sp. SoCistrobi
CGGCGACTCCTACGATAATGCGATGGCAGAGAGTATCAACGGGTTGTACAAAACGGAGGTTATCCACCGCGGGAGCTGGAAAAACCGGACGGAAGTGGAGTTGGCCACGCTGGACTGGGTGGACTGGTACAACAACAGAAGGCTGCTCGGGCGGCTGGGTTACATCCCTCCTACTGAAGCCGAAATGAACTATTACGCTTTGCAATTAGCATCAGAGGAAGCGGCGTAGTATTGCCAAAATTACTCTCTAATAAACTCGGGGTTATTCAGCATGCCTGGCGTAAGCTCATTGCAAACTGCGCGGTCAGATAGCTGACCAGCTCACGCTTTATCGCTGGTTTCAAAGGTTTTTCTCAATAACGTCTTTCAGTGCGCGACACTCGAGACTCAGGTCAGCAAACATCTACTTCAGCCGGCGGTTTTCATCCTCGAGGTCTTTCATCTTTTCAATATCGGAGGCTTCCATGCCGCCAAACTTCGCATTCCAATTGTAATAGGAGGCCTCAGAGATTCCGGCTTCGCGGCAGACATCTTTGGCGGTACTTCCAACTTCGACGGACTTGAGAACGGCGACGATCTGGTGTTCAGTGAACCGGGATTTACGCATGACGATCTCCTCAGGGAACATAGTCAGTATGTCGGAAGATCTCTAAAATGAATGGTTCGGTTTACCGGGATACTTACATACCCGCATCAGTAAGTTGATGTAGATTGAATCAGGTTGACGTAGGTTGAGTGAAAAAGCGAGGAAAGCCTTGCGGATACTGGTTTTCAGGCACAAAAAAAGACGTCCGTTGACGTCTATTGATGTTCCGATGGTGCCGAAGGCCGGACTCGAACCGGCACACCCGAAGGCGGTTGATTTTGAATCAACTGCGTCTACCGATTTCGCCACTTCGGCACTGAAGGGGTACGGATAGCGAGGTGCATTATACCGTTAACAGATCCCGGCGCAATACTAATCCGTTCTTCCGGTGTGCAACTGCTGAAAAAACGGCCTCCTTCTCTATTACTGCGGCCGTTGATGCATGTTAGCAGCCGGAACATCGCTGCCGTCCCCTCGCTTGCAACGACTCTGGTAGCCAGGGTGCCGGTGCTTTTCTTGTTCGTGCTGTTTACCACTGGCAGCCCGGGCACCAGTAAAACGGGCGGCCGGAAAAAGTGGTTTTCTCTATGGCATGACCGCAGCGCTCGCAGGCCTTTCCGGCTCGATGAAAGGCGCGAAAGCGGAACGTAGCGCCGTGGTGATCTTTGGCGCCGGGTTGGCCGCGGGTGGCGTAAGATAAGCGCGGAATGTCGAGAATCGCCTGGCACAAGAGCCGCTGTTGCTCTTCGTTGAGATCTCGCGGCCGATGGTGAGCCAATAACCGTGCCTGCCACAAGATCTCTACCCGCAGATAGTTTCCCAGACCGGCGATAAAGGATTGGTCCAGCAGCAGCGCGCCCAGCTGACGGCCGGAGAAGCGTTTGGATATCAGCCGCTCCAGCACGGTGTCCACTTTCAGTAGCGGGTCCAGCGCATCCGGGCCGATACGCAGCAGAAAAGGATGGGCAGCCACTTCCTCAGCGCTGAGAATACTGATTTCGGAAGCGCTGTAGAGCAGAATGGCGGCGTTCTGGTTTTCCAGCCGCACGCGCAGATCGCGTTTTGTTACCGGCGTTTCACCTGCTTTGACGATGCGCCAGACGCCGTACAGTTGGTTGTGGCTGTAAAGTACCTGTCCATTGGAAAACCAGGTGAGCAGCGCTTTGCCGCGCGCTTCGATCTTGTCGATGGTTTGCCCGATTAGCACCGTCTCCCATTGTTTCAAATGGGGAAAGGCAAACCAGGTCAGGGTAAGCGGTAAATTTGACATCGCCAGCATGAGGCTGTCGGCTGCTCGACGTATTTCCGGTCCTTCCGGCATTTCCATTTCCTCCATCAGCGGTGGTGCAATAATAGCACCCGGCGGGAAATGGCGTCTAAGCGTAATCAATGTTCGCAGCGTACTGCGTGCCGTCTCTGGCCCTATGTTAGTCAGGCAGCACATCGTGTCGCTGGGCTTCCGGGCAAGGGCTGGATCCTATTTGATAAGATAGTTGCCGCAGCGCCACCCCACAGCGCGATGCTAACGAGCATGCCAGTCGGAGCTTATTCGCCTAATTACCGAGCTCACTGAGTAGTAACATCTTCCGGCTAATGGGCAAGCACCGGCGGCAACAGCAACGATGACCATTTCAGCCATTTCAGCTATTCAGCTATTCAGCTATTCAGCTATTCAGCTATTCAGCTATTCAGCTATTCAGCTATTCAGCTATTCAGCTATTCAGCAAATAGTATTGCTTTATTTACGCTAGCGACTTTCATGACCTAAGCTAATTCAGCGACATCTGCAACTCGGCACCTCAGGACCTTGGCACCTTGGCACCTTGGCACCTTGGCACCTTGGCACCTTGGCACCTTGGCACCTTGGCACCTTGGCACCTTGGCACCTTGGCACCTTGCCACCTTGCCACCTTGCCACCTTGGCACCCTAACCCACCTCGTTATACACATTCTGTTCGTGCCTGAGCGCGCGTAGCGTTTCGGCGGCCGTCATGACTTTCTGCAAGCCTTTCCAGATAGTTTTTGCGCCTGGCTCACCGTCGCCTTTTCGAGCAAGAAAGCCTCCGAGTTGCGCAAC
>NZ_FRDB01000039.1 GCF_900143145.1 Candidatus Sodalis sp. SoCistrobi
CATGCTGAGTTTCCAGCACTAGATTAACTGCCCGTTCACGGACTTCCGGAGAGTAACGTTTGGTCGTTGTCATAGAGACCTCCACTTTTAAAGTATAGACTCTAATTTATCCGGGGTGATTCACTATGTCATGGTGCAAGGGAAATCAGCGCATAAGCCATCTCGGCGGACAGCGCAATGCCAAAGAGGGTAGCGGGAAAGCAAGGGGAACGTGGGGCCGGCAAAGTAAGATTGACAGTGGTGCGAAGAGAGGGACTTGAACCCTCACGTCCGTTAAGACACTAACACCTGAAGCTAGCGCGTCTACCAATTCCGCCACCTTCGCCTGACACAGACAGCCGGTTAAGGCTGTTACCACGGAGGCGGATTTTAGAGGTTTTGGCGTTAAGGTCAATAATTATTTGTGATTTCGCGGGCGTTTGCTGCAAAAAGATACCCCGCTCAGCGGGACCCGTCGGCGCGCGGCGCATGACCGCGCGCTACCGCCTGCGTCAGCGGCGTTTAGCACCCTTATCGCGGCTGCGTTTTACCTGATGGATGGCCTGGTAAACCTTGAAACGGCCGTTCTGCGCCAGCACTTGATGATTACCGAATACCGCATCGAGCAGATCTGGATAGGGCAGGAAAGCGTTAGCGACAATGCGCAGTTCGCCACCGATACGCAGATGGTTAAGAGCGCCGCGAATCAGCATCTCCGCCGCCTTCAGATTGGTTTGCATGCCGTCATGGAACGGCGGGTTGGAGATAATCATATCGAAGCGGCCGCTAATGGCGGAGTACACATCGCCGGCCAGCACCTCCCCCTCCAGCCCGTTGGCCGCCAAGGTGGCGCGGCTGGCCGCCAGCGCCGGCGCATGGGCATCACTGAGGGTTAATTGCACTCCCGCCGCCCCTTTCGCCAGAAAGGCCGACAGGACGCCGGCGCCGCAGCCGATGTCGGCCACATGGCCCTGCAGCGGCCGATCGAACGTCGACAATAGCAACTGGCTGCCGTTATCCAGCCCGTCACGGCTAAAGACGCCCGGCAGGGTTTTTATCACCACATCGTCAAGCTGGTAGGATTGCCAAAACGCCTCGGCATCAAAACGGGGCTGCTGGACCAGCTCGCCGTGATACAGCCCGCAGCGCCGGGCGCTATCAATTTTAGCCAGCGGGCACCACACTGCCAGCATCGGTTCGGCGCTGCGCACGCCGCTGCGGTTCTCCCCCACCACAAACACATCGCAGCCCAGCGGCAGCAGCGACAGCAAGTTGGTCAACTGAAACAGCGCTTCCGGCTTGTTTTTCGGCCAAAAGTAAATCAGCGTGTCGCAGCCGCCCACCAGCGCGGCGTCCGCCACCAGGCCGAATTGCACCGCCTGCTCGCCCAGCGCGCGCGCCAACGTCTGCCGGTGGTGATACCAGGCGGTATGAACCTTCACACTCCGCGCCTCCAGCCGGGCCGGCAGCAAATCCTGCACGTCGCCTGCGATCACGACCTGTTTATCTGAAAATGTATCCTGATGCCGGAGTATGACTTCACTGGCGGGGGTTAAAGCAGACATGCGACAAACGCTCCTCATTAATTCGAGCAGGGAGTATAGTGCTTTATTGCCCCGGGTTCGATGGGTTTGGTAGCATAGCGGCGCGGAATCATGGCCGCTGATGGGAATGACGATGACGACAATGCGCGACTGGCAATTACAACAACTCGGCATTACGCAATGGACGCTTCGGCGCCCGGCGGTGCTACAGGGGGAAGTTGCGGTCAAATTGCCGAGTCATATTCGTTTGTTGCTGGTAGCCGACCCGCTGCCGCCGGTGGATCATCCGCTGGTGACCGATGTGGCGCGCAGCATGGCGCTGACGTCGGCGCAGCTGTATGGGGTGACGCCGGAGCAAGTTATGATGTTGCCGGACAGCGTGCGCTGCCATTGCTGGTGGCTTGGGCTCGATGCCACACGCGATTTTGCCGGCATATCTTTCCATACGCCGCCGCTGGCGGCGCTTTCACAGGACGTTGGCGCGAAACGCGAGCTATGGCGCCGGATAAGTGATGATGAACACCATATTACCGCTGCTGCCGGCTGATTTAACCGAAGCCTGGCACATTGAGCAGGCCAGCCACGCGTTTCCCTGGAGCGCCAAAACCTTTGCCGGCAATCAGGGCGATCGCTATCTCAATTTCAAGCTGTGCGTGGGGGAACGCATCGCGGCTTTCGCCATCACCCAGACGGTGCTGGATGAAGCGTCGCTGTTCAATATTGCCGTCCATCCCGACTTTCAGCGCCAGGGGCATGGCCGGGCGCTGCTGAACCATCTTATTGCCGAGCTGGAGCAGCGGCAGGTCTTTACGCTGTGGCTGGAAGTGCGTCAGTCCAATGCGCCGGCTATCGCCCTGTATGGCGCGCTGGGTTTTAATGAAGTTTCGGTCCGGCGCAATTACTATCCCTCGGCGGACGGCCGCGAAGATGCGGTGATTATGGCGCTGCCGCTGGGCTGACGCCCCTGCCGACCGGGGTGCTATCAATGACTCCCCACACCATGTAGAATCTGCAACCAGCAAATTCCGTTTAGACCTGTTATGTGGCGCGCGTCAGTCGTGCGCCCATCGAGAAAGTGACCATGAAGAACGACCTTTACGCCGACGAGATTGCGGCACGGCGCACCTTTGCGATTATTTCGCACCCCGACGCCGGTAAAACGACGATTACTGAAAAAGTGCTGCTGTTCGGACAGGCGATTCAAACCGCCGGTACCGTTAAAGGCCGCGGCTCTAACCAGCACGCCAAATCCGACTGGATGGAAATGGAAAAGCAGCGCGGTATTTCCATTACCACCTCGGTGATGCAATTCCCTTACCGCCAGGCACTGGTCAATCTGCTGGATACCCCGGGGCATGAAGACTTCTCCGAGGACACCTATCGTACCCTGACGGCGGTGGATTGCTGCCTGATGGTGATTGACGCCGCCAAAGGGGTTGAGGACCGGACCCGCAAGCTGATGGAAGTTACCCGCCTGCGCGACACGCCGATCCTGACCTTTATGAATAAAGTGGACCGCGATATTCGCGATCCGATGGAGCTGCTGGATGAGGTGGAAAGCGAGCTGCGTATCGCCTGCGCGCCGATCACCTGGCCCATTGGCTGCGGCAAGCTGTTCAAGGGCATTTACCATCTGGCGAAGGATGAAACTTACCTTTACCAGAGCGGCCAGGGCCATACCATCCAGGCGGTACGGGTGGTGAAAGGGCTGGACAACCCGGAGTTGGACCAGGCGGTGGGCGAGGATCTGGCCGCGCAGCTGCGCGAAGAGCTGGAACTGGTGCAGGGCGCCTCCCATCCGTTTGACGAACAGGCTTTCCTGGCGGGAGAGCTGACGCCGGTCTTTTTCGGCACCGCGTTAGGTAACTTTGGCGTCGATCATATGCTCGATGGGCTGGTGGCTTGGGCACCGCCGCCGATGCCGCGGCAGACCGACGCGCGGGTGGTGAGCGCGAAAGAAGAAAAGTTCACCGGTTTCGTGTTCAAGATCCAGGCCAATATGGACCCGCGGCACCGGGACCGGGTGGCGTTTTTGCGCGTTGTGTCCGGCCGTTATGAAAAAAGTATGAAACTGCGCCAGGTGCGTACCGGTAAAGACGTCGTCATCGCCGATGCGCTGACCTTTATGGCGGGTGATCGTTCTCATATCGAAGAGGCTTTCGCCGGCGATATTATCGGGTTGCACAACCACGGCACTATCCAAATTGGCGACACCTTCACCCAGGGCGAAGAGCTGAAATTTACCGGTATTCCCAACTTCGCGCCGGAATTGTTCCGCCGTATCCGCCTGCGCGATCCGCTCAAACAAAAACAATTGCTTAAAGGGCTGGTGCAATTGTCCGAAGAGGGCGCGGTGCAGGTGTTTCGTCCGCTAGGGAACAACGATCTCATCGTCGGCGCGGTCGGCGTACTGCAGTTCGATGTGGTGGTGGCGCGGCTGAAAAGCGAATACAACGTGGAAGCGCTGTATGAGTCGGTCAACGTTTCCACCGCCCGCTGGGTTGAGTGCGGCGACGCCAAAAAACTGGAAGAGTTCAAGCGTAAAAATGAGCTTAACCTGGCGCTCGACGGCGGTAATAACCTGTCTTATATCGCACCGAGCATGGTGAATCTGAATTTGACCCGGGAGCGCTACCCGGATGTTCAGTTCCATAAAACGCGCGAACACTAATCGCGCGTGTCGCGGCATGCCGCACGAACGGCGCGTTCCCTGAAACCTGATATAGCATCCGGGCGCGACGCCCGGGCGATGGGGGGCGTAATGCCACCTCAGGGCGCGCCCTTGTTCTTCGCCGTCGGCCTCTGCCGGCTTTGTCATAATGCCGGTATTGGCGCCGTTACGCGTAGCATGGGCGGCAGCGGCATTCGCGTTGCGCCTTTGCACCTCCCATGGGCTACAGCGGCAACGGCGGAAGGTCTCTAATAAAGGGGGATGCCACGCCCTTATTGGCAATGGCCATCCCCGCCCCGTTGCTCCTTGAGCGGGTGACCCGCAGTCGTCCGCGGGCTTACCCGATGCCTTAGCCTCTCCCTGCCGGAAAGTTCCTAAATCCTTGCTTCTGCTTTTAATTCGACGATTTTCTTTTCCCTAAGCATGCAAATTACTCGTGGTGGTCTATAGTTAAATTGTCACTGACGGAGCGGTTAATTAAGCTAATAAATCCGGCGAAGTCAGAGAAATTTGCTGTTAAGGACCGTGAGGGCAGCCTAATTATGGCCCGCGGTTCCCAGGACGAATAAGGCCAATAGGAGAACAGAACACAGCAACGGTGATTATCACCTGACATTTTTAATGAAGGGTCACTGCAAGGTTGCAGGACGCGGAAATTGTTGGATGCCAGACCGGCTTATCACGCGGCGGCGCATTATTCAGGCTACAGTTGTGGCGCATCGCTCAGGCATTGAGTGGAATGATAAAAGGAAAACATCGATGAATAAGACCAAGATTGCACAATCGCTTACGGCTATCGTACTGGGTTCAGTCCTGGCCAGCGCAACCGCAATGGCGGACACTTCCGTGACGCAGGACGCCAAGTCCGCGGCCAATACCACGGGGCAGAAAATCGATAGCTCCATGAAGTCAGCGTCGGGGTATATGGGCGATAGCGCCATTACCGCGAAAGTTAAAAGCGCGCTGGTGGGCAATGATGCCGTGAACAGCAACGACATTTCCGTCGAAACCAATCAAGGCGTCGTCACGTTGAGCGGTTTTGTCGCCAACCAGAGCCAGGCGGAAAAAGCTGTAACCTCAGCTCGCAATGTCAAAGGCGTGAAATCCGTCAGCGACAAGCTGCATGTGAAAGAAACGAATAGCACTTCGGTAAAGACCTACGCCAGCGACGCGGCGATCACCAGCGAAGTGAAGGCAAAATTCCTGGCGGATAAGAGCGTGCCGTCGCGGATGATTAAGGTGGAAACCACCGATGGTATCGTGCAGTTAAGCGGTAAGGTGGAAAATGCTGCGCAGATCACCCGTGCAGAAAGCGTTGCCAAGGCGGTGGACGGCGTGAAAAGTGTTAAAAACGACCTGACCTCCGGCCAGTAACGCGCATCGTGTGAAATCGTTAACCGTGGTCCGTTAGCGGTTACAGGGACTAAAATAGCCGGTAAAGTGGGAAGAGGGACCCGCTCCCTCTCCTCCGGTAACACAAAAGTTGTTATTCCATCATTTGGGTAAGGAGAGGCTTATGTTTCGTTGGGGCATTATTTTTCTAGTTATTGCCTTGATTGCAGCTGCATTAGGGTTTGGTGGTCTGGCGGGTACGGCTGCTTGGGCCGCGAAAATCGTATTCGTCGTCGGTATTATCCTGTTCCTGATAAGCCTGTTCACCGGCCGTCGCGGCAGGTAGTGTTGCTTATGAAACCAGACTGGCCTTCGCGCCAGTGATTTAAACGGTTATACCCGGAGAGGCCTATGAATAGCGACATCGTGGTTGGCAAATGGAAACAATGGAAGAGCCAGATGTGGTTATTGTGGGCAGAGTGGTTTGATAGCGACTGTGCCTGGGTAGCGGGAAGCAATGATTACCTCTCCGGCGTTTTACAGGAAGATTACGGCAAATCGGTCAAGCCGCACTCCTCTTTCGCCAACAAGTCCTGCCATTAAGCCACCGGCAACGGTATTTGCCGTAGGGGCACCGGCAAAAGGTTTTCCTCAGCCCGGCCTTTCACGCCTTTTCGCTCCTGATACTGCCCCGCCGACGCATTGTGCCGTCTTTGGCAAGTGAACCCAACACCCCACATCAACTGGACAATATGATTTTGGCCACTGAAAGTCCCTTGCTGAACACCAAGGGCTGAATGTCGTTGATGGACGCCAAGGGCTTAGAGTACTTCGCTAGACAATAACCGCTGAAGGTGGTTGATAGACGCCAAGGGCTGCAGGTACCTCGCTAAACAATAACCGCTGAAGGGCCTGATGGACGCCAAGGGCTTAAGGTACCTCGCTAGACAGTAACCGCTGAAGGGGGTTGATGAGCACCAACTGCCGAGGGTACCTTGCAGCACAATAACCGCCAAAGGTACCGTCAACAACAACGCCGCTCGATGCCATAACACCACAGCATGACGAGATAACGATAAACAACGCCGCCCGGCGGGCGCCGTTACTGCATCCTGCAATGTCGTCAACGCTGTGGATTAGCCTCACCGATTTAGGTTGTCACCCATTGACTCCCTATGACTATGATGCCACCGCAGCACCGGTATTTAGCCCATTATTAGGGTAGCGTCGGTCTGGCTGGTTGACTTTCCGCGGCGGTGGGTGTTTTGTCACCGCCGGGCGGCGCATTATGTTATATGCTGTTAGAAGAAACGGTTCGGCCGGCTGGCGTATAAGGCCGCCGCGACAGGGGGACTCATGCACCAACCGCGTTTTATCGACACACATTGTCATTTTGATTTCCCACCGTTTTCGGGCCAGGAGCAGCAAAGTTTACATTTGGCGGCGGCGGCGGGCGTTGAGCGCATCCTGGTGCCTTCGGTGGCGGCTGAAAGGTTTGCCGGCGTGCTGACGCTGGCGGAACGTTACCCGATGCTGCATGCCGCGCTCGGTCTGCATCCCATCGCCATTGCCCGGCATCAGGATGAGGATGTCGATCGGTTGCAGCAGCAATTGCACCAGCATTGCGCCACGCTTGCGGCGGTCGGGGAAATCGGTCTGGATACCTATATGCCACAGCCGCAACTGCCGCGCCAGCTGGCGTTATTGTCGGCGCAGTTGCGCCTGGCGGCGCGCTACGATTTGCCGGTGATACTGCACTCGCGCCGGACACACGATCGGCTGGCCAAGCTGTTGCGGACCCAAGCCGTGCCGCGTACGGGGGTGGTGCACGGTTTTGCCGGCAGCTATCAACAGGCGCAAGCGTTTGTTCAGCTGGGCTATTATCTCGGCGTCGGCGGGACCATTACCTATCCCCGCGCCAGCAAAACCCGTGACGTCATGGCGCGATTGCCATTGACGTGTCTGCTGCTGGAGACCGACGCGCCCGATATGCCGTTGTCGGGATACCAAGGGCAGCCTAACCGGCCGGAGCGCATCCGCCAGACGTTTGCCGCGCTGTGCCAACTGCGCCCCGAGCCGCCGGCGGTGATTGCCGATGCGTTGTATCAGAATAGCCTGCGGCTGTTCGCGCTGCCGGCCCGCGACCCCGACGCGGTCTGACTCCCCCGGTGTTGCGGGGTGCTTAAGCGGTTCACTCTTGGGCGCGGAGGAACCAAGAAGGCACTTTCCCGCCCGTGCCGGGTCGCGGCGCGCGAAGCCGCTCATCTGCATACCGTGGCAGGATAATGAGGCCGTCGCGGGGGGGGATCACGGGGCCATCCCCGGCAGGGCGGCGATACGGGTTGGCCGGCCTGCGCCTCAACGCGGTTGCAGCATGATTTCCGTGTTGTCGCGCATAAAACGCGATAATGCAGCAGCTTATTTCGCGTAAATATGAAAAAATAGCGTCAGCGCAATACGGGGCAAGCACAATACCCCGTGCACTGGATAACGGCGCGGCGAGAGGGAACTCTGACGCCCGCGGCCTGCATGGCCGGCGGGTAGCTCTTCATGGAACCAAGTCCGCTCGCCAACCTCGTTGCGCGTGAACAATACCTTGTTCCGCGCGCTGTTTGCAGATTCGCCCAGGGCGAAAAACGGTAAGTTGGAGAGTACAATGAATCATTTAACCCTTGCGGCCCAGCGCGCGCTGAGCCTCATGGACCTGACCACCCTGAACGATGACGATACCGATGAAAAGGTGATTGCCTTGTGCCGCCAGGCCCACACCTCCGTGGGCGACACTGCGGCGGTGTGTCTCTATCCGCGTTTCATTCCCATTGCCCGCCAGACGCTTGACGCTCAGGGCAGCACGGCGGTGCGCATCGCGACCGTGACCAATTTTCCCCACGGCAATGACTGCCTGGAAACCGCGCTGGCGGAAACCCGCGCCGCTATCGCCTATGGTGCGGATGAAGTGGATATCGTGTTCCCCTATCGGGCGCTTATCGCTGGCAATGAGCACATCGGGCTGGAAATGGTGAAACAGGCCAGCGAGGTGTGCCGCGCCCGGCAGGTGCTGCTGAAGGTGATTATCGAGAGCGGTGAACTGCGCCGGCCGGATCTTATCCGCCGCGCATCGCAGCTGGCGATTACGGGCGGCGCGGATTTCATCAAAACCTCCACCGGGAAAGTGCCGGTGAACGCCACCCTGGAAAGCGCCGGCATTATGCTGACCACTATCATGGAGGAAGGCGCTGCCGAACGGGTGGGGTTCAAAGCCGCCGGCGGCGTGCGCACCGCCGAAGAGGCCGCGGCCTATCTGGCCCTGGCCGATGAGATTATGGGCGAGGGTTGGGCTGATGCGCGCCATTTCCGCTTCGGTGCCTCCAGTCTGTTGGGCAGTCTGTTGACGGTGCTGGGTCAGGCAGCGCAACCTGCCGCAAACGGGTACTAAGCCGTGACGGTGCGCCGCCGCGGCGGCGAACGCCGTTTTTCGGGCTGCGGCCCGCTTTGCTTTGCCGAGGGGATACTGTGTTTCTGGCACAAGAAATTATCCGTAAAAAGCGGGATGGCGAGCCGCTGAGCGCGGAAGAAATTCGCTTTTTCGTCAATGGAGTACGCGATAATACCGTTTCCGAGGGCCAAATCGCCGCGCTGGCGATGACCATCTATTTCCACGATATGAATTTGCAGGAACGCGTGGCGCTGACGCTGGCCATGCGCGATTCCGGCCATACCCTGGACTGGCGCCGTGAGGCGTTGGGCGGGCCGGTGGTGGATAAGCATTCCACCGGCGGCGTGGGGGATGTCACCTCGCTGATGCTCGGGCCGATGATCGCCGCCTGCGGCGGTTTCGTGCCTATGGTTTCCGGGCGTGGGCTCGGGCACACCGGCGGCACGCTCGATAAACTGGAGGCGATTCCGGGGCTGGCGATTTTTCTGGACGACGATGCCTTCCGCGCCCAGATAAAACAGGTCGGGGTGGCGATTATGGGGCAGACCCACTCGCTGGCGCCGGCGGACAAGCGCATTTATGCCACCCGCGATATAACCGCGACGGTGGATTCGATCCCGCTTATCACCGCCTCGATTCTGGCAAAAAAACTGGCGGAAGGGCTGGATGCGCTGGTGATGGACGTCAAGGTAGGTTCCGGCGCCCTGATGCCCACCTTGGCGGGTTCGGAAGCGCTGGCGCAGGCTATTGTCGGCGTTGCCAACGGCGCGGGCTGCAGGACGACCGCGCTGCTGACCGATATGAATCAGGTGCTGGCCTCCAGCGCCGGCAACGCCTTGGAAGTGCGCGAAGCGGTCCGGTTTCTGACCAACGACGAACGCAACCCGCGGCTGTTCGAGGTCACCCTGGCGCTGTGCAGTGAAATGCTGACAACCGCCGGCCTGGCGCAGAGCGAGGATGCGGCGCGGGCGGCGCTGGTACGTGCGCTGGACAGCGGCGAGGCGGCGGAACGTTTCGGCCGGATGGTGGCGGCGCAGGGCGGCCCGGCGGACTTTGTCCAGCGCTATGACCGTTACCTGCCGGCGGCGACGCTCAGCAAACCGGTGTTTCCGGCCGGCGCGGGGTATATCCGCAGTATGGATACCCGCGCGCTGGGTATGACCGTTGTGGCGTTGGGCGGCGGCCGTCAGCGGGCCAGCGACGCCATTGATTATAGCGTTGGTCTCACCGAGATGGCGCGGTTGGGGGACTTTGTCGATGCCAGTACACCGCTGGCGGTGGTCCATGCCGCCAGCGAGGAGAGCTGGCTGCGCGCGGCCAAGGCGGTACGCGCAGCCATCCAACTGGGGGCCGTGGCGCCACAAGCGTTACCGGTGGTTTATCGCCGTATCACGGCGGCGGCCGATTAGCCGGCCCGTTTAAGGGCGTAAACGGCAGGCGCCGTTTGTCCCCGCGTGCGAGCGACGGCGGCCGGTGAGTCGGTCGAATTTTATTGCGGGAACGGCGCGCGCCGTTCCCCTCAAGGGCGGTAATGGCGCGGCCTCTTGGCCGGCATACCGCCGCAAGCAGGAGAACAATGATGCAACGTGTATTCATCATGGTGCTGGATTCCTTTGGTATCGGGGCGGCAGGGGACGCCGATAAGTTCGGCGATCGCGGGTCGGACACCCTGGGGCATATCGCTGAGCGCTGTGAACGCGGCGACGCCAATCACGGGCGCAAGGGGCCGCTGAAGCTGCCTAACCTGACGCGCCTCGGCCTGGCGAAAGCCGCTGAGCAATCCACCGGACGCTTCCCGCCGGGGCTGGATAAGCAGGCGGAAATCGTTGGCGCCTATGCTTATGCCAGCGAGATTTCCTCCGGCAAAGACACGCCGTCGGGACATTGGGAGATAGCGGGCGTGCCGGTGCTGTTTGACTGGGGCTATTTCCCGGCGACGGAAAACAGCTTTCCGTCGGCGCTTTTGGACGAGTTAGTCGCCCGGGCGGGCCTACCGGGTTTCCTCGGCAATTGCCACGCCTCGGGAACGGTGATCCTTGACCGACTGGGGGAGGAGCATATGCGCACCGGGAAGCCGATTTTTTACACCTCGGCGGATTCGGTGTTTCAGATAGCTTGCCACGAAGAGACGTTCGGGCTTGAGCGCCTGTATTCGTTGTGTGAGATTGCGCGCGAAATGCTGACCGACGGTGGTTACAACATCGGCCGCGTCATCGCCCGGCCTTTCGTCGGCGCAAAAGCCGGCCAGTTTGAGCGCACCGGCAACCGGCACGATTTAGCGGTAGCGCCGCCGTCAGCGACCATGCTGCAAAAGCTGGTGGAGGAGAAAGACGGGACGGTGGTGTCGGTCGGCAAAATCGCCGATATTTTTGCCCAGGTGGGCATCAGTAAAAAGGTGAAAGCCACCGGACTGGATGCCTTATTTGATGCGACGGTGCGGGAGATGGACGCGGCGGGGGACAACACGCTGGTGTTCACCAATTTCGTTGACTTCGATTCCGCCTATGGCCACCGACGGGATGTCGCCGGCTACGCGGCGGCGCTGGAGCTGTTCGATCGCCGCTTACCGGAGCTGATGTCGCGGGTGCAGGGCAATGATATCTTGATCCTTACCGCCGACCACGGCTGCGATCCCACCTGGCACGGCACCGATCATACCCGTGAGCATGTGCCGGTCCTTCTCTACGGCCCGAAGATCAATCCGGGTTTCTACGGCCATCGCACCACCTTCGCCGACATTGGTCAGACGGTGGCGCGCTACTTCGGCCTCTCGCCGATGGACTACGGCAAGGCGATAATATAAGCCGTGCACGATGGCGCCGGCTTTCAGTGCTGGCGCCGGTATTGGATTTCGCCGCTGGCCTGCCGGGCCGGCGGCCGGTTTTTAACCTTCACACAAAAGGAAAGAGAGTATGGCAACGCCGCATATTAACGCTGAAATGGGCGATTTCGCAGAGGTCGTACTCATGCCGGGGGACCCGTTACGGGCGCAGCATATTGCCAATACCTTCCTCGCCGATGCCCGGGAAGTTAACCGGGTACGCGGCATGCTGGCCTACACCGGCAGCTACAAAGGGCGCGCGGTCTCGGTCATGGGGCACGGCATGGGCATTCCGTCTTGCTCGATCTATACCAAAGAGCTTATCACCGATTTTGGCGTCCAACAGATCATCCGTGTCGGCTCGTGCGGGGCCATTAGAAGCGACGTTCAGGTGCGGGACATCGTTATCGGCATGGGTGCCAGCACCGACTCCAAGGTGAACCGCATGCGCTTTAAAGATCATGACTTCGCCGCCATTGCCGACTTCGATTTGGTGCGCAATGCGGTGGATGCCGCCAAGGCCGCCGGAATTCCGGTGCGCGTGGGCAATATTTTTTCCGCCGATCTATTCTACACCCCGGATCCGCAGATGTTCGATGTCCTGGAAAAATACGGCATTCTGGGCGTGGAAATGGAAGCCGCCGGGATCTACGGCGTCGCGGCGGAATTTGGCGCCCGCGCGCTGGCGATATGCACCGTATCCGATCATATCCGTAGCGGTGAAGCCTTGAGCGCGGCCGATCGCCAGACCACCTTTAACGACATGATTGAAGTGGCGCTGGAATCGGTCTTGCTGGGCGATGCGTGCTAACGCCGTCTCAGGGCGGGTCGTGGGGTCTGACGTGCTTTGCCGGGGGCTTAATGTCGGCCGTGGAGGGCGCGGCGTCCTCCTCTTCCTCACGTCGCTCCGCCAGCGGCGTGCTGGCGGTGAGCAGGTAGGGCGACTGCTGCCAGCGGCTGCGGCGGTTTTGCAGCAGCGTGCGCGCCAGGATGATACCGATGGCGAGCGCCAACAGCATCATCAGGCGCAGCAGATTGGTGGTATTGTCGACCTGTTTGGCTTCAATCTCCAATACGTGGGTATCCAGCGTCAGGCGCACAAAACCGCTGGGGCCCTTGTCATCTTCAATCGTTCGCACCAACTGATGGTTGAAGAAGCTGCCCGCTCGCTGATTGCCGATAGCCAACCGGTCGCGTACGCTGATGTTTTCACCGGCACGGGCCACCAGGCTGCCGTCCATGTTGTAGACGCTGGCGTCGAGAATGCGGCTGTTGCGCGTTAAGCGTTCCAGCACCCCTTTAATCGGCGCGCTGTTGTCGTCGCGGCCGGCCATCAGCGGCGCCAGCTCGCCGGTAACCTGGCGAATCAGC
This sequence comes from Candidatus Sodalis sp. SoCistrobi, assembly GCF_900143145.1. Taxonomy (GTDB): domain Bacteria; phylum Pseudomonadota; class Gammaproteobacteria; order Enterobacterales; family Enterobacteriaceae; genus SoCistrobi. The sequence continues at coordinate 13,155 of NZ_FRDB01000039.1, forward strand.
GTATCCGCCAACTCTTCCACCTGCGCCGAGCGGGCCATCTGGTGGCTCAGGCTAAAATAGGTCGCGCCCTGCATTAACGCCACCAGCAGCGCCACGCAAATCAGCACGATCACCGTACGGTGCAAACGGAACGAGAATCTGGCGCGGGCCATAGGTTTCCTTTTTCTTTTAGACGCTTTATGTTGCCAGAGGCGTCGACGATAGGATAGCTTGTTGCGCGTTGAGAACGGCGGCTGAACATCTTTCTACAGGAGTCAACATGCCCAATAGTCTGACCTACTGCGATCTGCCCGAGGGTATTTCACACTGGCCGGGATTGCCTTTGTCATTAAGCGGCGACGAAGTCATGCCGCTGGATTACCGAGCGGGCCATACCGGTTGGTTATTATACGGCAAAAATCTGGATAAACAGAGCCTGTCGCGGTATCAGCGCGCGCTGGGCGCGGCGATGGTGGTGGTTTCCGCCTGGCAAATTGATGATTATCAGGTGGTGCGTCTGGCGGGGTCGCTAACGGCGCGCGCCACGCGGCTGGCCCATGAGCACGGCCTGGACGTGGCGCCTTTCGGCAAAACGCCCCATTTACGCGCGCCGGGCCTGCTGATTATGGATATGGACTCCACGGCGATACAAATCGAGTGCATCGATGAGATAGCCAAATTGGCGGGGGTCGGCACCGAGGTGGCGGCGGTAACCGAGCGGGCGATGCGCGGCGAACTGGACTTCACCGCCAGCCTGCGTCAGCGGGTGGCGACCCTGAAAGGCGCCGATGCCGATATTCTGCGTCAGGTGCGCGAGGCGCTGCCGCTGATGCCCGGTCTGACACAGTTGACTAAAAAGCTGCAAAGTCTGGGGTGGCATGTCGCTATCGCCTCCGGCGGCTTTACCTATTTCGCCGAATTGTTGCGCGACAAGCTGCGTTTGGTTTCCATCGCCGCCAATGAGCTGGAGATCCGCGATGGCCGCCTGACCGGCGAAGTGGTGGGGGAGGTGGTGGATGCCGGCTACAAGGCGCGCGAGCTGACGCGTCTGGCGGATAAGCTGGCTATCCCCATCAGCCAGACGGTGGCGATTGGCGATGGTGCAAATGATTTATTGATGATACAATCAGCCGGGCTGGGCATTGCGTTCCACGCCAAGCCGAAGGTCAATGAACAAAGCAAGGTGACAATTCGTCACGCCGATTTGCTGGGAGTGCTGTGTATCTTGAGCGGCAATCTCAAATACGATGAACGCTGAGCGTGCCCGCCGGCGGCCGCGGTCGCGGCGTGCGGCGCGCCATGTCTTGCCGAGGTAATGTGTGGCTAAAGCGGTAAAGCGCGCTTTTGTATGTAATGAATGCGGTGCGGATTATCCGCGCTGGCAGGGGCAATGTACCGCCTGCCATGCCTGGAACACCATCACCGAGGTGCGTCTCGCGTCCACGCCGGCGGCGGCGCGCAACGAGCGGTTCAGCGGCTACGCCGGCGATAGCGGCGTCAGTAAAGTGCAAAAGCTATCTGAGATAAGCCTTGAAGCGCTGCCGCGCTTTTCCACGGGTTTTATCGAGCTTGACCGCGTGCTGGGCGGTGGCATGGTGCCGGGCAGCGCCATTTTGATCGGCGGCAGCCCCGGCGCGGGGAAAAGTACCCTGCTGCTGCAAACGCTGTGCAAGCTTGCCGCCGACATGAAAACCCTGTATGTCACCGGCGAGGAATCTTTGCAGCAGGTGGCGATGCGCGCGCATCGGCTCGGACTGCCCACCGGCAATCTGAATATGCTGTCGGAAACCAGTATCGAACAGATTTGTTTGACCGCCGCGCAGGAAAAACCGCGCGTGATGGTGATTGACTCGATTCAGGTAATGCATATGGCAGATGTGCAGTCTTCCCCGGGTAGCGTCGCCCAGGTGCGGGAATCCGCCGCCTATCTGACGCGTTTCGCCAAAACCCAAGGGGTGGCCATCATCATGGTCGGGCATGTGACCAAAGACGGCACGCTGGCGGGGCCGAAAGTGCTGGAGCACTGCATCGACTGCTCTATTATGCTGGACGGCGATTCCGATTCACGTTTCCGCACGTTGCGCAGTCATAAAAACCGGTTCGGCGCGGTCAATGAGCTTGGCGTCTTCGCCATGACCGAGCAGGGTCTGCGTGAAGTCAGCAATCCATCGGCGATTTTTTTAAGCCGCGGGGAGGAGATGACGCCCGGCAGCAGCGTGATGGTGGTCTGGGAGGGCACCCGCCCGCTGTTGGTGGAAATCCAGGCGCTGGTGGATCACTCGATGATGTCCAATCCGCGCCGGGTGGCGGTTGGCCTTGAGCAAAACCGATTGGCTATCTTGCTGGCGGTGCTGCACCGCCACGGCGGGTTGCAGATGGCGGATCAGGACGTATTCGTCAACGTCGTCGGTGGGGTAAAAGTGAGCGAAACCAGCGCCGATCTGGCGTTGATGCTGGCGATGGTGTCCAGTCTGCGCGACCGCCCCTTGCCGAAGGATCTGGTGGTCTTCGGCGAAGTGGGGCTGGCGGGCGAGATCCGCCCGGTGCCGAGCGGTCAGGAGCGCATCACCGAGGCCGCCAAACATGGTTTTCGCCGCGCCATCGTGCCTCAGGCCAATGTGCCGAAAAAGGCGCCGGAAAATATGCAGATCTTCGGCGTAAAAAAACTGGCCGATGCGTTGGCGATACTGGAAGAACTCTGACGTTGAGGAAGGTATGTTGTCGTTCACCTATTTGAAAAGCGCCATCAAACAGCAGGGGTGCACCTTACAGCAGGTGGCGGACGCCTGCGGCGTGACCAAAGGTTATCTCAGCCAGCTGCTGAACGCGAAAATCAAAAGCCCGAGCGCCCAGAAGCTCGAAGCCATCCACCGTTTCCTCGGGCTGGAGTTCCCCCGCCGGCAAAAAACGGTCGGGGTGATCTTCGGCAAGTTTTATCCGCTGCATACCGGCCATATCTACCTGATCCAGCGAGCCTGTAGTCAAGTTGATGAGCTGCATGTGATCCTCAACTACGACGATCAGCGCGACCTGCGGCTGTTTGAGGACAGCGCCATGTCCCAGCAGCCCACGCTTAGCGACAGGCTGCGCTGGCTGTTGCAAACATTCAAGTATCAGAAGAATATTCGTATTCATGCCTTCAATGAACAGGGAATGGAGCCTTACCCCCACGGCATAGGTATCTACACATTTATCGTGATACCTGTTATTACTTTGCAGAATGATTTCAACCTATCTGTTGGCGGGATTGACTCTCGCCTTACCCGCCGATATCAGACGCTGGTTAAACAGCATATGA
>NZ_FRDB01000048.1 GCF_900143145.1 Candidatus Sodalis sp. SoCistrobi
TGCTCATGCTGAGTTTCCAGCACTAGATTAACTGCCCGTTCACGGACTTCCGGAGAGTAACGTTTGGTCGTTGTCATAGAGACCTCCACTTTTAAAGTATAGACTCTAATTTATCCGGGGTGATTCATGCTGCCTTCGGGCAACCGGCTCAACAGACCGCCAACCTGACGCGCGGCGCGCGGTGCACCGGCCAACCGCGCCACTTCACCATAAGTGGTCAATCGCCCGTACGGGATAGCGGCCACGATGTGATATACGCGCTGGGAAAAAGTATCGTGAGAAGGATCAGACATATTCCACTTCTACAGTTCAATGTGGCGAGGGAATTATCCTGTCATATATGGCCCGGTCGTCGCAAGCCGTCCAGGGTGAAGCGTTAACACTGCAGCATATTGGATAAGAAAACGGCGCTTAAACCGACCTGACTTGCAATTACCCAAGCCTTAATTGATAATGCCCCGCGCTCGTTTGAAACGAGCCGTCAATGGAGGCCCCGTGGGTGCTCTCGCAACACTACCTTGTGAACTCGGTCAGGTCCGGAAGGAAGCAGCCGCAGCAAGTGACGTGTGTGCCGGGATGTCGCTGGCGGGGCCTCCACCCATTTCGGCCTCCGCCTGCGCTGTCCTGACTCAAAAACCCGCTTGTCTGTGCGATGCGATCCCCTTACGGGGGAAATAAGGCGTGTTTTCCGGCCATTATCCTTAATTATTGACGCGACGAAATCGTATCTGTCCGCCAGTACATTCCCGCCCGGCAGCGGTAAAAATACAATTGTACGAAATGACGTCAGGGCAACCCTGCGAAATTGAGGGAAATCCGATGCAATAGGCGCTTGACTTCGCTGCTTTTGACCTGCCTATAGAAAAGTCCAATAATGTTATTAACCAGTATGATAACGCACTCGCGATTTACACCCACATCGCGCGCCAGACAATAGGAGGTTAACCTGACGTCAATGGCGCGAAAAAGAGCGATTATCAGCAGGGGCGGGCAATAGGTAATTTAATTGCCGGTGGGCAAAAAAAGGTATTAATAGTCATGTTTATTAACACTAACATTATGTTTAGAATAATCAGTTTTAGCGTACATACTTCCAGACGGAAACCGGGACTTTGTCGTACAGCTTGTTCATCGTCAGTTCTGCCAGACGGTGATCGGCGGCGGAATTGAATATCTCCAGTTCGTCATCGGACAGTTCATATTTGTTTTTTTCAATCACACGCTCAAGGGTTTCCAGCGTTCGGCACTTCCTCAAGCGCATTAAATAGTCGATCTTTTTCATTTTTACCTTTTTGTACAGTCAGTTGAACGGGGTTGTGCCTACTTTCTCAGGTTGCACAGAGCTCTGTCTCCGAGAATGTTCCGAATAAACGCCTACGGCTGCGCCGCCAGCGCTGGATATCGTAATTATTGATGCCATAGCTACTGAACAGGGTAAAAGTATCGTCTAAAAAGGTTTCAACCTGATCGGTAAGCTCACTTTCATTATGGTATTTAAGTTTGAAGATGACAATATTCGCCGCTATGTGCTCAATTAATTCGTTAAGCTGCAAATTGACGGCGGAACTCGGGTCATTTACCCAACCATGATAGCTGTCGCCCAGACTGGCAATGCCTTCATCATAGAGATTTTCACACAGGTATTTCAATTGCGCAATATCGTAGCGTTTGGGTGAATACTCATCCATATCAGCCCTCCTAACACATAGCAATTGCAGTAATCTTAAAACCCGGCTGGGGACATGGATCGATACCCACTTCGCAATTCGCCCATTCCAGATTAAAGATAGGATATTTTAGGCGATTTAGCATCCCTTGCTTACATTAACTTACAGTCCCTGAGTCATAAGCTGCCATGACGACAAAGCTCAGGTAAACAGCGTTGGGATGGGGGTCTCAGCGTTCTCTCATTGCCGGTGCGCTGGTGCGGAATGAAACAGTACGGCTGAATAACATTATACAGTGCTGACGCGCGATGGATACTTTAAAATTAGCAGACATGTCGTATAAATAAAAGAGTGTTTTCTTCTTATTCACTCAATTACAATATTTGTTTACAAATATGCGTAAATCCCCGCATTACCCTTACAACGATCGCGCCTGGGGCGTTTCGCAGCCTGGCGGCGACAAATAAAAAGCGCCGAAGGCATTCCCTTCGGCGCAGCGATGCGCTGACTTTCTCTTTCAGCACCTATGCCCTTTCGCCTTATTAGTCAGCGGCTTTTTTTGCGTCCCTGTACCGCCTTAAAGCGCGGATTGGATTTGCAAATGACGTACACGCGGCCGCGGCGGCGGACCACCTTACAATCTGGATGACGTGTTTTGGCACTGGCGAGTGAACTCAATACCTGCATCTTTGGCGTGTCCTGATGGTTATGACGGTTGACCGAGGAAACGGCCAAAGCGTTGGTTGAAGCGTGCGGTACTGCCGTCTTTGGCCACCGTGCGCTGCTTCCCGGTGTAATACGGGTGCGACGCGCTGGATACCTCCAGGGTGACATAGGGGTAGGTTGCTCCCTCGTATTCCACTGAACGGGTGGTGACGATGGTAGAACCCACCTTGAACCAGACATTGGCCGTGGTGTCATGGAAAACCACCTGGCGATAAGGGGGGTGAATAGCGGGTTTCATCATGCTTCTCCTGAATATTATGTTATAACATATTAATTATGGCGCCAGGTGAGACATTATACAATTGCCGGACAAGGGGAGCCGCTTTGCGCCGCCGGGCATAAAAAAAGGGCCGCATAGCGGCCCTTGAAAGGGGACAACGACGTCGCGTCTTTACGGCTGCGGCGGCGGGTTGTCCACCGGATGTCCGTGCTCCAGCTCGTCCTGATGGCCTTTTTTACCGAAGCGGCGGCGCACCACCACAAAGAACACCGGTACAAAGAAAATCGCCAGCAGGGTAGCGGTGACCATCCCGCCCATCACGCCGGTACCGACCGCATTTTGCGAGCCGGAGCCGGCGCCGGTGCTGATCGCCAGCGGCAGTACGCCGAGGATAAAGGCGAGCGAGGTCATCAGAATCGGCCGTAACCGCATACGTACCGCTTCCAGCGTGGCTTCAATCAATCCTTTGCCTTCTTTCTCCATCAGATCTTTGGCAAATTCCACGATTAATATCGCGTTCTTGGCCGATAGCCCGATGGTGGTCAGCAGACCGACCTGGAAGTAGACGTCATTGTTCAGACCGCGCAGCGATGCCGCCAGCAGGGCGCCAATCACCCCCAACGGCACCACCAGCATGACCGAGAACGGGATAGACCAGCTCTCATACAGCGCCGCCAGACACAAGAACACCACGATAAGCGATATCGCATACAGCGCCGGTGCCTGGTTGCCGGACAACCGTTCCTGATAGGACATGCCCGTCCAGTCGTAACCGATTCCCGCCGGCAGTTTGCCCGCCAGTTGTTCCATTAAAGCCATGGCTTCACCGGTACTCTTACCGGGCGCGGCTTCCCCTTGGATTTCCATTGACGGCAACCCGTTATAACGCTCCAGACGGGGTGAACCGTACTGCCAGCGTGCGGTGGTTACCGCCGAGAGGGGCACCATCTGGTTATCCGAACCGCGCACGTACCAGTTATCGATATCCTGCGGCAGCATACGGTAGGGCGCTTCACCCTGCACATAAACCTTCTTCACGCGGCCGCGGTCGATGAAGTCATTAACATAACTGCCGCCGAGCGCCGCGCCGATGGTGGTATTGATATCCGACAGCGAAACGCCTAGCGCTTCCGCTTTCTCGTGATCGACATCCAGCTTGTACTCGGGCGTATCTTCCAGACCGTTCGGGCGGACGCCCTGCAGTACATCAGGATGCTGTGCCACCATCCCCAGCAGCTGGTTACGCGCGGCGGTCAACTGTTCATGCCCCAGGTTATTCTCATCGATCAATTCAAAGTCGAAACCGGTTGCGGTGCCCAGCTCGACGATCGCCGGCAGGTTGAACGCCAGCACGATGCCGTCCTTGATCTTTGAGAATGCCTGATTGGCACGGGCGGTTATCGCGGGGACCTTATTTTCAGCCCCGGAACGCTCACCCCAGTCTTTCAGGCTGACGAACACGATACCGGAGTTCTGCCCGCGTCCGGCGAAACCAAACCCGTTAACGGTGAACACCGATCTGACATTGTCTTTCTCGTTGTCAAGATAGTACTGGGTCACTTCATCCAGCACATGCTGGGTGCGTTCCTGCGTCGCACCCGCCGGCAGCAAGGTCATCGTCAGGAAGACCCCCTGATCCTCATCCGGCAGGAACGAGGTGGGCAGGCGGATAAACAGCAACGCCATGCCGACCACAATCAGCAGATAAATCAGCAGATAGCGGCCGGTGCTATTCAGGATGTGGCCGATGCTGTCGGTGTAGTGATGGGTACTTTGATCGAACTTTTTATTAAACCAGCCGAAAAAGCCGGTGGTCTTGCCGTGGTCGCCTTTCTTGATGGGCTTAAGCATGGTGGCGCACAGCGCCGGGGTCAGCACCAGTGCCACGATAACCGACAGGATCATTGCCGACACAATGGTAATGGAGAACTGGCGGTAAATGGCACCGGTTGAACCGCCGAAAAACGCCATCGGTACAAACACGGCGGACAGCACCAGCGCGATCCCCACCAGGGCGCCCTGGATCTGGCCCATCGATTTTCGCGTGGCTTCAATGGGACTGAGCCCCTCCTCCGCCATAACGCGCTCGACGTTTTCCACCACCACAATGGCGTCATCCACCAATAGCCCGATGGCCAACACGCAGGCGAACATAGTCAGGGTGTTAATGGTATAGCCAAATGCCCCCAGAATGGCGAAGGTCCCCAGCAATACCAACGGCACCGCGATAGTCGGGATAAGCGTAGCGCGGAAATTCTGCAAGAACAGATACATCACCAGGAACACCAGGATGATGGCTTCCACCAGGGTTTTTACCACCTCGGTAATGGAAATCTTCACGAACGGTGTGGTGTCGTAGGGGTAAACCACTTTCAGCCCGGTGGGGAAGTTGGCCTGCAGCCGTCGTCCCAGCTCCGTTTTGACCGCGTTAGCGGTGTCGAGCGCATTGGCGCCGGTGGCGAGCTTGATCCCCAGACCGGTGGCGGGCTGGCCATTGATGCGGGCGATGATGTCGTAACTTTCACCGCCTAGCGCAATCGTCGCCACATCCTTCAGCCGTACCTGCGAACCATCGGGATTGACCTTCAGCTGTATTTTGCCGAAATCATCGACGGTCTTCAGCCGGGTCTGCACGATAATTGACGCGTTAAGCTGCTGCCCCTTCACCGGCGGTGATCCCCCCAGCTGGCCGGCGGCGATCTGGTTGTTCTGGACTTCCAGCGCGCTGATGACATCCACCGGCGTCAACTTGAAGTTATTGAGCTTGTTGGGATCGAGCCAGATACGCATCGCATATTGGGCGCCGAACAGCTGCACTTCACCCACGCCGTTGGTACGGCTAATGGGATCTTTCAGCGAGGAGCCGACATAATCCGCGATATCTTCCTGAGTCATGTTTTTATCATCGCTGATAAAACCGGCGACCATGAGGAAGCTGGCGCTGGATTTCTGCACCTGCACACCCTGTTGCTGAACTTCTTGCGGCAGCAGCGGCATGGCCAGCTGAAGTTTGTTTTGCACCTGAACCTGGGCGATATCCGGATCGGCACCCGACTCAAAGGTCAGCGTGATGGTCGCGGTCCCGGACGAGTCACTGTCGGACGCCATGTACATCAAATGGTCGATGCCGTTCATATTCTGCTCGACTATCTGCGTCACGCTGTCTTGCAACGTTGAGGCGTCCGCGCCGGGATAGGTCGCGGTGATACGGATCGTCGGCGGCGCGATAGCCGGATACTGTTCGATGGGCAGCTTGAGTATCGACAGCGCCCCCGCCAGCATGATGATAATGGCAATCACCCATGCGAAAATGGGCCGATCGATAAAGTACTTAGACATAAGGGTTACCCGTTCCTGTTAAGACTTGCTGGCGGTGTCAGGCTGCGGTTGTTCCGGTTGTTTTTCCTGGTCGGTCACCTCTTTGGGCGTGACCTGCATGCCGGGTTTCACCTTTTGCACGCCGGCGACAATGACCTTGTCGCCTTCCTGTAACCCGGCGGTGACTAACCATTTATCGCCTATGGCCTGCGGCGCCGTGATCTGGCGGAGGGCAACCTTACTGTTGCTATCGACCACCATGGCGCTCGCTTCGCCGCGGGGCGTGTGGGTGACGCCCTGTTGAGGCACGAGTAAAGCGTTTTCATTGACGCCCTGATCCAATTTGGCGCGCACAAACATACCCGGCAACAAGGTGTGTTGCGGATTGGGGAAAATAGCGCGCAACGTGATAGAACCCGTGGTTTCATCCACCGTGACGTCGGAGAATTCCAGCGTCCCGGTCTGCGCGAATTCTCCACCGTTTTCCATCAGCAAACGCACCGTTGCTTTACCGTCGCGCTGTTTCAGCGTGCCGTTTTCCAGCTCCTGGCGTAGACGCATAAAGTCGTTGCTTGATTGAGTCACGTCGACATACATCGGGTCCAGCTGTTGTACGGTCGCCATAGCGGTCGTTTGCGCGCTGGTGACCAACGCGCCTTCGGTAAAGGCGGATTTGCCGATGCGGCCGCTTATCGGGGAGGTGACGCGGGTGTAAGCCAGATTAATGCGGGCGGTTTCCAGCGAGGCCTGAGCGGCCTGCACGGCGGCATCATTCTGCGCGAGGGTAGCCACCGCCTGATCATAGTCCTGGCGGCTAACATAGTTGGTGGAAAGGAGTTTTTTGTACCGGTTTACGGTCACCCGCGCAATGCCGGCATTCGCCTGCGCCTGCGCCAGATCGCCCTTGGCGCTGTTATAAGCGGCCTGATAGGTCGCGGGATCAATCTGATATAAAGACACGCCTGCCGTGACATCGCTGCCTTCAACGAAGTTACGTTTCAGGATAATACCATCGACCCGCGGGCGGACTTCCGCGACACGAAAAGCGGCTGTGCGGCCCGGTAAGTCGGTGGTGACATTAAGCGCTTGTTTTTTTAGCGTCACAACGCCCACTTCGGGAGCCTGCTGCTGATTTCCTGCCTGCCCGGCTTCTTTATTGTCACATCCTGCGAGAATAAAACTGCCGGAAAGCATCAGAACGGCCGCCAGAGGCAATAGCCCTCTGTTTTTGTTCATAGATAAACCCCAAGATTCCGATTTGAAAAAATTGATCAAGTGATCACAAGCCCCAAAGACAGTGCTGCGTTACATTTTTCGTTATGCTATGTTACATACATTCTTGAATGTATGTAAATCCAAAGACCACGCTAAAACGGCACTATGGCACGAAAAACCAAACGACAGGCTCAGGAAACCCGCCAGCATATACTGGACGCCGCCATCAAGGCCTTCTCCGAGAGAGGGGTATCCGCCACATCACTCAATGATATCGCGGCATTGGCCGGGGTAACGCGCGGCGCGATTTATTGGCACTTCAAAAATAAAGCCGAGTTATTTAATGAAATACTTCACACGGCCGACAGTAAGATCCAAGATTTTGAAACAGAGTATCAAACAAAATATCCAGACAATCCACTTTATGTGTTAACCGAGACAATGATTTACATTCTTGACGCTACCGTTTCTAACCGCCAGTGGCGTGAGCTTATGGAAATATTGTTTCATAAATGCGAATTCGTGGGTGAAATGGCGCTGTACCAGGAAGTGCGATCGCAATTGTTTGATGAATGCTACGACCGGCTGGAAGTGACGCTCGGCCGCTGCATAGAACAACAGCAATTGCCCGCAACGCTGCACTGCCGGCGGGCGGCGATCATGTTGCGCGCTTACATGACCGGTCTCATGGAAAACTGGCTGTTCACTCCCGAAAGCTTCGATCTGCAAGCCGAGTCGCGCACCTTGGTGTTCGGACTCATCGACATGCTGCGCATGAGTCCGATGTTGCGCTGTGGGCAACACGACGCGCACCGGTCCGCCTGACGCTCTACGCAGGCACAGCCTGAAAACGTTTACTCCCTGGTGTCCGCTTTGCGCAAGTAATCATTTTTGACGATTTCCAGCGCCGCCAGCACCAACGCCGGTGACAATTCATTCTTTTCCAGCAGCATAATCAAATCGATCGCCAATTTGATTTCGGGGGATTCGTGTTCGAGGGTCACCTCGCTCTCCTGCACAACTCAGGCTGTAAACTGAAGTATAGGTGATATTATTTACACTATAAATGATGAGCATGTAACCAATTTGTGCCACCGGACAAATTATTTTTGCTTATTCGCCCCGTTCGCGCCGCTCTATTTGGTATTCGAGCCGGGTCAACGCCTGCCGGCACCGCATCAGAGGTCCTTCCAGCGCGGCGATTTCTTGCTGTAACCGCCGAGCGCGGGGCAGGTCGTCTGCGGCGCTACGCAGGCTATCGCGGTCGCGGATCATGGCCTGCAGCCGCCGCTCATAGTCTTGACACTCGGCAAGGCGGGCGTAAATATCCTCCGCCGGCGCGGTGGAAGGGCGCTCCTGGCGCAACTTTTGCGTCGCCAGCTCGCGGGAGAGCGCCAACATTTGGTCGGTTAGCCGTTGGGCCAGCCAGGCCACGCGCTCGGTACGGCCTTGTTCCACCGCGCTGGTCAAATGCGAAAGCGTTGCGCGGCTCTCGGACAGATAGTCCCCAAGTCGGTTGCCGCGCGTGCTGAACAACAGAGGGTCTAAACGGGATTGCTGTACCAGAGCCTGTCCCTGAACGTCGATGCGTGCGGCTAAATCGTTAAGTTGGCCGTCAAGAACGGTAATCAGTTGGGATGCGTGCACGTCATTTACCTGTAAAGAATGACATCGGAGTCGACTTTTATGATAATACCCCGTCGTTTTCGGTGATGCACAGCATTAACGCAGGGGGCCGAGCGGCGCAGCTTGCGCCACGTCAATAATTTGCTTTGTCTGCGTTGGTGGGCGGTTGCATTTTTGCGGCAGTTTGCATAGATTTGGGCGCTTTCGTGCGCGGTCAGTCTTGTTTCAGCCATGACAGGATCCGCGTTGATGATGAATAGAGGCTTTTCCAGGCATAACCACTATGACCGCTACGGAACAACAATTAGCATTAATTAAACAAAGCATTAAATCGGTTCCAGACTATCCGAAACCCGGCATCCTGTTTCGCGATATCACCAGCCTGCTCGAAGACTCGCGCGCCTATGCCGCCAGCATTGCGCTGCTGGCCGAACGTTATCGCGATGCAGGGCTGACGAAAATCGTCGGTACCGAAGCGCGCGGGTTTCTGTTCGGTGCCCCGGTCGCGCTGGCGTTGGGGCTGGGTTTTGTTCCGGTACGCAAGCCCGGCAAGCTGCCGCGTGAGATAATCAGTGAAAGCTACGTGCTGGAGTATGGCACCGACAGCCTTGAAATTCATCAAGATGCGATTGTTCCCGGCGATAAAGTGCTGGTGGTGGACGATCTGCTGGCCACCGGCGGGACTATCGGCGCCACGGTGAAATTGATCCGGCGGCTCGGCGGCGAGGTGCAGGATGCGGCCTTCGTTATCAATTTGGCCGACCTCGGTGGTGAAGCGCTTCTCAACAGCATCGGCGTTGCCAGTTATAGCCTGGTACTGTTCCCCGGCCACTAATGACATCAGCCTCGCGCTGCGGTGCGGGGCTGTGTTAGCATGGCCTTCTGTTCCTCCGACGTAAATCGCGACTCATGAGCTATCAGGTGCTTGCCCGTAAGTGGCGTCCGCAAACATTTGCCGATGTAGTAGGTCAGGATCATGTCCTGACGGCGCTGGCGAACGGCCTATCATTGGGCAGGATCCATCATGCCTATCTTTTATCCGGCACCCGTGGCGTGGGTAAAACCACTATTGCACGTCTGCTGGCTAAAGGGTTGAATTGCGAAACCGGTATCACCGCCACGCCCTGCGGCCAGTGCGATAACTGCCGCGAAATCGAGCAGGGTCGTTTTGTCGATCTGATCGAAATCGATGCCGCGTCGCGCACCAAAGTGGAAGATACCCGTGAACTCCTGGACAACGTGCAGTACGCCCCGGCGCGCGGCCGCTTCAAGGTGTATCTGATCGATGAAGTGCATATGCTGTCCCGCCACAGCTTCAACGCGTTACTCAAAACGCTGGAAGAGCCGCCGGCGCACGTCAAGTTTTTATTGGCCACCACCGATCCGCAAAAGCTGCCGGTGACCATTCTTTCCCGCTGTTTACAATTCCATTTAAAGGCGCTCGACGTTGAGCAGATCCGCAACCATCTGTCATCGGTGTTGCAGCAGGAACATATTGTCGCCGCGCCGCGCGCGCTGCAGTTGCTGGCCCGGGCCGCCGACGGCAGCCTGCGGGATGCCCTCAGTCTGACCGACCAGGCTATTGCCATGGGGCAGGGGGAGGTGAGCGACGAGGCGGTGCGCCTGATGCTCGGTACGCTTAACACCGAACAGCCGCTGGCGCTTATCGAAGCGCTGGTCGACGCCGACGGCGGCGCGATGATGGCGCAGCTTGCGCAATGTGCCGCCCGGGGTATGGACTGGGAAACATTGCTTGTCGAAATGCTTTCTTTACTGCACCGCCTCGCGCTGGGCCAGCTCTTGCCGGACCAATTGAACGATGAGGAAGACTCGGCCAGCGTGCCGCGTTTGCGGGACTTGGCCCGGCGTCTGCCGCCGGCCGATCTGCAGCTCTATTACCAGACCCTGCTTATCGGGCGCAAAGAGTTGCCCTTTGCGCCGGACCCCCGGATGGGGGTGGAAATGACGCTGCTGCGCGCGCTGGCGTTCCATCCCGCCGCGGTAGAAACGGTGACGACCGTCGCCAGTACGGAAAAAAAAACGGCTGAATTCGGCGTTGACGCCCGCCACGCTAGCCCGCCCGCCGGTGCGGCCCTAACATCCGGTGCCCCGGCCCCGGCCGCCGGCATTGGATCTTCCCGCGACGTTCAGGGCGGGCAGGAGAACGCCCCCGGGGTTAACCCGCTAATGGCGTCTGGCCGGCCGGCAAAGGCGCATGCGAGCGCCGCCGCTGACCCGTCGGCAAGATCACACACCGGCGCCCCCAGGCCCGCACCGGCGCGATTAGCACTTGAAAACGCCAGGCGCGCCGGCGCCAATACTGCGTCTTTGTCTGCGTCAGCGACTGTACCTGCGCGTGGCGTGCCCAATTCTTTCGCCTCTTCCAACGGTAACGCCGCCGGCCAGCACGCCACGGGGGCCATGTCTGCCGAGGGTGACGCCGCCGGCCAGCACGCCACGAGAGCCATGTCTGCCGAGGGTGACGCTGCCGGACCGCCGCCGCCGGCCTCCGCCGCTGATGGCGGGCGTAGCGCCAGCGCGCCGCCGACGTTAGGATCGTTGACCGGTGAGCAGAGATCGACTTTACCGGGCGCCGGCCAGTCCAGCGTGGTAGATAGCGCGGAAGAAAGTTTGATGCAGGCCTACGCCGCCAGCGGCTTCGATGATGATGAAGCGCAGGGCGATTGGCAGGACGGCACGTTGACGCCGGAAAATGACGGGCCGCTGGCACCGTCCGTGCCGACGTCTGCAGAGGATGGCCCGGTGGCGATCGAGCCGTCTTCCGCAGGCAATAACCCGTTGCCGGCGGCGACTGCGCAGCTCTTACAGGCCCGCACCGCCCTGATGAAGCGTCAGGAGAGCCAAAAAACAAAAAAGGATGACCCGGCGCCGGCGCGCCAGAAAACCGCCGTCAGCGCGCTGGAGCGGCTGGCTACTGTCGGTGAGCGCGCAAAGCAGCGCCAACCCGCCGCCGGGCGGGAGGAGCCGGTGGATTCCCCGCGGCCGGAGGCCTACCGCTGGCGTGCCAGTCTTAAGCCCGAGGCCGACCCGGAGCCTGTAACCACCCCCAAGGCGCTGCGCACGGCGCTGGAGCATGAAAAAACGCCGGAACTGGTGCTGTACCTGGCGGAAGAGTCGCTGACGCGCGACCCCTGGGCGGCGCAGGTGAACCGGCTGGCGGTGCCCAAACTGGTGCAGCAGCTGGCGTTGAACGCCTGGAAAGAGGATTTGGCGCCGGGTAAAGTCTGTCTGCACTTGCGCACCTCACAGCGTCATCTAAATTCGGCGACGGCACAAAGCGCGCTCTGTGACGCGCTGAGCGCCGATCTGGGCGCGCCGGTTGAATTAACCGTAACGGAAGATGATAATCCGGCAATGAAAACGCCGCTGGAATGGCGCCAGGCGATTTATGAAGAAAAACTGGTGCGGGCGCGGGAAGCGATTATGAACGATGCGCATATTCAGATGCTGCAACGCTTTTTCGACGCCGAGCTGGATGAAGACAGCATCCGGCCCGTATAACCCGCCGCGCTGCGGCAAGATGCCGCCAGTGCGGCCCGATGCAACTAAGAGAGAAGACTATGTTTGGTAAAGGCGGAATGGGCAACCTGATGAAACAGGCCCAGCAAATGCAGGAAAAAATGCAGCGGATGCAAGAAGAGATTGCGCAACTGGAGGTGACGGGGGAGTCGGGCGCCGGCCTGGTCAAAGTCACCATCAATGGCGCGCACAATTGTCGCCGTGTCGAAGTCGATCCCAGCCTGCTGGAAGATGATAAAGACATGCTGGAAGATCTGATCGCTGCGGCGTTTAACGACGCCGCCCGCCGTATTGCCGAAACCCAGAAGGAAAAAATGGCTGCCGTCTCCAACGGCATGCAGCTTCCTCCTGGTTTTAAAATGCCGTTCTAATGCAAACCAGTCCTTTACTGGAGGCATTAACGGAGGCCTTACGTTGCCTGCCGGGCGTCGGGCCGAAATCGGCGCAGCGTATGGTTTTCCACTTACTGCAGCGCGATCGCAGCGGCGGCATGCGTCTGGCGCAAGCGCTGACCCGCGCGATGTCGGAAATCGGCCATTGTGAGGATTGCCGCACCTTCACCGAGCAGCCTGTCTGTACGATTTGCGCCAATCCCCGCCGGCAGCAGTCGGGCCAGATCTGCGTGGTGGAGAGTCCGGCGGATATTCACGCCATTGAGCAGACCGGCCAGTTCGCCGGGCGTTATTTCGTGCTGATGGGGCACCTGTCGCCCCTCGACGGTATCGGCCCGGACGATATTGGTCTTGGCCGATTGCAGGAGCGGCTTGAGAAGGAAAGTCTCCAGGAAGTCATCCTCGCCACCAACCCGACGGTGGAAGGTGAGGCGACCGCCAACTACATCGCTGAAATGTGCGCGCATTACGGCGTGATGACCAGCCGTATCGCCCATGGCGTGCCGGTCGGCGGCGAGCTTGAAATGGTGGACGGCACGACGTTGTCCCATTCGCTGGCGGGCCGTCATCCCATCAAATTCTGACACCGCCTCGGGCCGGTCCGCCGGCCGGGGGCAGGCTTTTTTTACCTTTCGCTTGAAATTGCCCCCCCTTATCCCCATTTGTACTTCATTGCCGTCTTTAACCGCCTGTTTGGTCGCAATTTGGATTGAGGTATAACATGAGTATGAAAGGACAAGAAACCCGCGGATTCCAATCGGAAGTCAAGCAGCTGCTTCACCTGATGATCCATTCCCTTTATTTCAATAAAGAAATTTTCCTGCGCGAGCTGATTTCCAACGCCTCGGATGCGGCGGACAAATTGCGTTTTCGCGCCCTGTCGCAGCCGGATTTATACGCAGGGGACGGCGAGTTACGCGTACGCCTGTCCTGCGATAAAGAAAAACGCACCATAACGCTGAGCGATAACGGTATCGGCATGGGGCGTGAGGAAGTGATCGACAATTTGGGTACCATTGCCAAATCCGGTACCAAGGCGTTCCTGGAATCGATGGGTTCCGATCAACTTAAAGACAGCCAGCTTATCGGCCAATTTGGCGTTGGCTTCTATTCGGCCTTTATCGTGGCGGACAAGGTCACCGTCCGCACCCGTGCCGCCGGCGCTACACCCGAAGAAGGGGTGTTCTGGGAATCTGCTGGCGAGGGTGATTACACCATCGCCGATATCGTCAAACCGGAGCGCGGTACGGAAATCACCTTGCACTTGCGCGAGGGCGAAGACGACTTCCTCGATGACTGGCGTCTCAAGAGCGTTATCGGCAAATACTCCGACCACATTGCGCTGCCGGTGGAAATCGAAACCCGTAGCAAAAGCGAAGAAGAAGGCAGCGACGAAGAGGTCGTGCCCTGGGAAAAAATTAACAAAGCGCAGGCGCTGTGGACCCGCAACAAGGCCGAAATCAGCGATGACGAATACAAAGAATTCTACAAGCACCTGTCCCACGATTTCAGTGAGCCCCTAAGCTGGAGCCACAACCGCGTCGAAGGGAAACAGGAATACACCAGCCTGCTCTACATCCCGGCGAAAGCGCCCTGGGATATGTGGAACCGTGAGCATAAACACGGCCTGAAACTGTATGTGCAGCGCGTGTTTATCATGGATGACGCCGAACAATTCATGCCGAATTATCTGCGCTTCGTGAAGGGGCTGATTGATTCCAACGATCTGCCGCTCAACGTGTCGCGGGAAATTCTACAAGACAGCCGCGTGACGCAGAACCTGAAGGGTGCGCTGACCAAACGTGCGCTGTCGATGCTGGAGAAACTGGCCAAGGACGATGCCCAACAGTATCAATCGTTCTGGCAGGAGTTTGGTCTGGTGCTGAAAGAAGGCGCCGGCGAAGATCCCACCAACGGCGAAGCGGTGGCTAAACTGCTGCGCTTCGCCTCCACCCACGGCGACAGCCCGGCTCAGACCGTCTCGCTGGAAGAGTATGTCGGGCGCATGGTGGAAGGGCAGGAAAAAATCTATTACATCACCGCCGATAGCTATGCCGCCGCCAAGAGCAGTCCCCATTTGGAGTTGCTGCGGAAGAAGGGCATCGAAGTGCTGCTGCTCTCCGAACGTATCGATGAATGGATGATGAGCTACCTGACGGAATTTGACGGCAAAGCGTTCCAGTCGGTCAGCAAAGCCGACCCGTCGCTGGATAAGCTGGCCGATGAAGAAAACGACGAGCAGAAAGAGGCTGAAAAAGCCCTTGAGCCGTTCGTTGAGCGCGTGAAAACCTATCTCGGTGAGCGCGTGAAAGAGGTGCGGCTGACGCACCGTTTAACCGATACCCCCGCGGTTGTTACCACCGACGCCGATGACATGACGACACAAATGGCCAAGCTGTTTGCCGCCGCCGGTCAAGCCGCGCCGGAGATCAAATATATTTTTGAACTCAACCCGGACCACGTGCTGGTCAAACGCACTGCCGATATGGGCGATGACGGCGCCTTTGGCGACTGGGTCGAGCTGCTGATGGATCAAGCGTTGCTGGCCGAGCGGGGTACGCTTGACGATCCCAATCAGTTTATCCGCCGTATGAACCACCTGTTAAACGCCTAAGCTTAAACGCCTGACACGGTGATGCGGCAGCCCCCGAATTCATAGGTATCTACACATTTATCGTGATACCTGTTATTACTTTGCAGAATGATTTCAACCTATCTGTTGGCGGGATTGACTCTCGCCTTACCCGCCGATATCAGACGCTGGTTAAACAGCATATGACG